>NZ_PTJS01000001.1:3972486-4344973 GCF_002941025.1 Streptomyces sp. QL37 | reverse complement strand
CGAGGCGACCGGCCCGGTGCGCAACGTCCGCGGGCACGACGCGGGCATCGAGGCCGCCCTCACCGACAAGGTCACCGCGGAGCGCGACGAGGAACTGCGCGTCTTCCTCTCCGAGGCCCGGCTGGTCAAGGACGCCTTCGAGATCGCCGAGCTGCAGAAGGCCTGCGACGCCACGGCGCGCGGCTTCGAGGACGTCGTCAAGGTCCTCGACAGGGCCGAGGCCACGAGCGAGCGCTACATCGAGGGCACCTTCTTCCTGCGCGCACGCGTCGACGGCAACGACATCGGTTACGGCTCGATCTGCGCGGCCGGCCCCCACGCCACCACGCTGCACTGGGTTCGCAACGACGGCGCGGTCCGCTCCGGCGAGCTCCTGCTGCTCGACGCGGGCGTGGAGACCGACGAGCTCTACACCGCGGACGTGACCCGCACGCTGCCCATCAACGGCACGTTCTCGCCGCTGCAGCGGAAGATCTACGACGCGGTGTACGAGGCCCAGGAGGCGGGCATCGCGGCCGTGAAGCCCGGCGCCGCCTTCCGCGACTTCCACGACGCCGCCCAGCGGGTCCTCGCCCAGAAGCTGGTCGAGTGGGGTCTGCTGGGCGACCTGTCCGTGGAGAAGGTCCTGGAGCTGGGCCTCCAGCGCCGCTGGACGCTGCACGGCACGGGCCACATGCTCGGCATGGACGTCCACGACTGCGCCGTCGCGCGCACGGAGGCGTACGTCGACGGCACCCTGGAGCCCGGGGTCTGCCTCACGGTCGAGCCCGGACTGTACTTCCAGGCCGACGACCTGACCGTGCCCGAGGAGTACCGCGGGATCGGCGTCCGGATCGAGGACGACATCCTCGTGACCGAGGACGGCAACCGGAACCTGTCCGCCGCGCTGCCCCGCCGGTCCGACGAGGTCGAGGCGTGGATGGCCCGGCTCAAGGGCTGACCCGGCCGACGCGGAAGTCCGCGTCCCGTGCGACGGAGGGCGCGCTGCTCAGGACACCATGAGCAGCGCGCCCTCCCGCCATTTCAGGATCTTGTCGAAGCTCACCACCGCGCCGTGCCCCGGCCGGTTGCCGAAGTGGACGTGATCGGCGAGCTCCTCGATGAGGCAGAGCCCGCGCCCGCTCTCGGCCGTGACCGGAGGGTGCACCGCGGTGCGCGTGTGCGAGGGGTCACCCGCGGGCCGGGAGGCGGACGCCTGCGCGGCGGTGCGAAGCGTGCGCCGGGACGGGAAACCGGGCCCCGAGTCGGCGACTTCGATACGGCATTTCTCGCCGTCCAGATATGCGGTGACCCGGTACTGCCCACAGGCGCGTCCGGGCCGCCCGTCACCGGCGGAGGCCGGATCCGCCTCGCCGGCCTCGCCCGCGTCCCGCAGGCCGCCGCCGTGCTCGACGGCGTTCGCACAGGCTTCGCTGAGCGCGACGGAGAGGTCGTAGGAGATGTCGGGATCCACCCCCGCGGTCTCCATGGTGCCGAGCAGAAAACGACGGGCGAGCGGAACGCTCGCAGCATCGCGCCGCAAATGGAGTGACCACCACATGCTCATGCTCCAGCCTCCTGGCTGCGGCTCGACATACCGATACGTATTGCCGCGATCGGTGCTTCGTAAGCACGGATCGGCCACGACAGCGCTCATTCGGCGGATGCGGATATTCCGTCCGCCGGTGTATGTCCGGCCCGGACCACTGTCCCGGAGCGGCCTCGAACCACCCATGAACAGGTGCAACACCCCCTGATCACTCCCTGATGGGGACGGATGCCGACCTTCCGGACCTGCCGTACGGGGACGGGGTGCTCAGTGGGATGATGACCCGGCCATGTCTATGCCTGTCGCACGCGCCGGAGCCGGTATGCGGCTTTTGAGGACCGCGGTGTTCACCGCGGTCTGTGTCGTGCTCGCAGCCGCCGGACACGGTTTCGCCGCAGGCGTGGGTGTGCCCGGCTGGAGTCTGCTGGCAGGCTTCGCGGGAGTCTTCGCCGTCGCGACGGCGCTCGCCGGACGTGAGCGGACCCTCCTCCCGATCACCGCCGCCCTCGCGGGCGGGCAGGTCGCCCTGCACATCGTCTTCGGGCTCGGACGGCACGCGCCGGCCACCGTGGCGGGGTCCGGGGACGACTCGCTGATCCGCTTCGCCGCGGGGCTGGTGTGCGGCGCCGGGCCGTCGCAGCTGAGCGCCGGCGAGGCCCACCGCATCGTGACCACCGCGGGGCTGGACCCCGCGACCGTGGCCCAGGGGCACAGCCACCTGGCATCCGGAGCGGCAGCCGCCCCGGATGCCGCTCCTACGCTCCTGGACACGCTGATGTCCGGCCTGCCCAGCCTCCCCATGCTCCTGGGGCACCTGCTCGCCGCACTCGCCACCGGCTGGCTGCTGCGCCGCGGCGAGATCGCTCTCTTCCGGCTGGCCCGGCTCTCGGCACACGGCGGCCGGCAGCTCGCGGCCGCGGCCAGGCTGCGCGCGCTGCGGGCGGCGATGGCACTCGTACGCGCACTGCGTGCGGGACTCCCGGGCCGGCCCACGACCGGGCCGCGCCCTCTCCGCTGCGCCGTCGACGCTCCCGCGCCGGCCACCGGGGATCCTCTGCAGCACATGGTGATCAGGCGCGGGCCGCCGCCCGTATACGTACGCGCAGCCTGACGCGACCCCTCGGCCGGGACTCCGGTGAAGAGGTGGTCGTGATGCCGTCGCGCCTCCGCGCGCCGGACCACCTTTTCCTCATGACCTGTGGAGTGATCCCTGCCATGAACGTTTCCCGCATCGCCCTCGCCGGCGGCGTCGCCGCGTCCACCGTCCTGCTGCTCGCCGGCACCGCCTCCGCCCACGTCAGCGTGCAGCCCCAGGGCGAGGCCGCCAAGGGCGGTTACGCCACCGTCAACTTCAAGGTCCCCAACGAGCGCGACAACGCCTCCACCGTCAAGCTCGAGGTCAACTTCCCGACGGACCACCCGCTGGCCTCCGTCAGCCCGCAGCCGGTGCCCGGCTGGAAGATCGAGGTCACCAAGAGCAAGCTGGCCGAGCCGCTCGAGGTGCACGGCAAGAAGATCAACGAGGCGGTCTCCAAGGTGACCTGGACCGCGGACGGCAGCGGTATCGGGGCCGGTTACTTCCAGCAGTTCCCGCTCTCGATCGGGCAGTTGCCCGAGGACGCCGACCAGCTCGTCTTCAAGGCGCTCCAGACGTACAGCAACAAGGAAGTCGTCCGCTGGATCGAGGAGCCCACCGAGGGCGGCGAGGAGCCCGAGAGCCCGGCTCCCGTCCTCGCGCTGACCGCCCCGGCGGCCGACGCCCACGGCGCCGCCGCCGATGACAAGAGCGGCGAGACGGAGAAGGCGAAGGAGACGACCGCGTCGTCGGACGACACGTCCTCGTCGGGCACCGACGGCACCGCCCGCGTCCTGGGTGTCGTCGGCATCGTCGTCGGCATCGCGGGGGTCGCCTTCGGCGTCCTCGCCGGCCGCCGCCGCAACGCCTGATCCCCGTCTGCCCCACCACTCGTATTCACAGATCAGGAATCAGCTCTCCATGCACAGCAAGAAGACGGTGCTGGCCGCGGCGTTCGCCGCCGCGGCCGCACTGACCCTGTCGGCCTGCGGCAGCGGAGGGGACTCGGCGGACAATTCCGTCGCCGACGTCTCCTCCTCGGCCGGGTCGAAGCCCGCGACCGTGCTCGACCAGCCGTTCACCAAGCCCGACCTCGTACTCACCGACACCCACGGCGAGAAGTACGACCTGCGCGAGAAGACCAAGGGCAAGCCCACACTCATCTACTTCGGCTACACCAACTGCCCCGACGTGTGCCCGCTGACCATGAGCAACATCGCCATCGCCAAGCGGGCCCTGCCCAAGGCCGAACAGGACGAGCTCCAGGTCGTCTTCGTCACGACGGACCCCGAGCGGGACACCCCGGCGTCCCTGGGCAGCTGGCTCAAGGCTCAGGACCCCGACTTCACCGGTCTCACCGGCGACTTCCCGACCATCCAGGCGGGAGCACGGCAGATCGGCATCGGCATCGACCCGCCGAAGAAGGAGAAGGACGGCACGGTCGTCTCGATGCACGGCGCCCAGGTCATCGCGTTCTCCCCGAAGACCGACAAGGGATACGTGCTCTACAGCGAGGACACCACGGCCGAGGACTACACCGAGGACCTCCCGGAGCTCGTCAAGGGGGAGACCCCGTGAACCGCCGTACGGCCGCCGCCGGCGCGCTGGCGCTCACCACCGGGCTCGCGCTGACGGCGTGTTCCTCCGACAGTGTGCCGCGGCTGGAGGTGACCGGGGCCTTCATGCCACAGCCCGTCAGCGACATGGCGGCCGGTTTCCTCCTCGTGAAGAACAGCGGCGACGCAACCGACCGGCTCACCTCGGTGACGAGCTCCCTGTCCGACCACGTCTCCATCCACGAGACGAAGAACCGGACGATGCGGATGGTCACGTCGTTCGAGGTGCCCGCCGGCGGCGAGCTCGACCTCGAACGCGGCGGGAACCACATCATGTTCACGGAGCTGAAGCAGCAGCCCAAGCGGGGAGAAACGGTCTCCGTGGAACTGCACTTCGAGAAGGCCGACCCCATCAAGGTCGACATTCCCGTGCGGGAGACCACCTACAACCCGAAGAAGCAGTGAGGTACTGACACCCCATGACGGCTACCGCCCCGCGCCTCGGGCCCTCCCCGATACGACGGCCGCTCGCCGCGGCCGCGCTCCTCGCCATGCTGATCAGCCTGCTGCTCGGCCTGGTGCTGGCCGGCGCGGGCCCCGCGTCCGCGCACGCCGCTCTCACGGGGAGCGACCCGCAGGACGGGGCGGTGGTCGCCACCGCGCCCGAGGAGGTCACGCTCACGTTCTCCGAGCAGATCGCCATGGACGACGACTCGATCCGGGTCCTCGACCCGAGCGGTGAGCGCGCCGACGAGGGCGCGCCCCGCGATCTGACGGGGGGCGGCGCCGTGCGCTACGCCGTCCAGCTCCACAGCGGTCTGCCCGACGGCACCTACACCGTGGCCTGGCAGGCGGTCTCCGCCGACAGCCATCCGGTCTCGGGAGCCTTCACCTTCTCCGTCGGCGCCCCCTCGGAGACCACCGTGGCGCTGCCCTCGGGCGGAGCCGGCGGCGGGCTGGTGGGTGCGCTCTACGGCATCGCACGCTACGCCGCGTACGCCGGATTCATCCTGCTCGCGGGCGGATCGGCCTTCGTGCTCGCCTGCTGGCAGCGCGGGGCGGGCGCGCGTCCCCTGCAGCGGCTCGTCGTACGCGGCTGGGTCACGCTCACCGCGGCCACCCTGGCCATGCTGCTCCTGCGCAGTCCCTACACCGGCTCCGGCAAGCTCGCGGACGCCTTCGACCTCGACGGTCTCCAGTCCGTCCTCGACACCAAGCCGGGGGCCGCGCTGGTCTCCCGGCTGCTGCTCCTGGGCGCCTCCGCGCTCTTCATCGCCGTCCTCTTCGGGGCGTACGCCAAGCGCGAGGACGAGAAGGAGAAGCAGGACCTCACCTTCGGACTCGCTACGGGCGGCGCGGTCATCGCCATCGGGATCGCGGGCACGTGGGCCCTGGCCGAGCACGCCTCGACGGGCATCCAGCCGGGCATCGCCATGCCGGTCGACGTGCTGCACCTCCTGGCCGTCGCCGCGTGGCTGGGCGGACTCGCCGCGCTGCTGGTCGCCCTGTACCGGACGCCGGACATCACGAGCGGCGCCGTACGACGGTTCTCACGCGTGGCGTTCGGCAGCGTGATCGTCCTCGCCGCGACCGGGCTCTACCAGTCCTGGCGTCAGGTCGGATCGTGGTCCGCGCTGACCGGCACCCGTTACGGGCAGCTGCTGCTCGTGAAGGTGGCACTCGTCGCAGTGCTCCTCGGGGTCGCTTGGATATCGCGGCGTTGGACGGGGCGGCTGACCGAGCGCGCCGTGTCCGCCGCCGATGACACCGATGCGGCCGCTCCGGCGGAATCGTCGGAACCGGTCGCCGCGTCCGACTCGGAGTCGCCGGAACCGGTCGCCTCGTCCGACGAGGAGGTCGATCCGGAGCGCGCCGCCCAGCTCTCCCGGCAGCGGGCCGCCCTGACGGCGACGAAGGAGAAGCGCGCCCGCGACGCCGATCCGGGCCGCTCCGGGCTGCGGCGCTCCGTCATGGTGGAGACGGGCATCGCCGTGGTGCTGCTCGTCGTCACGACGATCCTCACGTCCACCGAGCCCGGCCGCACCGAGGAGGAGGCCGCCCGAGGCAACACCACGACGGCTCCGGCACCGGTCAGCGGTGGGCAGCTGAATCTGAGCCTGCCCTTCGACACCGGCGGCCGGGACGGCAAGGGGACGGTCCGCCTGGACATCTCGCCCGGAGGGACCGGCGCGAACAGCGTGCACCTCTGGGTCGACGCGCCCGACGGACGGCCGCTGGACGTCCCCGAGGTGAAGCTCGCCTTCACCCTGGAGTCCAAGGACATCGGCCCGCTGCCGGTCGTCCCCGACCGCCTCACCGAGGGGCACTGGACCGCGAGCGGGGTGCAGATCCCGATGGCGGGTGACTGGAAGGTCGCCGTGACGGTGCGCACCTCGGACATCGACCAGACGACCATCGACAAGAACGTGAAGATCGGCTGAGCAGGGTGAGCAAGAAGAAGGACAACCCCACGGCGAAGGGCACACCCACCGCCCGCCACGACGGATCCGGTTCCGGCGGGGCGAGCGTCGTCTCCCGGCGCCGGCTCATCGGCGGCGCGGGGGCGGCCGGCGCGGCGGGCCTCGTCCTTGGCGCGGCGGGTGGTGCGGGCGGCTATGCGGCGACGCGAGGGGATGCGCCGACACCGCTGACCACGGTCGGCTCGACCCAGGCGATGTTTCACGGGAAACATCAAGCGGGGATCACCACTCCGCTTCAGGCCCGCGGGCACCTGGTCGCCTTCGATCTGACAGCCGGCGCGGGACGCAAGGAGGCGGCCGCTCTGATGCGCCGCTGGTCGGCCGTGGCGGAACGCCTGATGGCCGGCGAGCCGGCGGACAACGGCCGGGCCCACGACACCGGGGTGTCCCTGGACGCCGGGCCGTCCTCCCTGACCGTCACCTTCGGCTTCGGGCGGACCTTCTTCGACCGCACCGGCCTGGCCGACCACCGGCCCGCCGAACTGGATCCGCTGCCGTCCTTCTCCTCCGACCACCTCGACGCCAAGCGGTCGGAGGGCGACCTGTGGGTGCAGATCGGCGCCGACGACGGGCTGGTCGCGTTCCACGCGCTGCGCGCCCTTCAGAAGGAGGCCGGCTCGACGGCCCGGGTGCGCTGGCAGATGAACGGCTTCAACCGCACCCCGGGCGCCACGGACCGTCCCATGACCACACGCAATCTGATGGGCCAGGTCGACGGCACCAACAATCCGAAGCCGGCCGAGAGCGACTTCGAGAAGCGGATCTTCGTGCCGTCCGGTGGCTCATCGGCGTACTCCTGGATGGCAGGCGGTTCGTACGCCGTCGTCCGGCGGATCAGAATGCTCCTGGACGACTGGGAGGAGCTCACGGTCGAGCGGCAGGAACAGGTCATCGGGCGGCGCAAGGCGGACGGCGCCCCCCTCAGCGGCGGCTCGGAGGACACCGAGATGGACCTGGACAAGGCCGGGGCGGACGGCAAGCTGCTGATCCCCGACAACGCGCACGCCCGGATCTCCTCACCCGAGAAGAACGGGGGCGCCGCGATGCTGCGCCGCCCCTTCTCGTACCACGACGGCATCTCCGACGACGGCACCCCGGACGCCGGTCTGCTCTTCATCTGCTGGCAGGCGGATCCGTTCAAGGGGTTCATCCCGGTCCAGCGCAAGCTCGACCGGGGAGACGCGCTCTCACCGTTCATCCGGCACGAGGCGAGCGGTCTCTTCGCCGTACCCGGAGGCGCCGCGTCCGGCGAGTACGTGGGGCAGCGGCTGCTGGAGGCGTGAGGCCGCGCGGTCTCACCCTCGGCGGCCGCGGCCGGGCCCACGGCCCCGTACACCCGTCGGCGGGAGACGCGCGGCGCCGTCCGGCGGCCATTAGGGTGACCGTATGTCAGCCACGCGCTACGCCTACCTCGGCCCCGAAGGCACCTTCACCGAGGTGGCCCTTCGTACGCTCCCCGAAGCCGCCACCCGCGAACTCGTCCCGATGGTCTCGGTGCCGGCGGCACTGGACGCGGTGCGGAACGGGGAGGCAGCGGCGGCGCTCGTCCCCATCGAGAACTCCGTGGAGGGCGGGATCACCACGACTCTCGACCAGCTGACCACGGGCGAGCCGCTGATGATCTACCGCGAAGTGCTGCTCTCCATCACGTTCGCCCTGCTGGTGCGCCCCGGGACGAAGCTGTCGGACATCAAGACCGTGAGCGCCCACCCGGCCGCACAGCCTCAGGTACGCAACTGGATGGCGGCCCATCTGCCGAACGCGGTGTGGGAGTCGGCGGCCTCGAACGCCGATGGTGCGCGGCTGGTCCAGGAGGGGCGCTACGACGCCGCCTTCGCCGGCGAGTTCGCCGCGGCGACCTACGGGCTGGAAACGCTGGTCACGGAGATCCACGACGCCGAGAACGCCCAGACCCGCTTCGTCCTGGTGGGGCGCCCTGCCAGGCCGTCCGCCCCCACGGGCGCCGACAAGACCTCCGTGGTCATCTGGCTCGGCGACGACCGTCCGGGCGCCCTCCTGGAACTGCTCCAGGAGTTCACCGTCCGAGGCGTCAACCTGATGCTGATCCAGTCCCGGCCCACCGGGAAGGGCATCGGGAACTACTGCTTCGCCGTGGACGCCGAGGGGCACATCGCGGACCGGCGCGTCGGCGAGGCTCTGATGGGGCTGAGGCGGATCTGCCCGAAGGTCCGGTTCCTGGGCTCGTATCCGCGCGCGGGAGTGACGCCCGAAGAGGTGAGCCCCCTGCGGATCGGGACCTCGGACACCGACTTCACCGAGGCCTCCGACTGGCTGGCCCGCAGCCAGGACGGCCGCGTCTGAAGCCTGTGGGAAGGGTCTGGCCCTCACCCGCCGGTCCTACCTGCAGATTTTCACTTCGCGCACAGAGTTATCCACAGGCCACCCCTCCAGGCTGGGGACAAGTCGACACCACAACACGACATGGTCGACAAATCGCCCTAGTACCCCTGGATCCCCCATGGGGTCACAGCTCCCCCCGTGTCCCTCCAATTCCGTTGATCAACTCATTGGAACGAGGAATACCCACCCGAATGAGTGCCCCGGTGAGGTTTGAGTTGCGGATCCCTGTCCCCTCATGCCGCTTTCGGAACGATCTCCTCCGGCATCCACAGATCTTCTTCACAGCCTGTGGATAACTAATTGGATCGACGGGACCCTGTGGACAACACACCCGCCAGGGGCCCTCAACTCCCCGCCCACGCAACGGTGATGCGTCAAGTGACGGGACGCCCTGTTCCCTTTTCGTGGCAATGCGACCCTTTTCTTGACGATCTTCACCCAACTGTCGGCCCGCGACTCCCCCAGGATTATTGATTCCGGCAATTCGGGCAAAGCGCCACGCTCGTCGATATCGGTTCAAGCGGTGGATCCCCGCACCGGTAGCCTTGAAGGGTGATTGACCTTCGCCTGCTCCGTGAGGACCCCGACCGCGTTCGCGCCTCCCAGCGCACCCGTGGAGAGGACGTCGCGCTCGTCGACGCCCTGCTCTCCGCCGACGAGCTGCGCAGGTCGACCGGCGTCCGCTTCGACGAACTCCGCTCCGAGCAGAGGGCGCTCGGGAAGCTGATCCCCAAGGCCACCCCCGAGGAGCGTGCCGAGCTCCTCAAGAAGGCCGATCAGCTGAAGTCCGAGGTGAGGGCGGCCGACGCCGCACAGGACGAGGCGGACGCCGAGGCCAAGCGGCTGCTCCTGCTGCTCGGCAACATCGTCCACGAGGACGTGCCGGTGGGCGGCGAGGAGGACTTCGTCGTCCTGGAGACCCACGGCACCATCCGTGACTTCGGCGCGGAGGGCTTCGAGCCCAAGGATCACCTGGAGCTCGGCGAGGCGCTGGGCGCCATCGACATGGAGCGCGGCGCCAAGGTGTCCGGATCGCGCTTCTACTACCTGACCGGCGTCGGCGCGCTGCTCGAGCTGGCCCTGGTCAACGCGGCGATCGCCCAGGCCACCGAGGCCGGCTTCGTCCCCATGCTGACCCCCGCACTGGTCCGCCCGCGGGCCATGGAGGGCACGGGCTTCCTCGGCCAGGCCGCGGAGAACGTGTACCACCTGGAGAAGGACGACTTCTACCTGGTCGGCACGTCCGAGGTGCCCCTCGCGGCGTACCACATGGACGAGATCATCGACGCCGACAAGCTGCCGCTGCGGTACGCGGGCTTCTCGCCCTGCTTCCGCCGCGAGGCGGGCACGTACGGCAAGGACACCCGGGGCATCTTCCGCGTCCACCAGTTCGACAAGGTCGAGATGTTCTCGTACGTCGACCCGGCGGACGCCGAGGCCGAGCACCGCAGGCTCCTGGACTGGGAGAAGCAGTGGCTCACCGGTCTCGAGCTGCCGTTCCAGGTGATCGACGTCGCGACCGGTGACCTGGGGGCCTCGGCCTCGCGGAAGTTCGACTGCGAGGCGTGGATCCCGACCCAGGGCAAGTACCGCGAGCTGACGTCCGCGTCGAACTGCGACGGCTTCCAGGCACGCCGGCTCTCCGTCCGCATGCGGGACGGCAAGAAGGTCCAGCCGCTGGCCACGCTGAACGGCACGCTCTGCGCCGTACCGCGCACGATCGTGGCGCTCCTGGAGAACCACCAGCTGCCCGACGGCTCGGTGCGTGTGCCGGAGGTCCTCCGTCCTTACCTGGGCGGACGCGAGCTGCTGGAGCCGATCTCCAAGTGACCTTCGCGTACAAGCTCGTAGCGACCGATCTCGACGGCACCCTGCTGCGCGACGACCACACGGTCTCCGACCGCACCCGGGAGGCCCTGGCCGCGGTGACCGCGGCCGGCGCCGCGCACATCGTCGTCACCGGACGCGCTGTTCCGTGGACCCGGCACATCCTGGACGACCTGGGCTACAAGGGCCTGGCCGTGTGCGGCCAGGGCGCGCAGGTCTACCACGCGGGCGAGCACAAGCTGCTGACCTCGCTCACCCTGGACCGGCAGCTCGCGGGCCTCGCGCTGTCCAAGATCGAGGCGGAGGTCGGCCCGCTCGCGCTGGCGGCGAGCCGTGACGGACTCGAGGGCGAGGTGCTGGTCGGGCCCGGTTATCAGGTGCAGGAGGGGCCGCTGCCCGCCGTCTTCATGGCCGACCCCGCCGAGATGTGGACCGCTCCGCTGAACAAGGTCTACATACAGCACCCCGAGCTCGACGACGACGCACTGGCACAGGCCGCCCGGCAGGCCGTCGGCAGCCTGGTGAACGTCGTCATGGCGGGCCCGGGCGTCGTCGAGATCCTGCCCCTGGGGCTGAGCAAGGCGACCGGGCTCTCGCTCGCCGCCCGCCGTCTGGGGCTCAAGGCGGCGGACACCGTGGCCTTCGGCGACATGCCGAACGACATCCCCATGTTCGGCTGGGCGCAGCACGGCGTGGCCATGGCCAACGCGCACGACGACCTGAAGGCCGTGGCGCACG
Source organism: Streptomyces sp. QL37 (assembly GCF_002941025.1). Lineage (NCBI taxonomy): Bacteria > Bacillati > Actinomycetota > Actinomycetes > Kitasatosporales > Streptomycetaceae > Streptomyces > Streptomyces sp. QL37. The sequence continues at coordinate 4,333,408 of NZ_PTJS01000001.1, read as the reverse complement.
AGATCACCGCGTCGAACGAGCACGACGGCATCGCGGTGGTGCTGGAGGAGCTGCTCCGGACGACCACACGCGCGTAGCTCGGCCCCGGGGCCACCGTCTTCGCGCTTCGGGCTTCGGGCTTCGGGCTTCGGGCTTCGGGCTTCGGGCTTCGGCGGAGGATGCGCGGATCGAACGCGCGCGGGGGTCACGCCCCGACGACGGCTTAGCAAGCCGCTGCCTTACCACTCGGCCAATCCTCCGGGGGGTGGCCGCGCGCGCGACGCGCAGCGGGGGCCACCCGGGGGTCCTGCCGCGGGCGACTGCGGGCAGCTGATGAAGCTACCGCGGTGCCGGCTGCGGACCGCCCTGTCGGGAACACGACGGACTCGGACTCCTGGTCATCGCCGCACTCCTCTCCCGGTCCGGGTGAACGGCGCCTTCCCGCGCCGACCCCCTCACTGTGCCGGAGACCGGAGTCCGGGGGCCACCCAATTTCCCGGTGGCCCCCGGACGTACGTCAGCCGCTCCTGCGGCGGCCCAGATCCCTCAGCCGGTGCGCAAGGTCGTCCATGCGGGCATCGAGGCGGATGACGTCGTGCGATACGTCGGTGAGCCGGATGCTGATCGCACCGACGACCTGGTGCGTGACATCGAGCTTCCGGTCCAGGGAGTCGAGCCGCTGCGACATCCGGCCCAGCACCGGGCCGAGCTCCTGGAGCGCGCTTCCCACGTCGGCGAGGCAGCCCTCGATACGGGTGACGCGCCGGTCGAGCGAGACGTAGGAGGCCCTGAGGTCCTCCTCCGCGTCGAGCAGGTGGGTCCGGACGCTGCGCGCGATGTCGCTGTCGCGAAGGAGCATGGCGATGTTGAGCACGGTCCTGCGGGTGTACAGCGTGAGCTGCGTGGCCGCCTGTGGATAACTTTCCGCCCCCTCGCCACCCCATAGGGACACGATGTCCCTATGGAAGATGCGCAGCTCAGCGCCGCGCAGCAGCCGCAGGCCGTTCTCCTCCACCTCGGCACGATGGCGTTGGGTCAGCTTCTTGACGACCTCTGTGGACACTTCGAAATAGCGAGCCACGTCCTCTGTGCGAAGGTGAATTCCATCAGGGAGGAGGGCAAGGCTCTTGACCTTGTCGAGGACTTCGACGCGCCCCATCTGCTCGACCCGGAGGGCTTGGGATTCGAGCAGGGCGACTTCCGTGGGCATGGGTGTGCCTCTCGTGCGTGGGAACGGCAAGGAGAGCCCTGTCCCCGGGCTGCGAGGGCGGAGGTCGCTCACGGTTGCCACTCACTCGATGACCGGCCGGGTGGGCGCTCGCCTCACCGCTGCCGGCATTCCCCGAATTCACGAAAGCTCGACGCCACGGATTCCAGTTGCCTCCACGCACCCTGTACAACGAGCCGACAACCGTACAGTCACGCGACCCGGCCGCCCCGCACAAGGAACAACCCCCGCCCGGTGGGCGGGGGTTGCAAGGGGGTGCGGGACGGCCGGTCTCACTCCTCGCCGGCGAGTTTCAGCGCCCGCAGCTTCTGGCCCGCGTACCACGTGGCCGCGACCGTCACGCCGACCAGCAGGAGGGTCGCGAGCGGCAGGCCGACGTCCGAGGTGACCGCGCCCTCCCCGGCGACCTTCTCGGCGACCGAGAGGGACCACTGCTGCACACTGAGCGTCCTGGCTCCCGGCACCAGACTGCCGAAGAGCGCCTCCCACACCAGCGCGTAGACGAGGCCGAAGACGACCGCGTGCCGACTGACCGTGCCGAGCAGCAGGAAGAGCGCGCTGTACGCGATCGAGGCGACCAGCGCCGCGATCGTGTAGGCCACGGCGATCTGCCCCCCGTTGCCGTTGAGGATCAGCCCCGCGACGAACGTGGGCAGCGCCGAGAACAGCATCGTCACGGCGACGGCCACGATGAGTTTGGTGAAGACGATCGTGGGCCGCTTCACCGGCTTGGCGAGCAGATAGACGATCGAGCCGTCGTCGATCTCCGGCCCGATGGCGCCGGTGCCCGCGATGACACCGATGAGGGGGACCATCGTGGCGATGGCGAATCCGCCCAGCACCCCGGAGGCCACACCGTCATCGGCACCGGCGAACGCCCGTACCGCCACGGCGATGGCCACCAGGAGGACCGGCAGGACGAACAGGATGGCGGCCCGGCGCCGGCCGAGCAGGGCCCGGTAGGTGAGCCGGGCGACTGTGGGGTCGTACATGACGCTTCACAGCTCCTTTCAGGCCACTACTCAGGCCGCTACGAGATAGGAGAAGACCGATTCGAGGGACTCGTCGGACGGGGAGACGGTGAGCAGCCGGATGCCGTGTTCGCGCGCGACCTTCGGCAGCAGCGTCGTGAAACGCCCGAAGTCGACCGCCTGGATGCGCAGGGCCTTCTCCGTGACGTCGACCTCGATCCCCGCCGTCGAGGGGTCCGCGATGAGCGCGGCGGCAAGGGCACGGTCGTCACTGGACCGGACGAGGTAGCGGTGCGGCCGGTCCGTCATCAGCCGGCGGATCTTCCGGAAGTCCCCCGACGCCGCGTGACGGCCGGCCACGATCACCTCGATGTGCGAGGCGAGCTGCTCGACCTCCTCGAGGATGTGGGAGGAGAAGAGCACCGTGCGCCCCTCCGCCCCCATCCGGCGCAGCAGCTCCATGAGCTGCATCCGCTGGCGCGGGTCCATGCCGTTGAACGGCTCGTCGAGGAGCAGCACCGAAGGGTCGTGGACCAGGGCGGACGCCATCTTCACCCGCTGGCGCATGCCCTTGCTGTACGTGGCGATCTTGCGGTCCTGCGCGTACTCCATCTCGACCGTGGCCAGCGCCTTGTGCGCGGCCGCGTCGCCCAGTCCGTGCAGCTCGGCGTTGGCGACGACGAACTCGCGGCCGGTCAGGAAGTCGTACATGCCCTCCCGCTCCGGCACGATCCCGATCGCCTTGTAGACCGCCTCGTTGCGCCAGATCTGTGTGCCGTCGAGCGTGACCTTGCCGGTCGACGGCGCGAGGAACCCGGCCATCATGTTGATCAGCGTGGACTTTCCGGCCCCGTTGGGCCCGAGCAGGCCGGTGACTCCGGGGCCCACGGTCATGCTCACGTCGTTGACGGCGACCACGTTGCCGAACCAGCGGGAGGTGTGGTCGATCTCGATGGTGGTCACAGGCCGACCCTCCGGTAGCGGCGCATCAGTACGGCGTACGAGCCGGCGACGAGCGCGAGGACAACGAGCAGATAGACCACGCCGGCGGCGGCTCCGGGTCCTTCACCGCCGGGGAAGGCGGAGGAGGCCCCGAGGAACGCCGTCTGCACCCCGTCGATCAGCGTGATGGGCGAGAACAGCCCGAGCCAGGTGATGGCACCGGCCGAACCCGTCTCCCAGGCGATCGCCTGGACCGTGGAGACCGCACCGTAGGTGATGGTCAGTACGGCGATCACGGCGGCGACTCCGAAGCCCCTGCGCGGCGTGAGCGCGGCGACCACGAGTCCGAGCCCGGCGAACAGCACGGAGAGCAGTGCCACCGAGACCATCCCCTGCCCGAATCCCCTGGCCTGGTCGGCGAAGTCGAATTTGGCCAGCAGCGAGCCCACGAAGAGGATGACGAGGGGGAGACCGGTGAGGATCAGCAGGGCCGACGCCATGGCCGTGAACTTGGCGACCACGTAGTCGACGCGTTCGATCGGCCGCGAGAAGTACAACGGCACGCTCTTGAAGCGAAGGTCCCTGGACACCGACTGCGGCGCCTGGGAGGCGATGAAGAGTCCGATCACGGCCTGCAGGTAGATCGCGAAGTCCGTGTACCTGATGGGGAGTTTCGTCATGCCGGGCGTGGCGATGGCGACCGCGACAAGGATCAGGGCCACCAGGCACATCACCCCGCACAGAAGCATCGGCAGCACCTTGGACTTGGCGGACCTGCCCAGTCCGAACGAGCCCCGCAGCGACTGCGAGTACAGCGATCGACGGGCATAGCCCCGGCCGAGCCGCGCGCCGTCGTAGGAGCGGTATCCGATGTTGTGGATCCGGGAGGTGTCGCTCCCGGCCGCGGTCCCGGTCTCAGTGCTCATCGCGACCGCTTCCCTTCTGCTGTCCGGCACCCGCTGTCGCGGCCACGGCCGCCCGGGGTGCCTCTTCGGTACGGAATACCTCGGCGATGTGGTGGCGCCGCTGTTCCATCCGGATGAGCCCCAGCCCGAGGCCGGCGACGCTGTCGCGGACCACGTCGTACGTCTCCTCGCCCGTCGCCTCCACCAGGAGGATGTGACCTGCTCCCGGCAGCCCTTCGGCGTCGAGGCCGTCGTGTCCGACGAGCTTGATCCCGGCCCCGGTGAGGACGCGACGCAGCGCGTCCGTCCCGTCCGGATGGGCGTCGCTGTCGGTGACCTCGACCGCCAGCGTCGTGGTCGTCTTGGTGAAGTCACTCGTGGAACTGGAGCGCAGCAGCGCGCCGCCGTCGATGACGACGACGTGGTCGCAGGTCCTTTCGAGCTCCCCGAGGAGATGCGAGGTGACCAGCACCGAGATGCCGAAGTCCGTGTGGACACGGCGGATCAGACCGAGCATCTCGTCCCGGCCGACGGGGTCCAGGCCATTGGTCGGCTCGTCGAGGAGGACCAGCTTCGGATCGTGGACCAGCGCCTGGGCCAGCTTCACCCGCTGCTTCATGCCGGTCGAATAGCCGCCGATGGGGCGGTAGCGCTCCTCGTACAGCCCGACGTGCCGCAGGGTGTCCGCCGTGCGCTCGCGTGCCGCGGTGGGCGGCAGCCCGGACATCCGCGCCATGTGGACGACGAACTCGGTCGCCGACACGTCGGGGGGCAGGCAGTCGTGCTCGGGCATGTATCCGACCCGCTCCCGGATGGCGGCGCCCTCGGTGGCGACGTCGAGCCCGAGCACCGCGGCCCGGCCTTCGGTGGCGGGGGACAGACCCAGCAGGATCTTGATCAGTGTGGACTTGCCGGCCCCGTTGGAACCCACCAGGCCGGTTACACCCGGTCCGATGTCCAAGGAGAGCCGGTCAAGCGCGGTCACCCTCGGGAACCGCTTGCTCAGGCTTTCGGTTGCGATCACAGTCACGTCATAGACGGTAGTGGCGCCCGCCACAGGAGTCGTCAGACCAGGCGGCTGGATCCGCGTCAGACTCGAGGCGTACGGACCCGTAGGGGCACCGTACGGGAGGACCCCGGGGCCGGGCGTCCACACGGTGTTGTCCACAGGTTCGGGGCATCCCTTGACGCGGCCGTACGTCGGTTGCCACATTCAGCGGTGTCACGTTACGGGCGCGTACCGCAACGCCGGCACTGGACGAGGAGGCGGCGTGGATCTGCGAGGCGCGCGTGAGCGCTGGGTGCGTACGGGCGGGATCGAGCTGTGTGTGGCCGAGCTGGGCGATCCCGCGCTGCCGACGATCGTGCTGGTGCACGGCTATCCGGACAGCAAGGAGGTCTGGTCCGAGGTCGCGGGACGGCTTGCGGACCGGTGGCACGTGGTGCTCTACGACGTGCGCGGGCACGGCAGATCGACGGCGCCCGAACCGCTGCGCGGGGGCTTCACGCTGGAGAAACTGACCGACGACTTCCTGGCCGTCGTGGATGCCGTCAGCCCGGACCGGCCGGTCCATGTCGTCGGCCACGACTGGGGTTCGGTCCAGTCCTGGGAATTCGCCACGGTGGAGCGGACCAAGGGCCGTATCGCCTCGTTCACCTCGATGTCCGGCCCTTCCCTCGACCACTTCGGGCACTGGATCAAGCGGCGGCTGTCCCACCCGGACCCCCGCGGTGTGGGGCAACTGCTCGGCCAGGGCGCCAAGTCCTGGTACGTGTACGCGCTGCACACACCGGTTCTGCCCGAGATGGCCTGGCGCGGGACGCTGGGCAGGCAGTGGCCGCGGATTCTGCGGCGGATGGAGAAGGTACCCGCGGACGGCTATCCGACGGCGTCGCTCCCCCGGGACGCGGCGCACGGAGCCTGGCTCTACCGTGACAACATCAGGGCCCGCCTGCGCCGGCCACGCCCGGACGCCTACGCGCATGTGCCGGTGCAGTTGATCACGCCGACCGGGGACGCCTTCCTTTCGCCTTCGCTCTACGACGAACTGGAATCCTGGGTACCCCGGTTGGTGCGGCGCACCCTGCCGGCGAAGCACTGGGTGCCGCGCACCAGGCCGGATCAGCTGGCCGCCTGGATCAGCGATTTCGCCGGTGGGGAGGCCGGCGGGAAGTCGGGCGACCAGGACGCCGGCGCCGGGCCCGGCGCTCCGAGGCCGACGGCGACGGGCGCCCATGCCAGCCGGTTCGGCGGGCAGTTGGTCCTGGTGACGGGTGCCGCCTCGGGGATCGGACGCGCCACAGCGCTGTCCTTCGCCGAGGCGGGGGCGCGGGTGGTAGCCGTGGACCGGGACGCGGAAGGCGTCGCGCGGACGGCGGAGACGGCCCGGTTGATCGGCGCGGCCGCCGCGTGGGGCGAGGTGGTGGATGTCGGGGACGAGCAGGCGATGGAGAAGCTCGCGGAGAAGGTCGCAGCCGAACTCGGCGTCGTGGACGTCCTGGTGAACAACGCCGGCATCGGCTTGTCGGGCTCTTTCCTCGACACGACGAGCGAGGACTGGAGGAAGATCCTCGACGTCAATCTGTGGGGCGTCATCCACGGCTGCCGGATCTTCGGCAGGCAGATGGCCGACCGAGGACAGGGCGGTCACATCGTCAACGTCGCCTCGGCGGCGGCCTATCAGCCGTCGCGCGTACTTCCCGCGTACAGCACGTCCAAGGCCGCGGTGCTGATGCTCAGTGAGTGTCTGCGCGCGGAACTGGCCGAGCGGTCGATCGGGGTCAGCGCGATCTGTCCGGGGATAGTGGACACCGGGATCACCGGAACCGCGCGCTTCGCGGGAGCCGACGAGGTCGAGGAGGCGCGGCTCCGGAGGCGGACGGCCCGGCTGTACTCCATCCGCAACTACCCTGCGGAGAAGGTGGCTCAGGCGGTTCTCGGTGCCGTGGTGCACAACCGGGCCGTGGTGCCGGTGACTCCTGAAGCACGCGGCGCGCGGCTCCTGTCACGGTTCAGTCCTCGCATACTGCGAGGCGTTGCCCGGCTGAAGCCACCCTTGTGACTGCGGCGGGCGGTTCCGGTCCCGGGCGCCGCGAACTCGCTGCACGGCCGGGTGGTTGTGGAGGCGGTGGGGACTCTTGGCATCAACACCGCACCCCGTGAGCGTACTTGCTCATTTCGATTTCCATCGAGGCTAGTTGTGAGGCACACAGCACCTGGATGGCATCAAAAGCCGTTATATCTCACACAGTTACACAAATGCCTTATATGGCCCGCCACTTGTCCACAGCTTCGCCAAAATACCTGTGGATAACGCGAGTTGACTGTGGATCAAACCTGTTCACGGCCATGAGTGCTGCGAACACGGGGTGAAATCGGGGTGCGCCGGTAGAGGTGACGCGGGCACTCTGGCGGAATGGACGAACGACGCACCGTCAAGGTGTCGAAGTACCTGTCGAAGCATCTGCGGCATGAGCCGGACCGGATCGGAATCAGTCTCGATCCCAACGGCTGGGTGGCCGTGGACGAACTGCTGCGGGCCTGCGCCGAACACGGCTTCACCATCACCCGGGATGACCTCGACCACGTCGTCGCGGTCAACGACAAGCAGCGGTTCACCGTGGACGGCGACCGCATCCGCGCCAACCAGGGCCACTCCGTCACCGTCGACCTCGGCCTGCCCCCTGCCGAACCACCCGCGTACCTCTTCCACGGCACCGTGGCACGGGCGCTCGACGCCATCCGTTCGGAGGGGCTCCGGCCCATGAACCGCCACCACGTCCACTTGTCGCCCGACCGCGGGACGGCGGTCCGTGTCGGCGCCCGGCGCGGCGCCCCGGTCGTCCTGGCCGTGGACGCCGGCGCCATGCACCGTGCGGGCCACCTCTTCCACGTCAGCGCCAACGGGGTCTGGCTCACCGACTCCGTACCGCGGGCCTACCTGCGCCTGCCGGGATGACGCCTCCGCGGGTCAGCGCTCCATCCCGCCGAGGCCCGCACGCAGATCGCCGAGGTTCATGACGGGCTGCACAGCGATCTTGGAACCCGCGTGGAACAACGGCTCCAGGAGCGGTGGCATCTGGGCGGAGTCCTGCATGTCGAAGACCATCAGGCAGGTGCGCTCACCGTTCTGGACGGTGAAGTACGTCGCTTCGGGCTTGAGCTGCTCGACGACCTCCTCGATGATCTTCGGCATGGTTCCGTCGGATACCGAGCGGTTGGCGGTCTCGGTGTCCATCTGCGCGGTGAGCAGCATCCTCATGACGGCTCATTCCTTCCGACGAACCGCACCCGGTGCCGTGCACACGCGCGGGCAGGCCGACTGCGGGTTCCCCTCCAGCGTCGCGCCCACCCAGGAGCCCGGCAACCACTGCCGCCCGCCCGTGGCAGTGTTCCTCCAGCGCAAGGTCCCGCTCCGGGCCGTTCAGACCAACTGCCCCGGCGCCTCGGTGGCGATCTTCTCGAAGACCTCGATGTCCGCGGCGAAGTCCGAGTCCGGGATCGGCCAGTGGAGCACGAGCTCGGTGAACCCCAGTTCCTGGTAGCGGCCGGCGAAGTCGACGAAGGCTCCGAGAGACTGCAGCGGCCGGCCGCGGTCCGGGGTGAACCCGGTGAGCAGCAGCTTGTCCAGCTCGGCCACGTCCCTGCCGATGGCGTCGCATGCCGTGCCCAACTTGCCGATCTGGCCGCGGACGGCTTCCACCGACTGCTCCGGGGTGCCCTCCTCGTACAGCTTCGGATCGCCCGTGGTCACCCAGGCCTGCCCGTGACTCGCGGCGAGCTTCAAGCCGCGCGGGCCGGTTGCGGCGACGGCGAAGGGGAGCCGGGGGCGCTGGACGCAGCCCGGGATGTTGCGGGCCTCATCGGCGGAGTAGTGCGTGCCCGGCTCGCTCACCGCGTCCTCGGTGAACAGCCGGTCCAGCAGCGGCACGAACTCCCCGAACCGGTCCGCCCGCTCCTTGGGCGTCCACGGCTCCTGCCCCAGTGCGGTCGCGTCGAAGCCGTTGCCGCCCGCCCCGATGCCGAGGGTGATGCGGCCGCCGGAGATGTCGTCGAGCGAGATCAGCTCCTTGGCGAGCGTCACCGGATGCCTGAAGTTCGGCGACGTGACGAGGGTGCCCAGGCGCAGCCGCTCGGTCGCCGTGGCGGCGGCGGTGAGGGTGGGCAGGGCCCCGAACCACGGGCCGTCGCGGAAGGTGCGCCAGGACAGGTGGTCGTAGGTGTAGGCAGCGTGGAAGCCGAGCTCCTCGGCCCTCTGCCACTTGGCGCGGCCCCCCTCGTGCCAGCGATCGACGGGCAGGATCACGGTGCTCAGGCGCAGGCTCATGCCCCGACCCTACGTCCGCCCGGAAACACCTCCCGGGAGGGGAGCGCTGCCTCGTCTCCCTCCTCGGCCCGAGCCCGGCACAGGTCTGCCTCCCACCCTCTCGGCCAGAGCCCGGCACCAGGAGCCTTTGGCATATGCGATTGTCATGTTCCGCAGTTCAAGGACTCGCACACTCAGATGTGCGCCCCTCTGCACGCCCGTGCGACTCCGTACGGGAGAATGGGCGGGTGACCTCAGCTACCGACTCGCCTCTGCCTGCCGTGACCCGGCTGATCGCCACCGATCTGGACGGCACTCTCCTACGCGACGACAAGACCCTGTCGGACCGTACGACCGCCGCCCTGGCAGCCGCCGAAGAGGCGGGGATCGAGGTCTTCTTCGTCACCGGAAGGCCGGCTCGCTGGATGGACGTCGTCAGCCCGCACGTGCAGGGCCACGGCATGGCCATCTGCGCGAACGGGGCCGCTGTCGCCGATCTCCACGAGGGACAGCTGATCAAGGTCTATCCGTTGGACCGCCAGATCGCCCTGACCGTGGTCGAGATCCTCCGCGAAGCGGCCCCCGGGGTCTCGTTCGCCGTCGAACTGGCCTCCGGCATCCACTACGAACCCGCCTACCCCCCGTTCCACATGGACCCGGGTGCCACGGTCGCGGTCGCGGAGAAGCTGCTCCACGAGGAGGCTCCGGGTACCGGTAAGCCGGTCCTGAAGATCCTCGCGCATCACCCCGAGATGGCCCCGGACGCCTTCCTCGCGCTGGCCCGTGAACTCGCGGGGGAGCACGCGTCGATCACCCGGTCCAGTCCCACCGCGCTGCTGGAGGTCAGCGGCCTCGGCGTCTCCAAGGCCGCCACGCTCGCCGCGTGCTGTGCGGAGCGCGGTATCGCTCCGGCCGAAGTGGTCGCGTTCGGGGACATGCCCAACGATGTGGAGATGCTGAGCTGGGCCGGCGCCTCGTTCGCCATGGGCAATGCCCACCCGGACGCCGTGGCCGCGGCGTCCGGTGTGACGCTCACGAACGACGAGGACGGTGTGGCGGTGGTCATCGAGCGGATTCTCGCCGCTCGCTGAGCCCGCCACCCGCCGGTGACCGAGGCGGCTCAGGCGACCCGTCAGAGCGGAACCTGCCAGGTGACCGTCGTGCCGCTGTCGCCCTCCCCGGTCCCCGGACCGAACCAGCTCGCGCCGCCCAGCGACTCGGCACGCCGTGCGAGGTTGCGCAGGCCACTGCGCCGGCCGCCTTCCGGGATCCCCACCCCGTCGTCGGCGACCGTCAGCCGTACCGCGTCCCGCCCGTCCGGCAGCACCGCCGTCGCGTCCACCCGCACCTCGACGCGCGAGGCCCGCGCATGGCGGAAGGTGTTGGACAGCGCCTCCCGCAGAGCCGCGATGAGGTTCTTGCCCGCGAGCTCCCCCACCAGCGAGTCGACGGGGCCGAGGAAACGGTGCGAGGGCATGAAACCCAGGGGCACGGCGGCCATGTTGATCTCCCGCAGCACTCGGGTCCGCAGCCCCGACGGCGCCTCGGCCGGTTCCTGCTGCAACGCGAAGATGGCGGTACGGATCTCCTGGATGGTCACATCCAGTTCGTCCACGGCCCGCCCGATGCCGGCCTGCACCGCGGGCACCGGCGATCGCCGCTGGGCGCCCTCCAGCATGATCCCGGTGGCGAAGAGGCGCTGGATGACCAGGTCGTGGAGGTCCCGGGCGATCCTGTCCCGGTCCTCGAAGACGGCGAGCCTCTCCCGGTCCCGCTGGGCTTCGGACAGCTTCAGAGCCAGTGCGGCCTGCGCCGCGAAGTGGGTGGCCAGTGTCCGCTCCGCACGGGTGAAGGGCCTGCCGCCCCGGACCCGTGGGATGGAGAGCGCCCCCAGCACCCGCCCACCGCTGCGCAGGGGGAGCAGCATGTGCGGGCCGAACCGATCGGCCAGTCTGGTCATCATGCGGGGGTCGGTCGCCGCATCGTCCAGGAACACCTCCTCGCCCCGCAGGAGCGCCGCCACCACCGGGCTCTGCGGCGGGATGATCACCCCGAGGGAAGCGGACGGCTTGTCCCCGGCGACGGCGACGATCTCCAGCCCTCCCTCCGCGGCCGGAAGCAGCACGATGCCGGCCGCCGCGTCGGCGAGCCGGCGCGCCTGTTCGGCGACGACAGCGAGTGCCTCGTCGGCGTCACCGGCCGAGAGCAGGGCGGTGGTGACGGCCACCGAGCCGTCGATCCACTGTTCGCGCTGCCGTGCGGCGTCGTACGTCCGCGCATGGCCGATGGCGATCCCCGCCTCCGTGGCCAGCACGCGCAGCATGTGCAGTTCGTCGTCGCCGAACGCCTCCCCGCCGCGCTTCTCCATCACGTAGAGGTTGCCGAAGATCTTGCCCTGGACCCGGATCGGGACCCCGAGGAACGCGCGCATCTTGGGGTGGGCGGCCGGGAAACCGGCGAAGCGGGGGTCTTCCTCCAGATCCTCCAGCCGAATGGGGACGCCCTCCTCGATCAGTGCGCCCAGGAGACCTGTGTGCCCGTCGGGCGGTCGGCCGATCGCCCGGGCGACTTCCTCGGGCACTCCGTGGGTGACGAAGTCGCAGAGGCTTTCACCCGGCCGTTCGACCACGCCGATGGCGGCATAGCGGGCATGGGCGAGCTCGGCCGCGGTCTCGCAGATGCGCTCCAGTGTGGAGTGGAGTTCGAGACCCGTGCCGACGGCTCTCGTCGCCTCCAGCAGCCGCGGGACACGAGCGGTCAGCTCCGCGGAGAGCCCGCGCAGGCTCCCGGTGTTCTGCTGCGCGGCTCCCCGCGAGTCGTTCGCATCCTGCTCGGCCATGACCTGAGCCTAATGAGCGACGAATGGTCCGGAAAGTCGGAATCGGAGTCTGCCGGGCCCTCCTCCGGCCCCGGCACGCCACCCTCAGCCCTCAGCCCTCAGCCCTCACCGGAACCCTCACTCGGCCCTCAGGCTCGTACCGGCACGGGTCGCGTCATCTCCGGCTCCGTACGTACCGGCTCCTGTTCACGTTCAAGCATCCGGCGCAGCGGGCCGTCCTGCGCGGCCAGAACGGCGTACGGCCCCTGCTGCACCACCCGCCCCCCGTCCAGCACCAGGACCTCGTCCACCGCGTCCAACCCTGCCAGCCGATGAGTGATCAGCACGGTCGTACGCCCCTCGGTAGCAGCCAGCAGGTCCGTGGTCAGCGCGTCCGCCGTCGCCAGGTCCAGGTGCTCGGCGGGCTCGTCGAGCACGAGTACGGGGAAGTCCGCGAGGAGCGCACGGGCCAGCGCCAGCCGCTGACGCTGGCCGCCCGAGAGCCGAGCCCCGTGTTCACCCACCAGCGTGTCGAGGCCGTCGGGCAGCGACCGGACCCAGTCCAGCAGCCGAGCCGCCGCGAGAGCCTCCCGCAGCCGGTCGTCCGTCGCGTCGGTGCGGGCGAGCCGCAGGTTCTCGCGGATGGAGCTGTCGAACACGTGGGCATCCTGGGCGCACAGTCCGACGAAGGTCCGGACCGTGTCGCCGTCCAGTGCGGACGCATCGACGCCACCGAGGCGGTACGTCCCCTCCCGGGCGTCCAGGAAGCGGAGCAGGACCTGGGCGAGCGTGGTCTTTCCCGAACCTGAGGGGCCCACGACGGCGACCCGCTTGCCCGGACGGAGCGTCAGGTCGACGGAGTGCAACGCGTCGCGCTCCGCGCCCTCGTACCGGGCCGAGAGCCCTCGTACGTCGAGCGGGAAGGGAGATGCGGGCGCCTCGGCGGGGTCCGCCGGCTCCTCGACCGGGACGGGAGCGTCCAGCACCTCGTAGACCCGCTCCGCACTCCGTGCGACCCGTTGGCGGTACTGCACCGCGAGCGGAAGTCCCGTCACGGCCTCGAACGCCGCGAGGGGCGTGAGGACGACCACGGCCAGTTCCACCCCGGCCAGTCGGCCGTCAGCCACGGCGGGCAGCGCGACGATCGCCGCGCCCACCACGGTGAGCCCGCAGATCAGGGAGGAAAGCCCACCGCCCAGCGCGGTCGCGGTCGCCGCGCGTGAGGCGATCCGCGTCAGGACGCTGTCCGCCGCACGCAGCTGCTCCTTACGGGCGGGCAGCGCACCCGCGACGGTCAGCTCGGCCGTCCCGCCGAGGAGATCGGCGACCCGGACGGCCAGCGCCGCCCGGGCCGGCGCCAGTTGACGCTCGGCCCGCCGCGCGCACGCGCCGCTCAGCCACGGGACGCCCAGGCCCGCGAGGAGCAGCCCGACGGCCAGGACCGCGCCCGCCTCCGGCAGCAGCCAGCCGGTGAAGGCGACGGCCCCCGTCCCGACCAGCAGCGCGGTCGCCGCGGGCAGCAGCCAGCGCAGCCAGTAGTCCTGCAGCGCGTCCACGTCGGAGACCAGCCGGGACAGCAGGTCACCCCGTCGCGTGGCCCGGAGACCGGCGGGCGCGACGCGCTCGAGCCCGCGGTACACCGCCACCCTGAGCTCGGCGAGCATCCTGAGCACGGCGTCGTGGGAGACCAGCCGCTCCGCGTAGCGGAAGACGGCCCGGCCCATGCCGAAGGCCCGGGTCGCGGTCACCGCGACCATCAGGTAGAGCACCGGGGGCTGTTCGGAGGCGCGTGAGATCAGCCAGCCCGAGACGGCCATGAGGCCGACCGACGACCCCACGGCGAGGCTGCCCAGCAGCAGTGCCAGCCCCAGCTTCCCATGCTGGGAACCCGCGGCCTCCCGCACCCGCGCCAGCACACGGCCCCCGGCCCGGGGAGCGGTGTCCCTGAGAAGCGCGGGATCCCCCGCGCCCGGGCCCCCGACGCCGTCCGGCCCGCCCGGAGTGCGCCCACCCTCCGGTCCGTCCGAGACGGCCGGAGCACCGGAAGCCTGCGGCTCCGCACCGAGCTCCCCCGGTTCCAGCGTCACCACCCGGTCCGCGACCGTCAGCAGAGCCGGCCGGTGCACGACCAGCAGCACCGTGCGTCCTGCCGCCAGCCTCCGCACCGCGTCGACGATGCCCGCCTCCGTCTCACCGTCCAGACTCGCCGTCGGCTCGTCGAGCAACAGCAGAGGCCGGTCGGCGAGGAAGGCCCGCGCCAGCGCGAGCCGCTGGCGCTGCCCCGCGGAGAGCCCGGCACCGTCCTCGCCCAGGGGCGTCTCCGCACCGGCCGGCAGCGCGTCCACGAAGTCGTACGCGCCTGCTGCCCGCAGCGCGGCCGTCACCGCCGCGTCGTCCGCGTCCGGCCGGGCAAGGCGTACGTTCTCAGCGATCGTCCCGGCGAAGAGGTGAGGGTGCTGGGGTACCCAGGCGATCTGCTCGCGCCAGCGATCGGGGGAGAGGGCGGAGAGATCGGTTCCGCCGACCCGGACCCGGCCCTCGTCAGGAGTCGTGAATCCGAGCACCACGCTGAGGAGCGTGGACTTGCCGACCCCGCTGGGGCCGACCAGTGCGACGGTCTCCCCCTGCTCGACCACGAGGGAGGCGGAGGCCGGAGAGGGCTCGGCACGGCCCTGGTGCCGGACGGTCACCCCCTCCAGCTCCAGCCGCAGGGAGGGCGGCACGTCCTGGCTGCCGCCGGCCTCGGGCTCGGTCTCCAGCACGGCGAAGATCTCCTCCGCGGCCGAAAGCCCTTCCGCGGCCGCGTGGTACTGGGCACCGACCTGGCGGATCGGCAGGTAGGCCTCCGGTGCCAGGATGAGAACCACAAGCCCCGTGTAGAGGTCGAGTTCCCCGTGGACCAGCCGCATCCCGATCGTCACCGCGACCAGAGCCACGGAGAGAGTCGCCAGGAGCTCCAGGGCGAAGGAGGAGAGAAACGCGATCCGGAGCGTCTTCAGCGTGGCCCGGCGGTACTGCGAGGTGATGCTGCGGATCGATTCGGCCTGCGCCTTGGCCCGGCCGAAGACCTTCAGCGTCGGCAGTCCGGCGACCACGTCGAGGAAGTGCCCGGAGAGCCGTGACAGCAGTTTCCACTGCCGGTCCATCCGGGACTGGGTGGCCCATCCGATCAGCACCATGAAGAGCGGGATCAGTGGCAGCGTCACCACGATGATCGCCGCGGACACCCAGTCCTCGGTGACGATCCGGGCCAGCACGGCCACCGGGACGACGACTGCGAGACCGAGCTGCGGAAGGTAGCGCGAGAAGTAGTCGTCCAGCGCGTCGACGCCCCGCGTGGCCAGAGCGATCAGCGACCCGGTGCGCTGCCCGCTCAACCAGTCCGGTCCCAGACCGGAGGCGCGCTCCATGAGCCGGCCGCGCAGCTCGGACTTGACCGCCGAACTGGCCCTGTGAGCGGCCAGTTCGGTCAGCCAGGCCACGAACGCCCGCCCCAGCGCCACAGCGGCGAGCAGGAGCAGTGGCGTACGGAGCCCGGTGACGGTCAGTCCGTCCTCGAACCCGCCCACCACCACTTCGGCGACGAGCATGGCCTGAGCGATGACCAGGGCGGCTCCGACCAGGCCCAGTGCCACCACGGCGGCCAGGAAGAACCGGGTGGCCCGGGCGTACCGGAGCAGACGCGGGTCGATCGGTTTCACGTGAAACAGCTCCCCAGTGAGCTCGTGTCGTTCGCTCGTTCAGTGCGCGTCGGCGATGTGGTGCGTCCCGATGCGCTTACGGAACACCCAGTACGTCCACCCCTGGTACAGCAGCACCACCGGGGTGGCGATACCGGCACACCAGGTCATGATCTTGAGGGTGTACGGGCTGGACGAGGCGTTGGAGACCGTCAGGTTCCAGGCGTCGTTCAGCGAGGACGGCATCACGTTCGGGAAGAGCGTCAGGAAGAGCATGGCGACAGCCGCCGTGATGGTCACCCCGGAGAACGCGAAGGACCAGCCCTCACGTCCCGCCGCGATGGCGCCGATGGCCACGACCAGCGACACCACTGCGGTGATCATCGCCGCCAGGCTCCAACCGTTGCCGTTGTCCGCCTGCGTCCACGCGAGGAAGCCCAGAGCGAGCAGCGCGGTGGCCAGCCCCAGCTTGAAGGCGAGCTTGCGTGCCCGCTCCCTGATGTCCCCGACGGTCTTGAGCGCGGCGAACACCGCGCCGTGGAAGGTGAAGAGGAACAAGGTGACCAGCCCGCCGAGAACGGCGTACGGATTGAGCAGGTCCCAGAGGTTGCCGACGTACTCCATGTCGGCATCGATCTTGACGCCGCGCACGATGTTCCCGAAGGCCACGCCCCAGAGAACGGCCGGGATCAGCGACGTCCAGAAGATCGCGTGCTCCCAGTTGGTCTGCCACCGCTCCTCGGGCCGCTTCGCCCGGTACTCGAAGGCCACACCGCGCACGATCAGGCAGAGCAGGATGAGCAGCAGGGGGAGGTAGAAACCGGAGAACAGGGTGGCGTACCACTCGGGGAAGGCCGCGAAGGTCGCGCCGCCCGCACTGAGCAGCCACACCTCGTTCCCGTCCCAGACCGGCCCGATCGTGTTGATCAGGACCCGACGCTCCTTGCGGTCCCGGGCCAGCAGCTTGGTGAGGACCCCGATACCGAAGTCGAATCCCTCCAGGAAGAAGTAGCCGGTCCACAGGACGGCGATGAGCACGAACCAGACGTCGTGGAGTTCCATCTCTCAGCTCCGCTTGATCTCAGTAGGAGAAGGCCATCGGCCGGTCGGCGTCCTGATCGTGGCCGCCGATCCGGGTGGGCGGGTTGAGGTCGGCCTCGGTGAGCTCGGGCGGTCCGGCCTTGACGTACTTCAGGAGGAGCTTGACCTCGATGACGGCGAGCACCGCGTAGAGCGCGGTGAACCCGATCATGGAGGTGAGGATCTCCCCCTGCGAGACCCCCGGGGAGACCGCGTCGCGGGTCTGGAACACCCCGTACACCACCCAGGGCTGGCGTCCCATCTCGGTGAAAATCCAGCCCCAGGAGTTGGCGATCAGGGGGAAGAGCATGGTCCACAAGGCTGTGATCCAGTAGAGCTTCGCGAGCTTCGGGCTCAGCGCCTTGTTCTTGAAGAGCACCAGATTCGGTACGTCGTCCTCACCGGTGCGCAGCGCCTCCGGCAGCAGGAACTTCTTCCGTGTCAGCCAGAGCCCCAGCATTCCGAGGCTGAAGGAAGCCATGCCGAAACCGATCATCCAGCGGAAGCTCCAGAACGCGACCGGGATGTTGGGCCGGTAGTCGCCCGGGCCGTACTTCTCCTGCTCCGCCTTGTTGATGTCGTTGATGCCGGGGATGTACGACGTGAAGGTGTCGTCCGCGAGGAAGGACAGCACGCCGGGGATCGAGATCTCCACCGTGTTGTGCCCCTCGGCGACGTCTCCGACCGCGAAGAGCGAGAAGGGCGCCCCGTCCTCGCCCTCCCACAGCGCCTCGGCCGCGGCCATCTTCATGGGCTGCTGCTTGAACATCACCTTGCCGAGCACGTCACCGCTGACAGCGGTCAGCAGGCCGGCGACCACCACGGTGACCAGCCCGAGCCGCAGCGAGGTCCGCATCACCCGGACGTGCTTCTTGCGTGCCAGGTGGAAGGCGGCGATGCCGACCATGAAGGCGCCGCCCACGAGGAACGCGGCGGTGATCGTGTGGAAGAACTGGGCGAGCGCCGTGTTCTGGGTCAGCACCTGCCAGAAGTCCGTGAGCTCGGCGCGCCCGCGTTCCTCGTTGATCCGGTAGCCGACCGGGTGCTGCATCCAGGAGTTGGCGGCCAGGATGAAGAACGTCGAGAGGATCGTGCCGATGGACACCATCCATATACAGGCGAGGTGGATCTTCTTCGGCAGCTTGTCCCAGCCGAAGATCCACAGCCCGATGAAGGTGGACTCGAAGAAGAACGCGATCAGCGCCTCGAAGGCGAGGGGAGCGCCGAAGACGTCGCCGACGAACCGCGAGTAGTCCGACCAGTTCATGCCGAACTGGAACTCCTGGACGATGCCGGTGACCACACCCATGGCGATGTTGATCAGGAAAAGCTTGCCCCAGAACTTGGTGGCCCTGAGGTACTTCTCGTTGTCCGTGCGCACCCAGGCGGTCTGCAGGCCGGCGGTCAGCGCGGCGAGAGAGATCGTCAGAGGGACGAACAGGAAGTGGTAGACGGTGGTGATGCCGAACTGCCAGCGCGCCAGGGTCTCTGGTGCCAGAGCCAGGTCCACGACTCTTCTCCTTACGTCGCCGCGATCACGCCCGCAGGCTGCCCGTCGAACCACCCGATCACGGGAGGAAACGGGACGCGCTTGTGAACGCGTTCACATTCACAAGCAATTATGGCGCACCTGTATTCGAAGCCGTCGGGTGGGGGGTGGTTTCCGGCCGACCGGCCCGAGCCATCCCGAACCGGACGGACCGGGCCCGTGCGCCGGCAGCCTGCGGCCCACGGAAACACGGTGGCCCCGGACCTCGATGATCGAGGTCCGGGGCCACCGGAGGTGCGAGCGGCGGGCGCGCCGCTACCGCTCCCGGCCGAAGGACTCCGCCACCTTCAGGAACACGTCGTTGGCCTCGGCCTCCCCGATCGTGACCCGCACACCTTCACCGGCGAACGGCCGCACGACCACACCGGCCCGCTCGCAGACCCCGGCGAACTCGAGTGTGCGGTCCCCGAGCCGCAGCCAGACGAAGTTCGCCTGCGACTCCGGAACGGTCCAGCCCTGCCGCACAAGCCCCTCGTACACCCGGGCACGCTCGCCGACCAGGGATCCGACCCTGCCCAGCAGCTCGTCCTCGGCGCGCAGCGAGGCGACCGCGGCGTCCTGCGCGACCTGGCTGACACCGAACGGGACGGCCGTCTTGCGCAGCGCCGCCGCCACGGGCTCGTGCGCCACGGCGAAACCGACCCGCAGGCCGGCGAGACCGTACGCCTTGGAGAAGGTGCGGAGCACCGCGACATTGGGCCGGTCCCGGTAGATCTCGATCCCGTCCGGCACATCGGCGTCCCGGATGAACTCCTTGTACGCCTCGTCGAGCACGACCAGGACATCGTCCGGCACACGGTCGAGGAACCGCTCCAGCTCCGCCCGGCGCACCACCGTGCCGGTCGGGTTGTTCGGATTGCAGACGAAGATCATCCGCGTACGGTCGGTGACCGCGTCGGCCATGGCGTCGAGATCGTGCACCTCACCGTCGGTCAGCGGCACCTTGACCGACGTCGCACCGCTGACCTGCGTGATGATCGGGTAGGCCTCGAACGAGCGCCAGGCGTAGATGACCTCGTCCCCCGGCCCCGAAGTGGCCTGGAGCAGCTGCTGGGCCACGCCGACCGAGCCCGTGCCGGTGGCCAGGTGGGAGACCGGCACACCGAATCTGTCGGCCAGCTCGTTCATCAGACCGGTGCATGCCATGTCCGGATACCTGTTGAAGTCCGCGGCCGCGGCGAGCACCGACTCCATCACACCGGGCAACGGAGGGTACGGGTTCTCGTTGGAGGACAGCTTGAAGGCAACCGGCCCCTCCGCGGACGCCGGCCTGCCCGGCACATACGCAGGGACGCCGTCCAGCTCGGCGCGCAGCTTCGGACTCGTCTCGCTCACCGCAGGTCCTCCTCGACCGTCCGTACACATCAATACTGCTCACCTTATGAGGATTGGGCACCTGTGCGAATGGCCAGGCTCCGAAACCGCCCTCCGGGGCGGGAATCGCCCGCCCTGCGGCGCTCCGGCGGCCCTCCAGAGGGGGGAGCGTCGCGCATTCCGGCGCACGCCGGTCGCGCACTCCGTGGCGCGCATCCCTCGAACAGGTGAGTTGAGACCTCTTCGAGACATGGACCATTCAGCAGGTTCATGCGCACCGTTGCATGACACATCGACACAGATGGCATCAACTCCCTTGTTTTGCAAGGCATTTAAGCCTTAATGATCATGCAGAAACGTGCCTGTCAACGTGTGCATATGCGACCGGCCTGACCGGGCTCCGGAGCCCTACTATCGGCTCGCCATGACAGCAGCAGGGAAGCACCAGGTGAGCCGGACAGAGACGCCCCGGCGCAGCGGCCGGCAAGGACGGGCGGGGATCCGGGATGTGGCCGCGGCGGCCGGCGTCTCCATCACGACCGTGTCCGACGCGCTCAACGGCAAGGGCAGGCTCCCGGATGCCACCCGTCGCCATGTCCGCGAGGTCGCCGAACGGCTGGGCTACCGCCCGTCAGCGGCTGCCCGAACCCTCCGTACCGGCAAGTCGGGTCTCATCGGCCTGACCGTGACCACCTACGGGGATGAACCTTTCACCTTCACCGAATTCGCGTACTTCGCGGAGATGGCGAGAGCCGCCACTTCGGCCGCGCTGGCCCGTGGCTACGCCCTCGTGATCCTTCCCGCCACCTCACGCCACGACGTGTGGTCGAACGTCGCGCTCGACGGCACGGTCGTCATCGACCCCTCCGACCAGGACCCGGTCGTCACCGAACTCGTGCGCCAAGGGCTTCCTGTCGTCTCCGACGGCCGCCCGGCGGGCACGCTCCCGGTCACCGCCTGGGTCGACAACGACCACCGGGCGGCCGTCCTCGACCTCCTGGACCACCTCGCCGCCGCGGGAGCCCGCCGCATCGGACTGCTGACCGGCACCACCACCGACACGTACACCCGGCTCTCCACCACCGCCTATCTGCACTGGTGCGAGCGGGTCGGCCAGGACCCTGTCTACGAGTCCTATCCGGCCCACGACCCCTGCGCCGGCGCCGTCGCCGCGGACCGCCTCCTCGCCCGCCCCGACCGCCCCGATGCCGTGTACGGGCTCTTCGACCCCAACGGCACCGATCTGCTGGCCGCCGCCCGCCGCTACGGACTGCGCGTCCCCGAGGACCTCCTGCTGGTCTGCTGCAGCGAGTCCACGGTGTACGCGGCCACCGAGCCCCCCATCACCACGCTCTCGCTGAAGCCCCGCAGAATCGGCACGGCCGTCGTCCAGCTCCTCATCGATGCCATCGAAGGGGTGGAGCACGACGGCCCGGTGGAGCAGGTGATACCGACGGAGCTCATCGTCCGGACGTCCTCGCAACGGCGTCCGCCACGCACCACCGTCAGCCCTCCGCGATCACCCGCCGGGGACTGAACGGATTAATCCGGACCAAACGGCCGATGAACCGGATGCTCGCACGGATTCAACACCCCTGGTGCGTCACACAGCACGATCCGCATTCCTATGATGGGCGCACGACACCGCGGACCACCTCTACCAGGCAGGGACCGTCAGGTGTACGGAGGCGCGACGGTGGTGGAGGGGTCGATGACTCAGGGGGCCGGTCAGGAACCCGTGGTGCGGACAGCGACGTTGCGTGACTTCCGCGTACCGCCGTATGCGCAGGTGCCCGTGCCCGCGCCCTTGCCGCACCCCGGCAACGCCGTGGTGGGCGACGAACCGCCGGAGGGGTACACCCCCACCGAGCGCGATCTTCCCGTGATCAACCGTGGCGACACCGTCCAGGTGGAGACCGTGCCGGAGGCCCGGCCCGCCGCCGACCCCGGCCTCGGTCCGCTGTACGTCGTCGGCGACGTCCATGGCTACCTGGACGAGCTCCTGGCCGCCCTGGCCGAGCAGGGTCTCGTCGACGCCGACGGCCGGTGGGCGGCAGGCAACGCCAGGCTCTGGTTCCTCGGCGACTTCACCGACCGCGGTCCGGACGGCATCGGAGTCATCGATCTCGTCATGCGTCTCTCCGCGGAGGCCGCGGCCGCCGGCGGGTACTGCAAGGCACTCATGGGCAACCACGAACTGCTGCTGCTCGGTGCGAAGAGGTTCGGCGACACCCCGGTGAACTCGGGCGCCGGAACGGCGACGTTCCAGGCCGCGTGGCTGCTCAACGGCGGCCAGAAGACGGACATGGAACGGCTCCAGGACGTCCACCTCCAGTGGATGTCACGGCTCGACGCGGTGGTCGAGGAGGACGGGCATCTGCTGATGCACTCCGACACGACCGCCTACCTCGACTACGGGTCCACCATCGAGGACGTCAACGACACGGTGCACGCCATTCTCACG
Source organism: Streptomyces sp. QL37 (assembly GCF_002941025.1). Taxonomy (NCBI): domain Bacteria; kingdom Bacillati; phylum Actinomycetota; class Actinomycetes; order Kitasatosporales; family Streptomycetaceae; genus Streptomyces; species Streptomyces sp. QL37. Next base: position 4,311,172 of record NZ_PTJS01000001.1, on the reverse strand, counting down.
CGGAACGACGCCGATGAGTGCTGGGACCTCTTCCGCAAACTCACCAAGCGGTTCGCCTTCCGCGACGAGGGCGGCGCCCAGGCCGTTCGCGAACTGATGTCGACGTACGGCGGCGGGCGCGTCGTCCATGGTCACAGCCCCATCCCGTACCTCCTCGGTGAGGTCGGACCGGAGGAGGGCGAGGACGTGGCCCGGCCCGTGGTGGACGGTCCGCACGTCTACGCGGAAGGGCTCGCCATCGCCATGGACGGCGGAGTGACCATGGCCGGAAAACTGTTGGTCGTCCAACTCCCCCTGCATGACTGACGGTCGTCGGGGAAGACGCATCACGACCCGACCCCGTCAGCAGCTGGGCCAATTTCCGGAAACACCCTGTCACCCCGTGCCGTAGGCGCTCTACCATCGGCGTACCAGTCGCAGGCTCTCCTCCGTTTCCGCCCGATCGCCCGGCCCGTACGGTCGGTCAGGCCCTACGGAGCATCGGGGGATGCACATGAAAAGCGCTCCGCACCTGCTGGCCGAGGACCGCCCCGAATACGAGCGGATCCTTGCCGACGCGCTGCGTCATGCTCACGAAAGACCGGATCTGGACGGAGTCGGCGACCGTCTCAACACGGAACAGCTGCGGACGATGGCGCTCAACGCCACGCCCTTGATCACCGCGGCGGCGGCCACGGAGTACGACCACTACGTGAAGGCCCGCCGTGAGCTGCGCGGACCCGGGGACCCGGACGACCACGCATCCGTCCTCAGCCCCGCCACGGAGGAGACCGACCCCACGGGCGCCGGCACCCTCGCGGTGATCGCCGTGCTGGCACCGGTCCTCGCGGGTACGGCCGCGCTGATATTCCTGGCCGTCGGCTACCCCCTGAAGGCGCTCAGCCCCGCCCCCGCCTTCGCCGGAACCATGGTCGCGGCCGGGTGGTTCTTCGCAGCCATCGCCGCCGCCGCCATCCTCGTCGCCGCGGTGGGGCTGCTCGCCACCGCCCTGCGCAACGGCGCCACCGCGCTGCCGGCCGTGGACGAGGAGGAGGAACTGCCGGAGGACGTGGCACGCGCCCGGGAAGCATGGCGCCACGCCCTGCTGGAACGGGGCATCCTGCCCTTCCTCCGGGACGCGCTGGCCGATCCGACCGCGGGGCCCGCCTCGCGCACACCGCACCGCTCGGCCAACCGGATCCCGAAGATCGGCTACAGCAGGCCGGACTTCTCCGGGCCGGAGGACGGCCCCTCGGCGGGCCCGCGTCCCACCTTCACCAGCCCCGACTTCACCAGCCCGGACTACGGCGGCCCGGAGCATCAGCCGGAGTGATCCGGCAGGGCCGGACACGGCAGAGGCCGGAACGGCGTCGCCGCTCCGGCCTCTGCCGACATCACCCCCGGTGAGGAGCTCAGATCCCCTGCGGGGCGAGCTTCGGGTTCGGGCCGTACTCGTTCACCTCGCGCGCACCCTCGGTGCACATGAAGACGAGCAGGATGATGCCGCCCACCAGCGGGACGAACGAGATCAGGATCCACCAGCCGGAGCGGCCGGTGTCGTGCAGACGGCGCACGACGACGGCTATCGTCGGGATGATCACGGCCAGCAGGTAGATGATGTACGGAATCTGCGAGTCGATGGCCAGGCCGAGCACGCTCAGGACCACCGCGGCGATGAAGTTGAAGAGTACGAACATCCAGTACTCCTTGCGGCGCGCACGCCCGCCGAAGCCCGCGTAGTTCTTGAGTACAGCCAGGTACCAGTTCACTGTGCTTCCCTCCCCTGGCGCCCCCGTTCGGGGCGCACACCAATTTCGGCCAAGCACAGCGGAACGTAAAGCACAGATAAGGAAACGGTCAACAGCGTTCGGGGCGCTGCGGAAACTTACATCGACCTGCAGCACAGCTGTGTCCATACCGACGCCGAAAGCTCCTTGAAGGCGCGACAGGACGGTGCTGAACGTCCTGAACCAGCCATTGCGGGCCCTCTTCATGCCCGATGGCCGTAATCTGACTATCAGACAGCCTGCCGCTCTCGACCACCGCTGCACCGGCGCCCGAGCCGCTCCGGACACAATTCGTTGGTCCGGTGGCCCCGCCACGTGACAGCCTTCGGGGCCATGGATACGGACATCTGGAACACCCAGGTGGCGCAGAGCTACGACGAGTCCTCCGCCAACATGTACACGCCCGAAGTCCTGGGCCCCACAGTCGACTTCCTCGCCCGCCGCGCGGGTGACGGCCCCGCGCTGGAGTTCGCCGTGGGGACCGGACGGGTCGCACTTCCGCTGAGCGCGCGGGGCATCCGTGTGGCGGGGATCGAGAAATCCGGGCCCATGGCCCGGGAGCTCGGCAGGAAGCGCGGTGGCAGCGACATCGCCGTGACCGCCGGAGACATGGCCACCGCCCGGGCTCCCGGCACTTTCAGCCTGGTCTACGTCGTCTACAACGCCATCACCTGTCTGCTCTCCCAGCGCGAGCAGGTCGCGTGCTTCCGCAACGCCGCCGAGCATCTGGAACCGGGCGGCCGCTTCGTGGCCGAGGTGTTCATCCCCGAACTGCAACGCCTGCCACCGGGCGAGACCGCCCGCCCGTTCCACGTCGGCGACCGGCACGTCGGCTTCGACACGTACGACCTGGTGGAACAGCGGGTCGTCTCGCACCACTACTCGATCGCCGACGGCCGGGTCTCCACATTCCTCTCGCCCCACCGGTACGTCTGGCCCGCCGAGCTCGACCTGATGGCCGAGCTCGCGGGCCTGGAACCGTCCGAGCGGTGGGCCGACTGGACCGAGGCGCCGTTCACGGCGTCCAGCAGGTCGCACGTCTCCGTGTGGAGGAAACCGCCCACAGCGTGAGAACCCGGCCCGCCGGCAGCGGCTGTGCCCCACCGGACCATGGCGAGGGTTCCGAAACCCCCGCCACGGTCAGCGGCTCAGTCCGCCAGGGGCAGGTACACGCGGTTGCCGCTCGCCGCGAACTCCCTGGACTTCTCCGCCATCCCCGCCTCGATCGCGGCCTGCTCGTCGCCGTGCTCCCGCCGGATGTCGTGGGAGATCTTCATCGAGCAGAACTTGGGCCCGCACATCGAGCAGAAGTGGGCCGTCTTCGCCGGCTCCGCCGGCAGCGTCTCGTCGTGGAACTCCCGTGCGGTGTCGGGGTCGAGCGCCAGGTTGAACTGGTCCTCCCAGCGGAACTCGAAGCGGGCGTCCGACAGTGCGTCGTCCCACTCCTGCGCCCCCGGGTGCCCCTTGGCCAGGTCCGCCGCATGAGCGGCGATCTTGTACGTGATGACACCGGTCTTCACGTCGTCACGGTTGGGCAGCCCCAGGTGCTCCTTGGGCGTGACGTAACAGAGCATCGCCGTCCCCCACCAGGCGATCATCGCCGCACCGATGCCCGAGGTGATGTGGTCGTAGGCCGGTGCGACGTCCGTGGTGAGGGGACCCAGCGTGTAGAAGGGCGCCTCCTCGCAGATCTCCTGCTGGAGGTCGATGTTCTCCTTGATCTTGTGCATGGGGACGTGCCCCGGGCCCTCGATCATGGTCTGTACGCCGAACCGCTTGGCCACGGTGTTGAGCTCACCGAGCGTCCGGAGTTCGGCGAACTGCGCCTCGTCGTTGGCGTCGGCGATGGATCCGGGACGCAGCCCGTCACCGAGCGAGTACGTCACGTCGTACGCCGCGAGGATCTCGCAGAGCTCCTCGAAGTGCTCGTACAGGAACGACTCCTTGTGGTGTGCCAGGCACCAGGCGGCCATGATGGACCCGCCGCGCGAGACGATGCCGGTCTTGCGACGTGCCGTCAGGGGAACGTACGGCAGGCGTACGCCGGCGTGGACGGTCATGTAGTCGACACCCTGCTCCGCCTGCTCGATGACGGTGTCCTTGTAGATCTCCCACGTCAGTTCCTCGGCCCGGCCGTCGACCTTCTCGAGCGCCTGGTAGAGCGGGACGGTGCCGATCGGCACGGGGGAGTTGCGCAGGACCCACTCGCGGGTGGTGTGGATGTTGCGGCCGGTGGAGAGGTCCATGACCGTGTCGGCGCCCCACTTGGTCGCCCACGTCATCTTGTCCACCTCCTCCTCGATCGAGGAGGTGACTGCGGAGTTGCCGATGTTGGCGTTGACCTTCACCAGGAAGCGCTTGCCGACGATCATCGGCTCGATCTCCGGGTGGTTGACGTTGGCCGGCAGGACCGCCCGGCCCGCCGCGATCTCCTCGCGCACGACCTCGGGTTCGACGTTCTCCCGGATCGCGACGTACTCCATCTCCGGTGTGATCTCGCCCCGGCGGGCGTACGCGAGCTGCGTGACGGGCCGGCCGTCGCGGCTGCGGCGGGGCTGGCGCGGGCGGCCCGGGAAGACCGCGTCCAGGTTGCGCAGACCGCCCCTCGGCGAGGTGTGCTTCAGCCCGTCGTCCTCAGGACGCGCGGGCCGTCCCGCGTACTCCTCCGTGTCCCCCCGAGCGATGATCCAGTTCTCCCGGAGGGGGGCGAGCCCTCGGCGTACGTCGGTGTCGGTGGTGGGGTCGGTGTACGGCCCGGACGTGTCGTACAGCGTCACGTCCTTGCCGTTGGTGAGGTGCACCTGACGGACCGGCACCCGGAGATCGGGGCGTGAGCCCTGGACGTATCCCTTGTGCCAGCCGATGGACTTCCTGGCCTCGTCGCCCTCCGCCTTCAGGGCGTTCTGCTCGAAGGCAGGCGTGCGTGCGTCCGCTGTGGTCATGAGACCTACTCCCTACGCCGGCATTACCCGGTAACAGGTTCGGCGGTCGGCGCAGCGTGTCCCGTACGGATATACGGAGGTCAGCGCCCTCTCAGCCCGGTGCTCCGAGCTCCCGCGTGTGCAAATGTGCCTCCACGCTAACCTCCGTTCTGGCGTGCTGGCCAGAGGGCCTCCCCTGTTCTTGGGATGATCGCCGGGTGACGTCCCCCGGAAGCGCCCCCGAACCCCACGGCCCCGCAGCAGGCAGCACACAGAGTCATGCGCACGGCCACACCCACAGCCACGGGCCTGCCGCGCCTGTGTCCAAGCATCTGCGCAAGGTCATCGCGGCCGTACTGATCCCCTTCGCCACCGCGGTCCTGGTCGGCCTCGTGGCCCTCTGGCCCGGCGGGGCACCCGCCCATGAGCGCACAGGGGTCGGCTTCGACCGGCAGACGCAGGACGGTCAGGTCACCGAGGTCGTGTCGGTCGACTGCGCCGACGTCAACGCCTCGCAGGTGCCGCCGACCGGAGACACCTCCACCCCGTCGGGACGCGAAGCCGTCAACGAGCAGTCGGGGGAGTGCAAGAAGGCCACGGTCGAGGTGACCACCGGCAAGGACGAGGGCCGTACGTTCGTCGAGGTCATCCAGCCCGACGCCCCCCGGCAACTGCGCGAGGGCCAGGGGGTGGTCGTCGCGTACGCACCCGACGCGCCCCGGGACCTGCAGTACTCGGTGACCGACGTCGACCGATCGTTCCCGATGGCGCTGCTCGCCGGGATCTTCGCCCTCGTGGTGGTCGCGGTGGGCAGGCTGCGCGGCCTGATGGCCCTGGTCGCCCTCGCCGTCTCCTTCGCCGTGCTGACCCTGTTCATCCTTCCCGCGATCCTGCAGGGCTCGAACCCCCTGGTCGTCGCGGTGATCGGGGCCAGCGCCATCATGCTGATCGCCCTCTACACCTGCCACGGGCTGACGGCCCGGACCTCCGTGGCCGTCATCGGCACGCTCATCTCACTGCTGCTGATCGGACTGCTCGGCTCGCTCTTCATCGGCTGGGCGAGCCTGTCCGGGAACACGGATGACAACACGGGCCTGATCCATGGGCTGTACCCGGACATCGACATGAGCGGCCTGCTGCTCGCCGGTGTGATCATCGGATCGCTCGGTGTGCTCGACGACGTGACCGTGACCCAGACGTCGGCGGTCTGGGAGCTGCACCAGGCGGACCCGACGATGGGCGTGCGCCGGCTCTACCGGGCGGGTATCCGCATCGGGCGCGACCACATCGCCTCGGTCGTCAACACGCTCGTACTCGCCTACGCGGGCGCGGCGCTCCCCCTGCTGCTGCTGTTCTCGATCGCACAGAGCAGCGTGGGCACGGTGGCCAACAGCGAGCTGGTCGCCGAGGAGATCGTCCGCACGCTGATCGGATCGATCGGCCTGGTCGCCTCGGTGCCGGTGACGACGGTGCTCGCGGCCCTGGTGGTCTCCGCGGACCGCACGGGGCTCGGCGCGGAAGCCGGAGCTCCTGCACCCGCACGGACCGGGAGGGGACGACGCCGCAAGGCGTGAGCCGGGACACCGGACGCATGGACCCGGGCCACCGGTGGGTGGTGGGCCGGATCTTCCTTCTTCAGCCGGCGTTCTGTTCCTTGGCGAGGATGCGGCCCAGCGCCTCTTCCAGATTGCCGTCGAAGTCACCCAGCGTGTGCTCCTGCCCCAACGGCACCAGCTTGTCCGTCCGGTCGAGAAAGGCCACAAGAGGTGCCGTGCCGGCCCTGAAGAGCGCACGGTCCGCGCCGACCTGAAGGCGGATGTGTACATCCGACAGCCCTTCGGGCTCGGTCGGGCCGATGTGCACATCGCCGTCACCACTGGGGCTGTTGAGACCGTCGAGCAGCAGCTCACGGCCGAATGCCCAGGTGACGGGGGCGTCACCTGGCAGGTGGAAGGTCATCCGGATCGCATACGGATCACTGACCTCGTACCGGAGCTCCACCGGAATACGGAAGGAGAGCTCCTCGGAGACGAGGAAGCTCATCATGACCTCTGCTTGAACCGACTCGCGCATCGTTCAACCCCGCAGTAGATGAAACTGGCCAGGAATGATCCCCCATGGCCCTATTGACGCCATCGTGGTGCAAGCGATAGCAGATCACAAGGAGTGATTTTTCAGATACTGATAGAGAACACGAACGAGCGCAAGAGGGTGGTCACTTCGCAGCGTAGTTGTTCGACTGCGGGGAGCAACCGTTCCTCTTGGTGCAGTGGGAGAGAAACAGCCATGGCCGCCACGGCGGAACCGACAGTGATCGGAATGGCCGCACAGACCGTTCCCACGGCGTACTCCTGCCGTTCGACGACAGGTTCCGTACGTTTCATCGATCTCAGCCGGTTCAGCAATGTCTGACGGTCCCTTACGGAGTAACGCGTCAGCGGCCGGACCGGGTGCCGGTCCAGATGATCCTCGCGCGCACGCTCGTCGAGCTGCCCGAGAAGACACTGCCCCAGGGCATGGGCGTGGCCCGTCTCGCGGAACGAGGCCCACTCGTGCACCGCGGGGGCGGCGGGCGTATCGGCCACGGCGACCATCTCGATCTCGCCGTCCTTGTACAGGGCGCAGTACACAGGAGCACCGATGACGTCCGCCCAGTGGGCGAGCGATTGGACGATCACACCGGGACGCGGCGTCGCGGGGCCTCCCCCCAGCCGCTCGGCCGCGGCCCCGAACAGGAAGACGCCGTTCTCCCTGCGGAGATACCCCTCATGGGTCAGCGTCCGCAGCAGGTGGTAGGCGGTGGGAAGAGGGAGCCCGGCTTCCCTGGCGAGCTGCTTGGCCGGCGCTCCGTCCCGATGGGTGCCCACAGCCTCCATAAGTCTCAACGCCCGCTGAACCGAACCGATCAACGTCGGGACAGCGGTACTCGATGCCGTGGTCACAGGTCACCCCCAGGCATGGTGACGGGCTCTCAGCCCACCCGCGGGGGCCGCCCCCACGGGCCCGCCGCGAGCCTGGGGTCCGGAGACCGGACGGTCGCACAAACCACTGGGCAGGATGGTGACGGTCCGTCATTTCCCAGCTGGCGGCAGCGGTACGCCACTGTATCCGTACGTACAGTCACGAGTGAGGTTTCGACCGTGACTTAGCTCAGCTGGGCTAATGGCCGAATCCTGTTGCCCGTCACGCGGTCTCCGGAACACCGCGTGACCGGGCGCCCGGCCGTGGCTCCTACCAGTCGCTGCGCTCGGACGAGGACATGAACTTCCGCACGACGAAGATCAGACCGCCCACGAGGACGACGAATACCAGCGCCTTGAACAGCAGTCCGATGACGAACCCGACCACGCTGGCGATCAGGCCGCCGAACACGACGATCGCGATGAGAGGCACCGCGACCCACTTCACCCACCAGGGCATCCCCGCGAAAATCTCCCGCACCGCCATCGCCGCTACCTCGTCTCTGTGAGTTCCTGCTTCGATGCTAGAGGCGCGGAGGCGGTCGGCGGACGGCCGGGAGCCCTTGAAGTCCCCTGAGCGATCCCCTAGGGAACACCTGGACACGAGGGGCCCGCCCCCCGGGGGGAGAGCCGGGTCAGCCCACGGGAGAACCGGGTCAGCCCTCGGGCGGGGAGAAGATCACCATCACCCTGAGGTCCTCGGTGATGTGGTGGAACTTGTGAGCGGCGCCCGCCGGGACGTACACGACGCTCCCCCGCGCCACCTGCGTGGTCTCCGTACCGACCGTGATCGAGGCGCGGCCGCTGACGACGAGGTACACCTCGTCCTGCCTGTGCGGCTGCTGGGGGTCGAGCGCGCCGGCGTCCAGGGCGTACAGGCCCACGGACATGTTGCGTTCCCGGATGAACTGCAGATACGCGCCGTCGTTGGCAGCGCGTTCCGCCTCCAGCTCGTCCAGTCTGAATGCCTTCATCGTCCGTCCGCCCCTCGCACCCGTGCCGGTCTCACCCGGCGGTGTCCCGCCACAGATCATGTCTGCCACGATCAGACACATGAAGAATTTCGTAGTCAAGACGATCGCCAACGCGGGTGCGCTGGCCGTAGCGATCTGGTTGCTCCAGGACATCACGCTGACCGGGGACAACACCGGACGCAAGGTGCTCACGCTGATCGTGGTGGCCCTGCTGTTCGGTCTGGTGAACTTCATCGTCAAGCCGGTGGTGAAGCTGCTCACCCTGCCCCTGTTCATCCTGACGCTCGGGCTGATCACGCTGGTGGTCAACGCCCTCATGCTGATGCTGACCTCGTGGCTGGCGGGCGTCATCGACGTGAGCTTCCATGTCGAGGGCTTCTGGACCGCGGTACTGGGCGGGCTGATCATCTCGGTCGTGTCCTGGGCGCTCAACGTGGTGCTCCCCGACGAGGACTGAGCCACCCCTTGATGACAGAGTGCGGGACGGACCGGTGGACGCCGGGGAGAGATGAGGTAGTGACATGAGCACCATGGGCGACGGCACACGGGCCGTACGGGCGGGCCTGCCCGAACCGGAGCAGTACGAGCCCACACTTCCCGGTCCGGTATTCGCCGCGCACTTCCATCTGTCCGGCGAACCGGTCGGCCCTTACACCTACGGCCGGGAGACCAATCCGACCTGGACCCACCTGGAGCGCGCCATAGGCGAGCTGGAGGCGCCGGGGGAGCAGGTCGAGACCACGGTCTTCGCCTCCGGGATGGCCGCCATCTCGTCCGTGCTGCTGTCCCAGGCGCGCACGGGCGACGTCGTGGTCCTGCCGAACGACGGTTACCAGGCGCTCCCCCTGGTGCGGGAGCAGCTGGAGGCGTACGGCATCGAGGTGCGGACCGCGCCGACCGGCGGCGACGCCCAGCTGGAACTGCTCGACGGAGCGAAGCTGCTGTGGATCGAGACCCCCTCCAACCCCGGCCTCGACGTCTGTGACGTGCGCAGGCTGGTGGAGGCCGCCCACGACGCAGGCGTCCTGGTGGCGGTCGACAACACGTTGGCCACCCCTCTCGGCCAGCGTCCCCTCGAACTGGGGGCGGACTTCTCGGTGGCCAGTGACACCAAGGGCATGACCGGGCACGGGGACATCCTGCTCGGCCATGTGAGCTGCCTGGACCCGGAGCTCTCGGCAGGAGTACGGCGCTGGCGCAAGGTGGTCGGTGCCATTCCCGGCCCCATGGAGGCCTGGCTCGCACACCGCTCGCTGGCCACGCTGCAGCTGCGGACCGATCGCCAGTGCGCGACCGCCCTGACGCTGGCCGAGGCCCTGTCCAAGCGGGCGGACGTGGCGGGACTCCGGTACCCGGGGCTGCCCGGCGACCCCTCGTACCCCACCGCCGTCCGGCAGATGCGGCGCTTCGGCTCCGTCGTCTCGTTCGTGCTGGCGGACAAGGGCACCGCGGAACGCTTCCTGGCAGAGCTTCGCCTGGTCGACGACGCGACGAGCTTCGGCGGCGTACGCTCCACCGCCGAGCGCCGGGCCCGCTGGGGCGGGGACGCCGTGCCGGAGGGCTTCGTCCGGCTCTCGGTCGGTGCCGAGGACCCCGAGGATCTGCTGGCCGACGTGGAACGCGCGCTGGACGCCTCCGTGCGCTGACCCTCCCCCTTTCGGTCCCGGCAGGACCGGTCCGGGACGGGCGTCCCCGTCGACCGGACCGGTCCTGCTCGGACGAGCGGTCCGAGCCTCCCCCCTCGTGACTCGGACCACCCCGGTTCCTGCGCCGAGAACCGCTTGGACAAGGCTAGTTGACTGTGCGTCAGTGTCCAATCACAGTAGCGACAGCAACCTATCGACATATTTATAGTTGGGGCCCTCGTGAGGGACGGTGCGGGACGGCGCAGTGTCCGCGAGGGTGGAGGGGGGCGGACCATGGACCTGGCCCTGCTGCGCACTTTCGTCACCGTGCACCGGGCCGGATCGTTCACCCGGGCCGCCGCCCTGCTCGGGCTGTCCCAGCCGGCCGTCACCTCACAGATACGCGCGCTGGAGCGGCAGCTCGGGCGGCCGCTCTTCCTGCGCAGGGCCCGTGGGGTGACCCCGACCACCGTCGGCGACGAGCTCGCCCACCGGGCCGCCCCTCATCTGGACGCCCTGGTCGACATCGTCGAGGTGGAGCTGGACTCGGAGTCGGGGGCCCGGACGCTGCACCTGGCAGGCCCCCCGGAGTTCACCTCCGTACGAGCCCTGCCCGCCCTCACCCCGCTGATCTCCCAGGGGCTCGCGCTGCGCAGCACCTTCGTCGCGAACTCCGAGGACACCCTGGAAGGGCTGGCGGCCGGGCATCATGATCTGGCCATCACCACGGCCCGTCCGCGCGGTGGACTGCTGTCGTCGACCACCCTCTGCGACGAGGAGCACGTCCTGGTCGCCGCGCCGCGCTGGGCAGGGCGCCTGGGGCCGGGCGCGTTGCGTCACAAGGGCTCCGTACTCCTGGAGCAGTTGCCTGTGGTAGAGGTGCACGAGAGTCTCCCCCTGGTCTCCCGCTACTGGGCGACAGTCTTCGACAGCCGCCCCGCCGCCTCCGCCGCCGTGATCGCGCCGGACCTCCGTGCGGTTCTGGAGTGCGCGGCAGCAGGCGCCGGCCTCGCCGTGCTGCCGCGCTATCTGTGCGAGGACGCGCTGGAGCGAGGGGAGGTCGTGGCATTGCTCGACCCTCCGATTCCACCACTGCGCACGTACTTCCTCGTCGCGAGGACCGGCACGCTCGGTCTTCCGCACATCGCGCGGGCGCACGAGTGGCTGGTGCGTGCTGCCGTGGACTGGTGACCGGTCTGCCGACAGGAGTTTCAGATCGGGTTTCCTGGGCCACTCTCTTGCCATGACCGAACGTCCAGTGGTCAAGCGCACAGCACGCGCCGTCCTCCTCGACGGCGATGACCTCATCCTGATCAAGCGCACCAAGCCCGGCGTCGATCCGTACTGGCTCACACCGGGTGGCGGCGTCGAGCCGGAGGACGCCACCGTCGTCGACGCACTGCACCGCGAGGTCGACGAGGAGCTCGGCGCCAAGATCGTCGATGTCGTGCCCTGCTTCGTGGACACCGTCGAACACATCGCCGGTGGTGGCGTCAAAGGCGTGAAGGTGCAGCACTTCTTCGTCTGCCGACTGGCCTCGATGGACCCGTCACGCCGCCATGGACCGGAAATCGACGAACCGTGCGGTGAGTACGAGATCGTCCGGATCCCCTTCAGCCGCATCGGCATCGCGGCTGTGCACCTCGTGCCCCTGTCACTGCGGCACTATCTGGACGGCAATATCGAGGGTGTACGGGCGATGCACGCACCCGATCTGGGCTGAGGCCGGGAGCGCCCGGGGAAGGAGTACGGCGTAGGCGGGACACACGTGTGTACGCCGAGGCCAGTAGCCGGGGATACTCCCGCTGTCAGATGACCGGGCTCTCTCCGCTTGGCACCGTGTTTCACGTGAAACCACTCAAGCGCCCTGTTCGCCGCAGCGTCCTCGTCGCCCACGTAGCGGTGTCCGTGAGCTGGCTGGGCCTGACTGTGGGGCTGCTGACTCTCGGCCTCACCGCGTTCCTCACTCACGACGCCTCGATGGCTCAGGCCGCCACCCGCGCCATGAAGGTCTTCGGCGACTGGCTCGTCGTGCCGGTCGCCCTGCTGTCACTCCTCAGTGGTCTACTGCTGGGGCTGGGCACCCCGTGGGGCCTGGCCAGGCACCGTTGGGTCTGGACGAAGTTCTGGCTGACTCTGATCACCGCAGGGCTGTCGATCTTCTCGCTCCGCCCGGGTATCAACGAGGCCGCGGCCCGGGGTGCCACAGACATCGATCTGGTGATCGCACCCTCGGTGGCCACGGCCACGTATCTCTTCATCACCGCGATATCGGTACTGAAGCCGTGGGGGCCGACTCGCCGGGGCCGACGGCTGCGGCAGGAGCATGCTCGGCAACCTGCCGGCCGGGGGTGACCGAGCGCCGTTCGAGCACACCGGAGAGCACCGCCAGGAGCAGCGCGGCCGCTGCGAGGGCGGCGCCGACCCAGTTGGGCGCGGTGTAACCGAACCCGGCCGCGATCACGATGCCACCGAGCCACGCCGAGAGCGCGTTGCCGAGGTTGAAGGCCCCGATGTTGACGGCGGAGGCCAGGGTGGGCGCGCCGGCCGCCTGGTCGAGAACGCGCTTCTGGAGCGGCGGAACGGTCGCGAAGCCGAGAGCGCCGATGAGGACGATCGTCACCGCAGCGGCGATCTTGTTGTGCGCGGTCAGTGTGAACAGGGCCAGGACTGCGGCCAGCGCACCGAGCGACACGTACAGCATCGGCATCAGATGGCGGTCTGCGAACTTCCCGCCGAGCAGATTCCCGCCGACCATGCCCAGCCCGAAGAGGACCAGCAGCCAGGTGACGGACGACGACGCGAAGCCCGCGGTCTCCGTCATCATCGGCGTGATGTAGGTGATAGCCGCGAAGACGCCACCGAAGCCCAGAACCGTCATCGCCATGGCGAGCAGAACCTGGACATTGCGGAACGCGGCCAACTCGTGACGGATCCGCACCCCCTGAGGCTTCGGCTGCTCAGGAACGAGCTTCGCCACACCGAGGAGGCCCAGGACGCCGAGCCCCGCGACGACGAAGAAGGTGACGCGCCAGCCGAGGGTCTGGCCGACAAAGGTCCCCAGCGGGACCCCTACGACGTTGGCGACGGTGAGCCCGGTGAACATCATGGCGATGGCACCAGCCTTCTTCTCCGGGGCGACCAGATCCGCCGCGACGACCGATCCGATACCGAAGAAGGCGCCATGGGCGAGTGAGGCGATCACCCGTCCGGTGAGCATCACACCGAAGGACGGCGCGAGTGCGGAGACGACGTTCCCCACGATGAAGAGCCCCATCAGGAGCATCAGCATCCGCTTCCGGGTCACCCGGGTGCCCAGGGTGGTCATCAGCGGAGCACCGAGGACCACCCCCAGGGCGTAGCCAGTGACCAGGAAGCCTGCGGTCGGGATCGAGACCTGGAAGTCCGCTGCGACATCGGGGAGCAACCCCATGATCACGAACTCGGTGGTGCCGATACCGAATGCCCCGATGGCGAGGGCGAGGAGCGCGAGCGGCATGGGTGGCCACCTTCCTGAAAGATTGCATCTGCGCCTTACAAGCGTCCACAATAATTGCAGACGCTCTTTAATTGCAAGCGCGGGCTATTGCGTGTGTGCCCTATCCTGGAGAGAAGCAGCTGAGGGAAGCAGCTCCGGTACGGAGGAGAGACCATGACAGCGACAGATCCCGCACTGACGGCCCTCGCCCAGAGCTGGTGCGCCCTCTCACTGCTCCACGGGAAGATCGAGGCCCGCATCGAACGGGCCCTGCAGTCCCGCCACAACCTCAGCGCGCGTGAGTTCTCGCTGCTCGACGTCCTGAGCCGCCAGCACAGCGGCACCGGCGGCCACCTCCAGATGAAGCAGGTCGCGGACGCCGTGGTGCTGAGCCAGAGCGCCACCACTCGGCTGGTCACCCGGCTCGAGGACCGAGGGCTCCTCACCCGCTACCTCTGCGACACGGACCGGCGGGGCATCTACACGGACGTCACCGAAGCGGGTCTCACGCTGCTGAGCGAGGCGAGGCCGACCAACGACACCGCGCTCCGCGCCGCTCTCGACGAGGCTGCCGAGAACCCGGAGCTCGCCCCGCTGGTCCGGACGGTCGAGGCACTGAAGGTCCCCGCCTGACAGGTTCGGTTTGCGTAGTCTGCCGATCATGAGCGATCTCGACATACGTCCCGCGGCACTCGCGGACATCCCCGCCATCGTGGCCATGCTCGCCGACGACCCGCTGGGTGCGCAGCGCGAGTCCCCGGACGACCTCGCGCCGTACCACGCCGCGTTCCGGCGGCTCGCCGACGACCCGAACCAGCATCTGACCGTGGCCGTGCGCCAGGGCCGCGTCGTGGGGACCCTCCAGCTCACGATCGTTCCCGGTCTGTCCCGGCGTGGTGCGACCCGCTCCGTCATCGAGGGCGTCCGCGTCCACGCGGACGAGCGCGGCAGCGGCCTCGGCACGCAGCTGATCCAGTGGGCCGTAGATGAGTCCAGGCGTCAGAACTGCCAGTTGGTGCAGCTGACCTCGGACGCCACCCGTACGGACGCCCACCGTTTCTACGAGCGGCTCGGCTTCACCGCGAGCCACGTGGGCTTCAAACTCACCCTCTGAACCACAGAGTTCCGGACAGCTCCGCAGGCAGGGAGATCACGTGCACCGCATCGATGACGAGCAGCGCAGGGTCAGGCTCGGCCGACGGCATCTACTGGCCCCGTCCACGCGGGCCACGTCCGCCGTCGCGGTGGCGGACGCCGTCGTCGCCCTGCATGCCACCGATGCCGCCACGGTCTTCCTCTCCGTCTGCGCACGGTTGGCCGACCCCGGGGCCGAGGCGGTGGAGCGGGCGCTCTACGAGGACGTCTCACTGGTGCGGCTCCTCTCCATGCGGAACACGTTGTTCACCGTGTCCGCGGAGGCAGCACCCGCCGTCGACGCGTCGAGCGCGCGGCCCGTGGCCGTCAAGGAGCGCCGGCGGCTTCTCAAGCACCTGCGGGAGGACGGCCAGGGACTGGACGAACGGTGGCTCGCCGATACCGAGGATCAGACGCTCGCCGCTCTGAAGGCTCGGGGCAACGCCACGGGGAGCGAGCTGTCCGCGGCCGTGCCGGCTCTGCGCACGAAGATCACCCTCTTCTCCGGGACGAAGCAGGAGACGGTTCAGGGAACAGCCACCCGGGTGATCCGGGTGCTGGCCGCCGACGGGCGCATCCGGCGGGACCGGCCGCGCGGTTCATGGACCTCCAGCCAGTTCCGCTGGACGGCAGCCGAGCCATGGCCCCCCTCTGATCCCGCCGAAGCACGGGCGGAAGTGGCCAGGCGCTGGCTCCTCTCCTACGGCCCCGCGACCGAAGGCGATCTGAAGTGGTGGACCGGCTGGGGCGTCCGTGAGACGCGTACGGCCCTGGCCGCCGTCGGCGCCGAGGAGGTCCAGCTCGACAGTGGGGCAGTCGGCTGGGTCGCTCCCGGGGACCTCGCCACCGAAGCTTCCCCCGAGCCCTGGGCGGCCCTGCTGCCCGGCCTGGATCCGAGCGCGATGGGCTGGGCCGATCGCGGCTTCCACCTGTCCACCGATCACCGGGCCGCCCTCTTCGACCGTGCCGGCAACATCGGCCCCACGGTGTGGTGGAACGGCAGGATCGCGGGTGGCTGGGCCATGCGCCCGGACGGCGAGCCGGTGTGGCGCCTCCTGTCCGACGTGGGTCGGGAGGCTTCACAGCGCATCGAGGCAGAGGCGGGCCGGCTCTCGGCGTGGGTGGGCGACGCCCGGGTCACCCCACGTTTCCGTACGCCTCTGGAACGCGAACTGACGGCCTGATCCCCTGCCACCAAGGGTGTTTCACGTGAAACACCGGCCCGCGCCCCTCAGAGGGCGAGCCCTCGCCAACCGCCCTCGTCCACCCCACCAGGAATCTCCGCACTCCGCTCGTACGGCTCCCGGGTGAAGACGAACGACCCCAGGTCGAGATGGTCCACGGTGCCGTCATCGGCGCGTACGACCCTGAGCGTCTCCCCCGCGTAGTAGCCGTTGAGGCCCGTCCAGGTCCCGTCGGGGCGTGGACGGAACCGGGCCGCGCGACCGGCGCCCCGCAACGGCTGAAACTCGAGGCCCCCGTCAGCGAGCAGCTTCAGGGCGTGGACCTGCGTGCCCCAGTACCAAGGACCCGTCAGCGCGAGCAGTTTCTGGTCGACCTCGGGCAGCGGGCGCCAAGGCTCCGGGATCCTCGGCTCCGCGTCGGCGACGATCTGCACGAGATCCGCGGCCACCGTACCGGTCAGGGGGCCCGAGGTGGCGTTCGAGAGCACCACGGCCGCCACGTCGTCCTCGACGCTGAACAACAGCGTGGCCAGGAAGCCGGGGAGCGATCCCGAATGGCCGATGAGCGTACGGTTCCCGCGTCGTAGGGCCTGGAGGCCGAGGCCGTACGTTCCGGCCCAGTCTCCTGCTTCGGGTGGGGCGGCGGGGGCGCGCATCTCCGCGACCGAGGCCGCACGGAGCACCCGTTCGTCGCCTTGAGCCAGAAAGGCCGCGAAGCGGAGCAGGTCCGTGGTGGTCGACCAGAGCTGACCGGCCGGTGCCATCAGTCCGAGGTCCTCTGCCGGCTCGGGCAGCATGACGTCGGCCCAGGGGTGGACGGCCCATCCGCCTGCGTGCGGGGCTCGCGCCTCCGGACTCGTACGGTCCATCCCCAGCGGTTCCAGAATCTCGTGGCGCAGCGCCTCCGCCCAGGATTCCCCGCGCAGTCTCTCCACGAGCGAGCCGAGCAGTGTGTAACCCGGGTTGGAGTAGTGGTGCCCGTGGCCGGACGGGTGGATCACCGGCCTCTCGCCGAGCACATCCGCCAGCTCCGGCCGCGTGGAGCCCGGGGTCCTCTCCCACCAGGGGGCGGGCGTCTCTGCTGCCAGCCCCCCGCTGTGGCCCAGCAGTTGGAATACGGTCAGGTGCCCGACGTCCGTGCCCGGCAGGTACTTCTCCAGGGGATCGTCCAGATCCAGCAGCCCCTCGTCACGCAGGCGCATGACCAGCACAGCGGTGAACGTCTTGGTGATGGAGCCGATCCTGAACTGCGTATCACCATCGGGCTCGTGGCCTTCCACACAGCTACGGGCACCGCTCCAGGCGATCTTCCCCTCCCTCCGCACCGCGGCGACGAGGGAGGGGGTCCGGCCTTCGGACTGCGCGGTGGCGACACGGTGCAGCAGGGCACGCCGGGTGCTGGGGAGCAGAGCTTCGGAAGAGGTCATGCCCAAGCATGACCCGCGCCTCATCGGCTTGACGAACCCATTCGGCGGCCCGCCTGAGCCTCCCCCGTGGCCATTGCGAACCGTGATCAGCGTGTGCGGCTGAACGTCCTGACGAGCACCCGGTCGTCGAAGACGCGCACGCTCTCCGAGGTGCCGGCTGGTGACTGACCCGTCCCTGGACCGGCCGCACGTTCTGCCCAGGGCTGAGACAGGCCCGCACCGTTCTGCCCGGGGCTAAGACCGGCCCGTCCGGGCTCGGCCGTCACTACAGTCCCGTCTCATGACGACGGTCACCACGCGCACGGTCCACTACCCCGCCGACGGCCTGACGATGATCGGCCACCTCGCGCTCCCCGCCGGTACCGGCCGTCGGCCCGCGGTCCTGATCGGTCCGGAGGGGCCGGGCCTGAACGACTTCCAGCGCCGTCGGGCGGACGCCCTCGCCGAACTGGGCTACGTGGCACTGGCCTTCGACATCCACGGCGGGCGCTGGTACACCGACCCGCAGGAGATGCTGGCGCGCGTGACCCCCTTGCTCGCCGATCCCGGCCGGATGCGGGGCATCGGGCACGCGGCCCTCGATGCGCTGCGCGCCGAACCGCGGACCGACCCCGACCGCATCGCCGCTGTCGGCTACGGCACCGGGGGTGCGATCGCGCTGGAACTCGGGCGCGACGGCGTCGGCCTGCGCGCGATCGGGACGGTCAACGCCCTGACCACGGGGCGTCCGGGCGAGGCGGCGCGCATCAGTTGCCCCGTATGGGCGGGGGTCGGATCGGAGGACCCGATCATGCCCCCGGAGCAACGGGACGCCTTCGCCGCCGAGATGCAGGCCGCAGGTGTGGACTGGCGCATCGTGGTCTACGGCGGAGCCCTGCACGCCTTCCACCACCCGCCGGTGGACCAGACCGTGCTCCCCGGCGTCGGCCACCACCCGCAGCACGCGCAACGAGCCTGGCGCGACGTCGTCGGCCTGCTCGCCGAGTGCCTGCCCGTGACACAGCCGTAGGATCTCGCGCGCCCTGACATACGGACGGTGACCTGCGGGTTCTCAGGCTCTCGTCCGTGTCGCGCCTCCGTCCCAGCGCGGTGCCCTTGCGCATACGCAGAAGATGAGAGCCCCGGCCGGTAAATCTCAGGAAGACGGCATGAGCGCCACCGCTTCGCTGCCCTCGATGAGGTCGCGAAGCTGGGAGCGGGCGGTGACGCCCAGCTTGGGGAAGCTGCGGTAGAGGTGCGAGCCGACCGTGCGCGGGGAGAGGAAGAGCCTCTCCCCGATCTCACGATTGGTCAGCCCGCGGGCGGCGAGCCTGATGATCTGCCGCTGTTGCGGCGAGAGTTCGGCGAGCGCGTCGGGAGCCGTGTCCGCGACGTCCAGGCCCGCAGCACGCGATTCGGCCCGCGCACGCTCGATCCACGGACGGGCGCCCAGACGCCGGAAGGTCTCCAGGGCCTCGGTGAGCGGCGCCCGGGCCTCTGAGATACGCCGACAGCGGCGCAGCCACTCGGCGAGGTCGAGCAGGGTCTGGGCGCGTTCGAAGGGCCAGTGCTCGAGCACCGGATCGGCCAGGGCTGCCCGGAAGTGCGGTTCGGCGTCCCCGGGGTCGGCCAGCAGGCCACGGGCCCGGCTGATCAGCGCGCGCAGCCGGGGTGAGACGTCCTCCCCGAGCGATCGGGCGCAGCGCTCGACGATTGCTGCGGCTTCCTCCCTGTGGCCGCTGCGCATGGCCGCTGCGGCCAGATCCGCGACGGCAGGGTAGGAGGCGTGGTAGTGCACGGGCGCTCCGTCGGCCGTGAAGACCATGCGGAGCTGTTCGTAGGCGGTCTCGTATGCGCCTTCCGCGGCGGCCGCGGCACCGAGCGCACGACGGGCGTAGACGAGGACCGAGCGGCTCTCCAGCGGATCGATCATGGCCAGCGCCTGATCGGCCCTGGCGCGGGCCGTCGCGGAATCACCCTGGTAGGCCAGAACGATGGCATCCACCGTTGCCGCACAGGCCACGGCGTGGTCGAGGCCGGCGGCTCGGCCGACCGCTGTGGTGCGGGCGCAGGCCTCACGGGCCTGGTCCCACCGTCCTCTTTCCGTATAGGCCCAGGCGACCGCGCCGCCCAGCCCCTCCGGCAGACCTCCCTGTGCCCGCGAGCCGTCGAAGGCCTCGTCGAAGGCCCGGACGGCCCGCGGGGTCTCGTCGAGCAGCCACGCCATGATCCCGACGGCCGTGAGCTGCTCCGGCCGGGTCTCCGCCTCGGCGGCCAGCCGCGGGAGCAGGGAGACGAGTTCCGCCCGGCCGGCGAAGGGGTCGGTCACGGCCCGTACCCAGATGCGCCGGTCCCCGGGTGCGGTTCCCTCGGGGATACGCCCCAGGATGTCCTGGACGCGGTGGCGCTGGGTGTCCTCTCCGGAGTAGAAGCGGACCACGGCGGCGCCGGCCAGGAGGTCGAGCGCGGCGGCCGGCTGGCGGGCCGCCAACTGCTCCGCAGCGTGGATCAGTCGGGAGAAGACCGTGGCGTGGCGCACGGTCAGGACCGCCAGCCGTCCGGTCTGCACGGCCGCGGACGCCAGCAGCGACGGGTCGTCGGTGCGCGCACGTGCCGCGGCGGCCAGTTCCTCGACCCAGGCGAGGTCCCCCGTGAACACGGCCGCTGACGCCGCTTTGACCAGCAGCCGGGCGCTTTCCTCGCGTCCCGGTGCGAGCTCCGCCGCGCGCTGCAGCGCCTTGGCCGCCGCCGCGTGGCCGCCGCGGCTTCGAGCCCGGCCGGCGGTCCGCTCCAGCTCCGCCGACACGGCCGCGTCCGGGCCCGGGCAGGCGGCGGCCAGATGCCAGGCACGCCGGTCCGGCTCGTGCCGCAGCAGATCGGCGAGCGCGAGGTGGGCCTCGCGCCGGGCGCCCGAGGACGCGGCGTGGTACACGGCGGACCGCACCAGCGGGTGACGGAACCGGAGGTCCTGCCCGGTCCGCCGGACCAGCCCGGCTTGCGAGGCGGGCAGCCAGACGTCGTCCGCGGCGTGCGGCAGCCCGGCCGAGACGGCGACAGCGGAGTCGACGCTGTCCATCGCCGCCAGGAGCAGCAGGGCGTGTGTCGTGGCAGCGGGGAGGCCGTGCAGACGGGAGACGAAGATCCGGTCGAGGCGATCGGTGACCGGGAGCGGCCCCTCGGCCGGCGGGCCCGATCCCGTGTCCTGGGCGGTGACCGCTCTTGTCAGTTCCACCAGTGCCAGCGGGTTGCCGCCTGCCTGGTCGAGGATCCGCGCCCTGATGCGACCCGTGGGAATCGTCGGCTGAAGGTCCAGCAGCCGATCGGCCGCGACGCCGTCGAGCGGGCCCAGGGTGAGCGTCGGCACCTGGGCGTCGAATCCTGGAGGGAGACCACCGCCACGGACGGCGACCAGCATCGTGACCGGTTCACCTTCCAGCCTTCTGGCGACGAAGGCCAGCGCGTCCAGGGAAGCACGGTCGAACCACTGGGCGTCGTCGAGCACAACGAGCACGGGCTGCCGGTCGCCCAGGGCCGACAGCACGCTCAGCACACCGACCCCGATCAGCATGAGATCGGGTGCGCTCGGCTGCTGGAGCGTGGCTGGTCCCGTGCCGAAGGCGTCCTGTATCGCCGCGCGCTGCCTCGCCGGCAGTCGGTCCACCTCGGCCGACACCGGCCGGAGCAGCTGATGGAGGGCGGAGAACGCGAGGCTCGACTCCGACTCGCTGCCCTCGGCGTGCAGTACGCGAGCGCCACTGGCCCCTGCCCGGCGCACCGCACGGTCCAGCAGCGCGCTCTTCCCCGTGCCCATGCCGCCGACCAGCATCAGCACCGGGTCGGCCGACGCCGAGCCCTCCACCGCACGAAGGAGGCGTCCCAGCTCGGCATCCCGGCCGACGAGCGGTTCCCCCGAAACCGGCTCCGGGCTCGTGACCGCACCGAGGTCGCCTGTGCGCTCGCCCACGGGGTCTCCAGGAATCGTGGCTCTCCATGCCCCACCCAGGCTACAAGCGGCGCTGTGAGCAGGTGCAGTCACGTGACGGATACCCCGGCCGACAAGCCCGCTCGTACGGTTCAGGAAATCCCCCTGAACCCCCAGGACACCTCATGGACGACATCACGCTCGGGAACGTCAGCATCACCCGGGTACGGGAATACTTCGGCTCCGTCGAGATGACGCCCGAGACATTTTTCCCGGAAGCCCCGAAGGAAGCGTGGGACGACGCCGCCTCCTGGCTGACCCCGCATTTCCTGGACTCCGACACCAACATCGTGAACTCCGCGATCCAGACCTGGCTGCTGCGCAGCGAGGGCAGGACCATCCTCGTCGACACCGGCGTCGGCAACCACAAGGAGCGCCCGTACGCGCCGGTCTGGAGCCACCGCGAGACTGATTTCCTCGCCGCTCTCGCCCGGGCCGGAGTCGGTCCCGAGGACGTGGACATCGTCATCAACACACATCTCCACGTCGATCACGTCGGCTGGAACACCTACCTCGACGGCCGGCAGTGGGTGCCCACTTTCCCCAACGCCACCTATCTGATGCCGAAGGACGACTTCGACTTCTGGAATCCCGAGAACGGCCATCAGCCGCTGCTCGGCCGAGGCAACCAGAACGTGTTCGAGGACAGCGTCGCCCCGGTCCACCGGGCCGGGCAGACACTGTTGTGGGAGAACAGCCACCGGATCGACGCCGGTCTGCGCCTGGACGCGGCTCCCGGGCACACCCCCGGCTCCTCCGTCCTGACGCTCACCTCCGGGACGGACCGCGCGGTGTTCGTCGGCGACCTGCTGCACAACCCGGTACAGATCCTGGAACCGGACGCCAACAGCTGCTTCTGCGAGGACCCCGCGGGCGCCCGCGCCACCCGCCGCAAGGTGCTCGGCTGGGCGGCCGACAACCACGCACTCGTGATCCCGGCGCACCTGGGCGGCCACGGCGCCGCCGAAGTGGCGCGTGAGGGCGAGAAGTTCGCCATCAAGGGCTGGGCCCCCTTCACCCCGTACACCCAGCAGGCCTGAGTCCGCACCGAAAGGAACCACCGTGAACCACCACCCCGACCCCGTCGTGACCACGGCGCAAGGCGCGGTCCGCGGCCTGCGCCAGGGCGACACCACCACGTTTCTGAACATCCCCTACGCCGCCCCGCCCCGCGGCGCCGGCCGGTTCGCCCCGCCGGAACCGCACGAGCCGTGGCAGGGCGTACGGGACGCCACCGTGCCGGGGCCCAACGCACCGCAGTCCGAGCGCGGTCTCGGCCGCGTGGACATGTCCCCCTACTTCGGGTCCGGCTGGAGCAGGGGGGAGGACTACCTCACCGTCAACGTCTTCACGCCCGACGCGGCCGGCACGGACCTGCCGGTGATGGTGTTCGTCCACGGCGGCGGATTCGTCGCCGGATCGACCCGGTCCGCCCTCTACGACGGCGTTCCCTTCGCACGTGACGGCGTCGTCCTCGTCACCCTCAACTACCGGCTGGGAATCGCCGGGTTCCTCGACGTCCCCGGCGCTCCGTCCAACCGCGGCATGCTCGACGTCGTCGCCGCGCTGCGCTGGGTACGGGAGAACATCGCCGCCTTCGGCGGTGACCCGCACAACGTCACCCTCTTCGGCCAGTCCGCCGGGGCGACCATCGTCGGTGGCGTCCTCGCCACCCCCGAAGCCGCGGGTCTCTTCCACCGGGCGATCGTCCAGAGCGGCAGCGGCCTGGGGGCGTTCACCACCGAGCAGGCCGCCCGCGTCACCCGGGCAGCGGCCGAGGCCCTGGGCATCGGCCCCCGCATCGACGCCTTCGCGGGGATCTCCGACGAGCGCCTGGTCGAGGCCGCCTCCGGGCTCGCCGGCATCGACCTGCGGACCGAGAGCCGTCACGACCCGCTGATCGGACTGAGTCCCTTCAGCCTCGTCCTCGACACGCAGCCGGCCGAATCGGTCGCCGCCGGCCTCGGCGCCGACGTCGACCTGCTCATCGGGACCAACGCCGAGGAGGGAAACCTCTACCTGGTCCCGGTGGACAGGTACGCCACCTCGACCGCCGCCGATGTAGCCGACGCGGCGGCGCGCTCCCACCCCGATCCGGCACGACTCGTCGACACCTACCGCAGGACACGCCCCGAGGCGTCTCCCGGCGAGCTGCGCTCCGCCGTCATGGGCGACGCGCTGTTCGGTGCGGGAAGCTGGGCCCTGGCCGACGCCCATGCCGCGCGACCGCTGTCCGCCACCTACGCGTACGAGTTCGCCTGGCGCTCCCAGTCCCTGGACGGAGAGCTCGGCGCCACCCACGCGGTGGAGCTGCCCTTCGTCTTCGACCTCGCGCACCTTCCCCGGCTGCACGGCCCCGCCGCCCTGCTCGGCCCCGGCATCCCCCCTGCGGACGTCGCCGCCCGCGTGCACGAGACCTGGGTCCGGTTCGCCAGGACGGGCAGTCCCGGCTGGGACCCGTACGACACACGGCGCAGGGCGACCATGCGCATCGGCACCGAGTGGCTCCAGGTCGACGACCCCCGCAGCCAGGAACGACAGGCCTGGAGCGGACTCCTCGCATCAGTCGTGCCTGCCCGGCCCCCGATCCGACACCGGGCCTCGGAGCCCGACACGAGGATCTGAGGACCTGCGCCCGCCCGCGTCAGGTCTGGGCCATGTCCACGAAGCGGGAGTAGTGGCCCTGGAAGGCCACGGTGATCGTCGCGGTCGGGCCGTTACGGTGCTTCGCCACGATCAGGTCCGCCTCGCCCGCGCGCGGTGACTCCTTCTCGTACGCGTCCTCGCGGTGCAGCAGGATCACCATGTCGGCGTCCTGCTCGATGGAGCCGGACTCACGCAGGTCGGAGACCATCGGCTTCTTGTCCGTGCGCTGTTCGGGTCCACGGTTCAGCTGGGACAGGGCGATCACGGGAAGCTCCAGCTCCTTGGCGAGGAGCTTGAGGTTTCGGGACATGTCCGAGACCTCCTGCTGGCGGCTCTCCGCGCGTTTGGCGCCGCCGGACTGCATCAGCTGCAGATAGTCGATGACCACGAGCTTGAGGTCGTTGCGCTGCTTGAGCCGGCGGCACTTCGCGCGGATCTCCATCATCGAGAGGTTCGGCGAATCGTCGATGTAGAGCGGCGCGGCCGAGACGTCCGGCATACGACGGGCCAGCCGCGTCCAGTCCTCGTCCGTCATCGTCCCGGAGCGCATGTGGTGGAGCGCCACCCGGGCCTCGGCGGACAGCAGACGCATCGCGATCTCGTTGCGCCCCATCTCCAGGGAGAAGATCACGCTCGGCAGGTTGCTCTTGATGGAGCAGGCCCGGGCGAAGTCCAGGGCGAGGGTCGACTTACCCATGGCGGGGCGGGCGGCGATGACGATCATCTGGCCGGGGTGCAGGCCGTTGGTCAGGGAGTCGAGATCGGTGAATCCGGTCGGAACACCCGTCATCTCGCCGCTGCGGGAACCGATGGCCTCGATCTCGTCGAGGGCACCTTCCATGATGTCGCCGAGCGGCAGGTAGTCCTCGCTGGTGCGCTGCTCCGTGACGGCGTAGATCTCGGCCTGCGCGGAGTTGACGATCTCGTCGACGTCGCCGTCGGCCGCGTATCCCATCTGGGTGATCTTGGTGCCGGCCTCCACGAGACGCCGGAGCACGGCCCGCTCGTGGACGATCTCCGCGTAGTACGACGCGTTGGCCGCGGTCGGCACGGACTGGACCAGCGTGTGCAGATACGGGGCTCCGCCGACCTTGGTGATCTCGCCACGCTTGACCAGCTCGGCCGCCACCGTGATCGGGTCGGCCGGCTCGCCCTTGGCGTAGAGGTCGAGGATCGCCGTATAGACGGTCTCGTGGGCCGGACGGTAGAAGTCATGGCCCTTGATGATCTCCACGACGTCCGCGATGGCGTCCTTGGAGAGCAGCATGCCGCCGAGGACGGACTGCTCGGCGTCGAGATCCTGCGGAGGCACCCGCTCGAAGCCGGACGACCCGCCGTCCCAGCCGCTCTCGCGGCCGCGCTCGTGCTGCTCGTCGCGCCCCTTGCCCTCTCCGCGGCGCTGACGGGAGACGGGCAGACGGTCACTGGGACCGACATCGGCCCAGGGATCGTCCAAAGGCTCGGGAATGCTCACCCGGGCCACCTCCTCCCGTCCGCTTCGCGGACCTAGCCGTGCCACTCTTTCTTACGGCACGGCACCGACAAACAAGACGCCCGACTCCGGTTCCGGCGCGTCAAGTTCTGCGGATTTCCATGCCGGAACGGAGTGCGGGCGCCGCACCACGGTAGGCCGGTCCGCACCGTCAGCCAATCTGGTTATCCACAGGGCATGTGGATGACGGACCAGATGCTGTGGAGAACTCATCCGATCCTGTGCACGGACCGGGGGACAGCACTGTGGACAAACTCATACCCGCCCACCAAAGACGACCCTGACCTGCGGTTTCGCAATCCACCGGCTGTGGGGGAGAAAAACTTTTGCCCTCAGCTCAAGATCAGGGGAAACGGTCTCCCAGCGAACCCGGAAACCAGGGCACGGTAAGGATCTCGACGGCATTGCATCTGTTACCTGTGGAAGATTAGATTTACCCCCATGACCCAGGCGCACACGGCACAGCCGCCCTCCCGCCGCCGGCATGACCGCGAGATCATCGCACTCGCAGTCCCGGCCTTCGGCGCGCTCGTGGCCGAGCCCCTCTTCGTCATGGTCGACAGCGCCATCGTCGGCCATCTCGGCACCCCGCAACTGGCCGGCCTGGCAGTCGCCGCTGCCCTTCTGACGACCGCGGTGAGTGTCTTCGTCTTCCTGGCCTACGCGACCACAGCCGCCGTCGCCCGCCAGGTCGGCGCAGGAGATCTGGCATCCGCCATCCGTCAGGGCATGGACGGCATCTGGCTCGCCCTGCTGATCGGCGCCGCCGTTGTCGCCGTCGCCCTCCCGCTGGCACCGTGGCTGGTCGACATCTTCGGGGCGTCGGACACCGCGACCCCGTACGCCACCACTTATCTGCGGATCTCCAGCCTCGGCATCCCCGCCATGCTCGTGGTGCTCGCGGCGACAGGTGTCCTGCGCGGACTGCAGGACACCCGGACACCCCTCTATGTAGCCATCGGCGGGTTCGCGGCCAATGGAGCCCTCAATGCCGGGCTCGTCTACGGGGCCGGGCTGGGGATCGCAGGATCCGCCTGGGGCACCGTCATCGCCCAGGTGGGCATGGCGCTCGTCTACCTGATCGTCGTGGTCCGTGGAGCACGTAGGCACGGGGCATCGCTGCGACCTGATGCGGCGGGCATCCGAGCGAGCGCCCAAGCAGGCGTGCCTCTCCTGATCCGTACGCTTTCGCTGAGGGCGGTCCTGATGATCGCGACCGCCGTCGCCGCCCGTCTCGGCGACACGGATATCGCCGCGCACCAGATCATCCTGTCTCTCTGGAACCTCACGGCCTTCGCGCTCGACGCCATCGCCATCGCGGGACAGGCCATCATCGGCCGCTATCTGGGGGCGGACGACGCCAAGGGCGCCCGTGAGGCCTGCCGCCGGATGGTCCAGTGGGGGATCGGCTCGGGGGTGGTCCTCGGGGTGGTCATCGTGCTCGCCCGGCCGCTCTTCGTCCCGTTGTTCACGGGCGACCCATCCGTGAAGGACACCCTGTTGCCGGCGCTGCTGGTCGTGGCTCTCTCCCAGCCGATCTCCGGGGTGGTCTTCGTTCTCGACGGCGTACTCATGGGAGCAGGGGACGGCCGCTACCTCGCCTGGGCCATGATCCTCACCCTGGCCGTCTTCGCTCCGGCTGCTCTCCTCGTCCCCAGCTTCGGAGGAGGCCTCACCGCGCTCTGGGGGGCGATGACGCTGATGATGACCGTCCGGCTGGTGACGCTGTGGATGCGCATGCGGTCCGGCCGCTGGATCGTCACCGGAGCCACGCGCTGAACCGTGCCCACCCGAGCAGGAGCCGGGCTGCTCCGTTTCACGTGAAACCGCTCCTATGCGTGAACCCGCAGCCTGGTTTCACGTGAAACGACGAAGGGCCGCACCTAGGGGGTGCGGCCCTTCACCTAGCTCTGCTGAGCTGTGCCCTTAGGCAGCAACGACCTCGATACCGAGCTTCGCGGCAACCTCGGGGTGCAGACGGACGGACACCTGGTGTCCGCCGAGCGTCTTGATCGGCGAGCCGAGCTCGACGCGACGCTTGTCGACGTCCGGACCACCGGCGGACTTGATCGCCGAGGCGATGTCAGCCGGGGTGACGGAACCGAAGAGGCGGCCGGCGTCGCCGGAGCGAACAGCCAGACGGACCTTCACGGCCTCGAGCTTGGCCTTGATCTCGTTGGCCTGCTCGATCGTCGCGATCTCGTGGATCTTGCGGGCGCGGCGGATCTGCGCCACGTCCTTCTCGCCACCCTTGGTCCAGCGAATGGCAAAGCCACGCGGAACCAGGTAGTTACGGGCGTACCCGTCCTTGACGTCCACGACGTCGCCGGCGGCACCGAGGCCAGTGACCTCGTGGGTGAGGATGATCTTCATGATTCGGTCACCCTTCCCTTATCGCGCGGTGGACGTGTAGGGCAGCAGCGCCATCTCACGGCTGTTCTTGACTGCCGTGGCGACGTCACGCTGGTGCTGCGTGCAGTTGCCGGTGACGCGGCGGGCACGGATCTTGCCGCGGTCGGAAATGAACTTCCGCAGCATGTTCGTGTCCTTGTAGTCCACGTACTGGGTCTTGTCCTTGCAGAACGCGCAGACCTTCTTCTTAGGCTTGCGCACAGGCGGCTTCGCCATGGTGTTTCTCCTGTGTGATCAAGAAGTGGGGTACGAGCAGCCCTAGAAGGGCGGCTCGTCCGAGTAGCCGCCGCCGGAACCGCCGGAGCCGCCGGAGCTTCCGCCCCAGCCGCCCCCGCCGCCCTGCTGGCCACCGCCACCGGGACCGCCGCCCCAGTTGCCGCCACCCTGCTGGCCGCCGCCGTATCCACCCTGGCCACCGCCCTGGCCACCGCGACCTGTGGTCTTGGTGACCTTGGCCGTGGCGTTCTTCAGGCTGGGGCCGACTTCCTCGACATCCAGCTCGTAGACCGTGCGCTTGACGCCCTCACGGTCCTCGTAGGACCGCTGCTTCAGCCGGCCCTGCACGACGACGCGCATGCCTCGCGTAAGCGACTCCGCGACGTTCTCCGCCGCCTGACGCCAGACCGAGCAGGTGAGGAACAGGCCTTCGCCGTCCTTCCACTCATTGGTCTGACGGTCGAAGATGCGGGGAGTGGACGCGACACGGAACTTCGCGACCGCCGCACCGGACGGGGTGAAGCGCAGCTCGGGGTCGTCGACGAGATTGCCGACGACCGTGATGACGGTCTCGCCTGCCATGGGTGAACCTCTCGGCGGGGATTGCTTCTGGCTGCTTGCTACTCGAACCCGATGACCGCTGAGCTAGTTGCTCAGTGGGTCTCGGGACGGAGGACCTTGGTCCGGAGGACCGACTCGTTCAGGTTCATCTGTCGGTCGAGCTCCTTGACGACCGCAGGCTCGGCCTGCAGGTCGATGACCGAGTAGATGCCCTCAGGCTTCTTCTTGATCTCGTAAGAGAGACGACGACGGCCCCAGGTGTCGACCTTCTCGACCTTTCCGTCGCCCTCACGGACGACGGAGAGGAAGTTCTCGATCAACGGGGAGACTGCGCGCTCCTCGAGATCGGGGTCGAGGATGACCATCACCTCGTAGTGACGCATGTGGAACCCACCTCCTTTGGACTCAGCGGCCACGGTCGTTCCGTGGCAGGAGGGTCGTGATGCGTAAGCATCAGTGTCTCCGAGTAAAACAGCCGCCACTGACAACGCCCGTCTTCAAGAGTCGAGGGGAGCTGCAGTGCTGGCTCAAGGCAGACACCGGTGCAGACCGTACAGACTACCCGCAGACCGGCTTCCGGTTGAAATCCGGTGTTCAGGGCGCACAATCAAGACAGATGCGGTGTGAGAGGCGCTACATCGCACCGCCCTTCCCGCCAGGAGGTACTCCATGGCACAGACAGTCCGACCTGCCGGAAGCCGGCCCTCGACCAGCCGGGTGGCACATGCCCGTCCGGCCACCGGATCCCTCTTCGCCACGGACGGCAAGCCGCATCCGCTCCAGGAAGCGCTGATGGTGGTGACCGGGGTCCTCGGTGTCCTCGCGTTCGTGACGGCGATGTTCCACAGCCTTCACCTGCTCAGCTCGTGGGCTGGGCTGATCGGCATCCTGACCGGCGTCTACGGGCAGTTCATCTCCAGGACCACCTGGGAGCGGTTCGGTCTGATCATGGGGATCGGCGCGTCCGCCGTCGGCTTCTACCTCGGTATGGCGCACGGCGGCCTCTTCGGCGGCGTCATCACCTGACCGGCAGAACCGGGGCCGGCCGCTCCGCACGGTGCGCGGCCGGGTGATCCCGCGGGAGTGGAGCCCGGTGCGGTCCTGACGGGCCGGACCGGGCGCCCCTCGGTCACAGTAGGCTTCGGCGCGAGAGCCGGAGCCCCTGACCGATGGGGACACACCTGCCGAGGAGCGCCCCGCATGAGCCTGACCCTGAGGACCATCAGCCGAGAACAGCATCTGGCGTACATCCAGAGTCTGCCCTCGGCCAGTCACTGCCAGGTCCCGGCGTGGGCTGACGTGAAAACCGAATGGCGCTCGGAGAACCTGGGCTGGTTCGACAAGAACGGCGAGATGGTCGGTGCCGGGCTGGTGCTCTACCGCCAGCTGCCCAAGATCAAGCGCTACCTCGCGTACCTCCCCGAGGGCCCGGTCATCAACTGGTACGCCCCGAATCTGGACGAGTGGCTCCAGCCGATGCTCGCCCACCTGAAGCAGCAGGGCGCCTTCTCGGTCAAGATGGGCCCTCCCGTGGTCATCCGCCGCTGGGACTCGGCCGCCATCAAGTCCGGCATCCAGGACCCGGACGTGAAGCGGCTGCGCGACGTCGAGGCCAGCCACATCGAGCCGCGCGCCTTCGAGGTCTCGGACCGGCTGCGGAAGATGGGCTGGCAGCAGGGCGAGGACGGCGGCGCCGGCTTCGGCGACGTCCAGCCCCGCTACGTCTTCCAGGTGCCGCTGGCCAACCGCTCCCTGGAGGACGTGCTCAAGGGCTTCAACCAGCTCTGGCGGCGCAACATCAAGAAGGCCGACAAGGCCGGCGTCGAAGTGGTCCAGGGCGGCTACGAGGACCTCGCCGAATGGCAGCGGCTGTACGAGATCACCGCCGTGCGCGACCACTTCCGGCCGCGCCCGCTCTCGTACTTCCAGCGCATGTGGTCGGTGCTCAACTCCGAGGACCCCAACCGGATGCGGCTCTACTTCGCCCGGCACAACGGCGTGAACCTGTCGGCAGCCACGATGCTCGTCGTCGGCGGGCACGTCTGGTACTCCTACGGCGCCTCGGACAACATCGGCCGCGAGGTCCGTCCCTCCAACGCCATGCAGTGGCGGATGCTCCGCGACTCGTACGCGATGGGAGCGACCGTCTACGACCTGCGTGGCATCAGCGACTCGCTGGACGAGACCGACCACCTCTTCGGCCTGATCCAGTTCAAGGTCGGCACGGGCGGGGAAGCCGTCGAATACGTCGGCGAGTGGGACTTCCCCCTCAACAAGCTGCTGCACAAGGCGCTCGATATGTACATGTCGCGCCGCTGAGCGCATCCTGACCACCATCCATCAGCTTCTCCCTCTCACCCACACCGCAGCCACCAGAAAGGTTCCGGGCCGGCCATGGCGCTCTCCCTCTACGTCGACACCGCGCGCTGGCGGGCGCACCAGAAGTCCGTCCTGGACCAGTTCCCGGACCTCGTGCCCGTCTGCAAGGGCAACGGCTACGGCTTCGGACACGAGCGCCTGGCCGACGAGGCGATCCGCTTCGGCTCCGACACGCTGGCCGTCGGGACCACGTACGAGGCCGCTCGCATCAAGGACTGGTTCAGCGGCGACCTGCTGGTGCTCACGCCCTTCCGCCGGGGCGAGGAGCCGGTACCGCTGCCCGACCGCGTGATTCGTTCCGTCTCCTCCGTGGACGGTGTGCACGCCCTGGTGGGCGCGCGCGTCGTCATCGAGTGCATGAGCTCGATGAAGCGCCACGGTGTGAAGGAGGAGGAGCTCGGCCAGCTGCACGCCGCGATCGAGGACGTACGCCTCGAAGGCTTCGCGCTGCACCTGCCGCTCGACCGCACGGACGGGTCGGACGCGGTCGAGGAGGTCATCACCTGGATGGACCGTCTGCGCGCCGCCCGGCTGCCGCTGCACACCATGTTCGTCAGCCATCTGCGCGCCGAGGAGCTGGCGCGGCTGCGCCAGCAGTTCCCGCAGACCCGCTTCCGCGCGCGCATCGGCACCCGGCTCTGGCTCGGCGACCACGAGGCGACGGAATACCGCGGCGCGGTGCTCGACGTCACGCCCGTGGTCAAGGGGGACAGATTCGGCTACCGCCAGCAGAAGGCCGCGTCCGACGGGTGGCTGGTCGTCGTCGCCGGCGGAACCTCCCACGGTGTCGGTCTGGAGGCCCCGAAGGCCCTGCACGGGGTGATGCCGCGTGCCAAGGGCGTCGCACGCGCCGGGCTGGCCACGGTCAACCGCAACCTGTCACCGTTCGTCTGGGCCGGCAAGCAGCGCTGGTTCGCCGAGCCGCCGCACATGCAGGTGTCGATCCTCTTCGTGCCCTCGGACGCCCAGGAGCCGAGGGTCGGCGACGAACTGGTGGCCCACCTGCGCCACACCACCACCCAGTTCGACCGCCTCGTGGACCGGTAGCCCCCGGCCTCCCTCAGTCGGAGGCCGTTCTTCCGGCGGTGCCCCACTCCACCCGCGGTCCTTCGGCCGCGGGTGCCGTGTCGTGGTCCGGATGAGGGCGCACCTGCGGGAACGCCTTCCGGTCCGGCGCCCCGTCGAGCACCCCGCCCGACGGATCGTCGGACCCGTCGAGCCTGACGGGATCCCGCTCCGGCCTCAGGATGTCCCTGACGATCAGTGCGCAGAGGTAGAGCGTTCCGGCCAGGTGCAGGACGACCGCGACCTGATAGCCGTCCTGCGGCAGCCCTTGGTGCTTGTCGCCGCTCGTCGTGTACGCGAGGTAGAACCAGATCCCCAGGAAGTACATGACCTCGCAGGCCTGCCAGACGAGGAAGTCCCGCCAGCGAGGCCTGGCGAGCGCGGCCAGAGGGATCAGCCAGAGCACGTACTGCGGTGAGTAGACCTTGTTCGTCAGGATGAAGGCGGCCACCACGAGGAACGCCAGCTGGGCGAAGCGCGGCCGGTGCCGGGCGGTCAGCGCCAGCCCCGCGATCCCCGCGCACAGCACGGCCATCAGCAGCACCGAGGCCGTGTTCACCGTGTCCACGTCGATGGGCCGGCCGGTGCGCTGGGTGATGATCAGCCAGAACGATCCGTAGTCGATCTGCCGTTCCTGGCTGAACGTGTAGAACTTCTTCCATCCCTCGGGGGCGTACAGCATCACCGGCAGGTTGACCACCAGCCAGGCCGCCGCCGCGCCGAGGAGCGCCGTCCCGTACTCCCGCCACTTGCCGGCCCTCCAGCACAGCACCAGCAGGGGTCCGAGGAGCAGCACGGGGTAGAGCTTCGCGGCGGTGGCGAGGCCGATGAGGATCCCGAAGGCCACGTTCCTGCCGCGCGACCACATGAGCATCGCCGCGGCTGTCAGAGCGACGGCGAGCAGGTCCCAGTTGATCGTCGCGGTGAGCGCGAGCGCGGGCGCGAGCGCGACCAGCAGTCCGTCCCAGGGGCGGCGCCGGTGCGTACGCGCGACGCACACCGCGATGATCACGGCGCAGATCATCAGCATGCCCGCGTTGACCATCCAGTACATCTGCTCGCGCTGCTGTGCGGGGTCCGAGGACGGTGTCAGCGTCAGCCAGGACGCGACCTGCATGAAGAGGCCGGTCAGGACGGGGTACTCGAGGTACGCCATGTCACCGGTCAGCCGGTCGAAGTACGGCACGAGGCCGTCGGCGAAGCCGCGTCCGACGTAGAGGTGCGGGATGTCGGAGTAGCACGCGTGCGTGTACTGCGAGCTGGTTCCGCGGAACCACGCCCAGTCGTAGCAGGGGACCTTCTGCACCATGCCGAGCGCGAACATCCCGATCGCCACGAGCGCGATGACACGCACCGGTGTCAGCGGTCCCGATCCGAACCGTGCCCAGCGGCCCGCGGGCCCGCCGATCAGTTCGCTGCCCGCTGCGGCGATCTCGTCCTGTCGCGTGGGCGGTACGACGGACGGCTCCTGGTGCACGCTCGTGTCTTCTGCGCTTGGCATGCCGCACATCCTGCCGTACGGGGCTGTGTGCGGGCGTTGCCCAGGTCCGGGACACACGAAGGGCCGCCGGCACCTGACAGGTGCCGACGGCCCTCGTATACGTGCCCGGAGGCCCTTCACGGGGCTCCCGGAGGGCGCGTGGTGTCCTCCACGCCGCCCTGAGGGGGGCTAACCGCCGCCCCAGATCCCGCCTCGTTCGTTCTCCTCGCCCTCGGTCGTGCCCTCGGTCGATCCTTCGGTCGTCCCGGTGTCCGTCCCGCCGTCCGTGGCACCGGCGTCCGTCCCACCGTCGGTCGTTCCGTCGGTGGTTCCCTCGTTGCCGTTGCCGTTGGTGGCCCCGCCGTCCTCGTTGTTCTTGCACTCCCAGTCGAGCGGCGCGCACGTCTCGCTCGGCGTGGGCGTCGGGGACGACGGTGTGGGAGCAGTCGGCGTCGGCTTCTCGCTGGACTCCGAAGGCGAGGGCGTCGGGCTCGGCGTCGGGCTGGGGCTGACCGCGCCGCCGCCGAAGAGCGTTTCGCCGATCGGTTCCGGCTTCGGGAAGTTCACGAGCTTCGTGCCCTTCACCGCGTCGGTCATGTAGTCCTGCCAGATCTGCGCCGGGAACGAGGCTCCGTGGATCGACTCCTCGCCACCCGTGCCGTACATCTCCAGGAACTCGCGGTCCTTCTTCGTCTCGTCGTCGTCCATCCGGAACATGCTGACGGCCGTCGAGATCTGCGGGGTGTAGCCGACGAACCAGGCCGACTTGTTGCCGTCCGTGGTACCGGTCTTGCCGGCCACGTCACGTCCTGGGATCTGGGCCGGACGACCGGTCCCGTTCTCGACGACGTTCTTCAGCACGTCGGTGACGTTGTCCGCGACGATGCTGGGGAACGCCTGCTTGGTCACCGTCTCGTGCTGGTAGATGACGTCGCCCCTGTGCTTGACCTCGGTGACCGAGAAGGGCTCCCGCTGCTTGCCACTGGTGGCGAAGGTGGAGTACGCGCCGGCCATCCGGATCGCGCTCGGCGAGGACGTGCCGATGGAGAACGAGGGGTAGTCCGAGTCCGCCATGTACTCGTCGTCGCGCAGCCCCGCCCTCACGGCGGCCTCCTTCACCTTGTCGGTGCCGACGTCCATGCCGAGCTGGACGTACGGGGAGTTGGCGGACTCCTGCATGGCGTAGCGGAGGGTGATGTCCCCGTAACTGTGGTCTCCGTCGTTGGTCTGGAGCCACTCCTTGCCTGCCTTGTCCTGCCAGACCTGGCCGTTCCACAGATTGATCTTCAGCTTGTTGTCGCCGTTGTAGATGCTCTTCGGCGAGACGGGCGTACGCTCCGAGTCGCTCTGCTGATCGCCACGTTTGGGATCGCGCCTCCCGTGCTCCATGGCGGCCGCCAGCACGAACGGCTTGAACGTCGAACCGACCTGCGCACCGGTCGCGTCGGCGTTGTTGGTGTAGTGCTGCGTCGCGTCCTGACCGCCGTACGTGGCGATGATGGCGCCCGTCTTGGTGTCGACCGACGCACCGCCGAACTCGACGTGCGTGTCCTTGTCGGGCCGCTTCTTGGGGTCGATCTTGGCGGCGTACACCTTCTTGATCGACTTCTCGAGATCCGAGACCTTCTTCTTGTTGAAGGTCGTGTGGATCTCGTAGCCGCCCCGGGCCAGTTCCTTCTCGGTGACGCCGTCCTCGTTGTGCGCGAGGAAGTACTTGGTGGCGAGGTCGACCAGGTATCCGGTCTGGCCGCCCAGCTTGGCGTCCTTCTTCGGCGGATCCGGCATGGGGAACTCGGTGAACTTCGCGCGCTCGGCCGCGCTCAGCCGCTTGTCCTTGACCTCTTCGTCGAGGATCCAGTTCCAGCGCTTCTTGGCCCGCTCGGTGTTCTTCGCCGCTGTGGCGTTCACCGGGTCGACGTCGGGGGCGCCCGCGGGGTCGTAGTAGCTGGCGCCCTTGAGCAGCGTCGCCAGGAAGGCGCACTCGCTGGCGTTGAGCCTCTCGGCGTCCTTGCCGTAGTACGTACGCGCCGCCGCCTGAAGCCCCGAGGCACCCCGTCCGTAGTAGGAGACGTTGAGGTACCCCGCCATGACCTCGTTCTTGCCCACGGTCTCGCCGACCTTGAGCGTGATGAAGAGTTCCTTGAACTTCCGGCTCAGGGTCTGGTCCTGGGTGAGCATGGAGTTCTTCACGTACTGCTGGGTGATCGTGGAACCGCCCTGGGTGTCGCCTCCCCGAGCCATGTTCCAGAAGGCGCGGGCGATACCCATGGGGTCGATGCCCCGGTCGGTCTCGAACGACTTGTTCTCGGCCGAGATGACGGCGTTCCGCATCGACTCGGGGATCTGGGCGTAGTCGATCTCCTGGCGGTTGACGGAACCGCCGGTGGCGACCATCTGTGTGTCGTCGTCCCAGTAGTAGACGTTGTTCTGCGCGGTGGCGAGGTCCTTGATCTCGGGCGGCACCACCAGCGCGTACGCGAGGCCGGCCGCACCCATCATCAGGCCAAGGAAGCCCAGGCACAGGCCGGAGACCAACCTCCACGACGGAACCCAGCGGCGGAAGCCGTACTTACCGGCCCGCGGGTAGTCGATGAAGCGCTTCTTGCCGGAGTCGGCGCGGCCCCGGCCACGGCCCTCGTGACCGCCGCCGTCGCCACCTCCCCGCCGCCGGCCGCCCCCGCCCCCGCCGCGCTGGGCGGCTCGACGGGCCTCGGCGCGGCCGCCGTACGACGGCTCCTCGCCATGAGCTCCGGAAGGTGATGCTGAAGTTGCTCTGCGTGACGCATCGCTGCGACGTCCAGCAGGCTGTTGGGCGGCTCGTCTGGCCGCTGCGCGCCCGCCACCTTGCGGTTGCGGCGTTTTGCGACGGTGCTCGCTCATCGAACGACTACTCCTCGGGCAGGCGAGAGCGCCTGGAAGCGGCAGTTGAGATCCGGTCCCCCCGAATTACGGACAAGCCGTGCGGAAGGCTCACCCGCAGTACATCCGACAGTCCGCGATTACTGACGCTCGACGGCGCCTCACGGTTCCCGGTGGTCTGCATGCCGCACAGACTACGCACGGTCAAAAACCTCCGGGGACCGAACTTCACCCCAAATTACGCAAGTCACTCCCTATGAATCGGGGATGTGACGCCGCTCACGAACCCTCCCCTTGTCGAACATCACGGGCCGATCTATCGTGCTGATGTATCGAGTCGATACATCAGCACGGCATAAGGTGGGTCCCGACGGCCCGTGGAAGTACCAGGCGGAGGAGGAGGCGAAGATGAGCAGACGCTCCGGCATCCTCGAATTCGCCGTACTCGGCCTGCTCCGCGAGTCACCCATGCACGGATACGAGCTGCGCAAGCGCCTCAACACGTCGCTGGGGATCTTCCGCGCCTTCAGCTACGGCACCCTCTACCCCTGCCTCAAGACGCTGGTCGCGAACGGCTGGTTGATCGAGGAACCGGGAAGCGTGCCGGCGCTGCCGCCTGCCACAGGGCGTGGGGTCGCCCCTTCGTCCTCGCTGGCCGGGCGCCGCGCCAAGATCGTCTACCGATTGACGGCAGAAGGTAAGGAGCACTTCGAGGAGCTGCTCTCGCACACCGGTCCGGACTCCTGGGAGGACGAGCACTTCGCGGCTCGCTTCGCCTTCTTCGGACAGACGGAGCGCGAAGTGCGCATGCGCGTACTCGAAGGACGCCGCAGCAGGCTGGAGGAGCGCCTCGAGAAGATGCGCGCCTCTCTCGCCCGCACCCGTGAACGACTCGACGACTACACGCTTGAGCTGCAGCGACACGGCATGGAGTCCGTGGAGCGCGAAGTGCGCTGGCTGAACGAGCTCATCGAGAGCGAGCGGTCGGGACGGGATCAGCGACGATCCTCGCCCGAGGGCTCCACTCAGCACGACACATCAGGAGAGACGGGCGGCCTGCCCCGGCACCGGGACGACTCCCGGCCGGATCCGTCCGACGACACCAAGTGATATCCCCGCAGATCCGCAAGGCGTCATCGGGGAACACCGAGAACACACAGGGAGCAATCGGCATGGGTTCGGTTCGCGTAGCCATCGTCGGCGTGGGCAACTGCGCCGCCTCGCTGGTGCAGGGCGTCGAGTACTACAAGGACGCCGATCCGGCCGGCAAGGTGCCCGGTCTGATGCACGTTCAGTTCGGCGAATACCACGTGAGCGACGTCGAGTTCGTCGCCGCCTTCGACGTCGACGCGAAGAAGGTCGGCCTCGACCTCGCGGACGCCATCGGCGCCAGCGAGAACAACACCATCAAGATCGCCGACGTGCCGAACACCGGTGTGACCGTTCAGCGCGGCCACACCCACGACGGCCTGGGCAAGTACTACCGCGAGACGATCGAGGAGTCGGCCGACGCCCCCGTCGACATCGTCCAGGTCCTCAAGGACAAGCAGGTCGACGTCCTCGTCTGCTACCTGCCCGTCGGTTCCGAGGTGGCTGCGAAGTTCTACGCGCAGTGCGCCATCGACGCCAAGGTCGCGTTCGTCAACGCCCTCCCGGTGTTCATCGCCGGCACCAAGGAGTGGGCCGACAAGTTCACCGAGGCCGGTGTCCCGATCGTCGGCGACGACATCAAGTCCCAGGTGGGCGCCACCATCACGCACCGCGTGATGGCGAAGCTCTTCGAGGACCGGGGCGTCATCCTGGACCGCACGATGCAGCTGAACGTCGGCGGCAACATGGACTTCAAGAACATGCTCGAGCGTGAGCGCCTGGAGTCCAAGAAGATCTCGAAGACGCAGGCCGTCACCTCGCAGATCCGTGACCGCGAGCTCGGTGCGGACAACGTCCACATCGGCCCCTCGGACTACGTGGCCTGGCTGGACGACCGCAAGTGGGCATACGTGCGCCTCGAGGGCCGCGCCTTCGGTGACGTCCCGCTGAACCTGGAGTACAAGCTCGAGGTCTGGGACTCCCCGAACTCCGCCGGTGTCATCATCGACGCCGTGCGCGCAGCGAAGATCGCCAAGGACCGCGGCATCGGCGGCCCGATCCTCTCGGCCTCCTCGTACTTCATGAAGTCCCCGCCGGTCCAGTACTTCGACGACGAGGCCCGCGAGAACGTCGAGAAGTTCATCGCCGGCGACGTCGAGCGCTGATCCAGCGGGTCACTGCTTCACGCTTCTCCATGTCGGGGGGTCCCCGGGCAATCCGCCCGGAGGCCCCCCGCATGTGTGACCCTTGCACACATGCCTGTCGTGCGTGATCTGGGCGTACTCCTGCGCCTTCGGAACTTCCGTCGCCTGCTCGCCGTACGACTTCTCTCCCAGTCGGCCGACGGCGTCTATCAGGTCGCCCTCGCCACGTACGTCGTCTTCTCGCCCGAGAACCAGACGACACCGGGTGCCATCGCCTCCGCCATGGCCGTGCTGCTGCTCCCGTACTCGCTGATCGGCCCGTTCGCGGGAGTCCTGCTCGACCGCTGGCCCCGCCGCCAGGTCTTCCTCTACGGGAACCTGTTGCGTGCCGGGCTGGCCTGCTGCACCGCCCTGCTGCTCCTGAGTTCCGTACCGGACTGGCTCTTCTACGTCTCCGCGCTCTGCGTCACCGCCGTCAACCGTTTCGTGCTGGCCGGACTCTCGGCAGCCCTCCCTCGTGTTGTCGACACCGAGCGGCTCGTCCTCGCCAACTCCCTCTCCCCGACGGCCGGCACGCTGTCCGCCACTGTGGGCGGGGGCCTCGCGCTGGGCATCCGGCTGCTGACGGACGGGTCCGATGCCGCCGTGGTCCTGCTGGGCGCGGCCCTCTATCTCCTCTCGGCGCTGGTCTCCCTCACCTTGCCCCGCACACTCCTCGGACCGGACCGGGGCCTGCACCATGTGCCACTGCGTGAGGCACTCGGCACCACGGCCCGAGGGCTCGTCGCGGGGTTGCACCATCTGGCCGAGCGAAGGGACGCGGCTCACGCGCTCGCGGCCATGACGGTCCTCCGCTTCTGCTACGGAGCACTGACCGTGATGGTGCTGATGCTGTGCCGATACGCCTGGTCCGACACCGAGTCCGAAGGCCTCGCCCTGCTCGGACTCGCGCTCGGAGCGTCGGCGGCGGGGTACTTCGCCGCTGCCCTCATGTCCCCGTGGGCGGTGGGACGCTTCGGGCGGTACGGGTGGGTGGCAGGCTGCGCCGGCGCAGCCGCAGTCCTGGAGCCCGCATTGGGGCTCCCGTTCACCCCCGGCCCGATGCTGGTGGCCGCATTCGTTCTGGGGCTGGTGACCCAGGGAGCGAAGATCGCGACGGACACCGAGGTGCAGACCTCCGTGGACGACGCCTATCGCGGCCGGGTCTTCTCGCTCTACGACGTGCTGTTCAACGTCGCCTTCGTCGCTGCCGCCGGAGTGTCCGCCCTCGCACTCCCCCCTGACGGTCGGTCCGTCGTCGTGGTGCTGAGCGTCGCCGTGCTCTACGCCGTCGTCTCGATGGCCATGATCCATCGGCGGCGGGTGAGCGTCGCGCTCCAGCGCGCACACATCAAGGAGTGAGGGGCGATGTTTCACGTGAAACATCGCCCCTCACTTCTTGGTTCACCTTTGGCGCCCGGCGCCATGTTTCACGTGAAACATGGCGGGCTCCTCAGTCCTGTGCGGCCCACCACTCCTTGAGGGCGGCGACCGCGGCATCGCGCTCCATCGGGCCGTTCTCCAGCCTCAGCTCCAGCAGGAACGAGTAGGCCTTACCGATCACCGGCCCGGGCCCCACTCCCAGGATCTGCATGATCTCGTTGCCGTCCAGGTCAGGCCTGATCGCCTCCAGCTGCTCCTGCTCCTGCAGTTGCGCGATGCGCTCCTCGAGCCCGTCGTAGGTGCGCGACAGGGCGTTCGCCTTGCGCTTGTTCCGCGTCGTGCAGTCGGAGCGCGTCAGCTTGTGAAGCCGGTCCAGCAGCGGCCCCGCGTCCCGCACATACCGGCGCACCGCGGAATCGGTCCATTCGCCGTCGCCGTATCCGTGGAAACGCAGATGCAGCTCCACCAGCTTCGAGACGTCCTTGACCATGTCGTTGGAGTACTTGAGCTCAGTCATCCGCTTCTTGGCCATCTTGGCCCCCACCACCTCGTGGTGGTGGAAGGAGACACGACCGTCCTTCTCGAAGCGCCGCGTCCTGGGCTTCCCGATGTCGTGAAGCAGGGCCGCAAGGCGCAGCACGAGGTCCGGACCGTTCTCCTCCAGATCGATGGCCTGCTCCAGGACGGTCAGGGAGTGCTCATAGACGTCCTTGTGACGGTGATGCTCATCACTTTCCAGGCGCAGAGCAGGAAGCTCGGGCAGCACCTGATCGGCCAGACCCGTGTCCACGAGCAGACCCAGCCCCTTACGGGGATGGCCGGAGAGCAGCAGTTTGTTGAGTTCCTCACGGACCCGCTCTGCCGAGACGATCTCGATGCGTCCCGCCATGTCCGTCATGGCCTTGACGACCTCGGGAGCCACCTCGAAGTCCAGCTGCGCGGCGAAGCGCGCGGCGCGCAGCATGCGCAGCGGGTCGTCCGAGAAGGACGCCTCAGGTGTACCCGGAGTGCGCAGGACGCGCTGAGCCAGGTCGTCGAGGCCACCGTGCGGGTCGATGAACTCCTTCTGCGGCAGGGCGACGGCCATGGCGTTGACCGTGAAGTCACGGCGTACGAGGTCGTCCTCGATCGAGTCGCCGTACGAGACCTCGGGCTTGCGTGAGGTCCTGTCGTACGCCTCCGACCGGTAGGTCGTCACCTCGATCTGGTAGCCGTCCTTCTGCGAGCCGACGGTGCCGAACGCGATTCCGACCTCCCAGACCGAGTCGGCCCAGGGGCGGACGATCTTGAGTACGTCCTCCGGCCGGGCGTCGGTCGTGAAGTCCAGGTCGTTCCCGAGCCTGCCGAGCAACGCATCGCGGACGGACCCGCCGACCAGGGCGAGGCCGAACCCGGCCTCCTGGAATCGGAGAGCGAGGTCATCGGCGACGGGGGACACCCGCAGCAGTTCGCTGACTGCGCGGTGCTGCACCTGACTCAGTGCACGGGGGCTGTCTTCGTTGGCGTTCGGCACAACAGAAAAGGGTACGTGCACCGACCGGCCCGGGCGTCATCGTTTCTTGCGTCCCTGCGAGACTCTCCCGATCATGTGGCACGGTCCCCGGCACTCAGGTGTCGGGCGCATCGTTACCATGCGGGGACGCAGAGACCGGCAGGGCCGGCACCAGCTGACGACGACGAGGGACGGATACGCGTGGCCGAGGCGGCAGACTTTCAGGGGATGAATCCCTCCCCTGCCCGCCGGTGGCTCCGGCGCACGGCCTCCTTGATCGTCGGGGCACCACTGATCGCCGGCCTCCTCGCCGGCCCCGCAGCGCCCTCGGCTCAGGCCGAGGCGGCCACGAAGGCCCCGACCGGTTCGCGCACCGTCGATGTGTCCCTGGACACGCTCGCCCCCAGCGCACCGGTCGAGGGCGACACGCTCACCGTCTCCGGCACCCTCACCAACAGAGGGAAGAAGACGATCACGGACTCGGAGGTCGACCTGCGCGTCGGGCCGAAGCTGTCCGGCAGAGGTGCGGTCGACGACGCCGCCAAGCGCACCGGGTACCTGCCCGGGAGCGACCCGGCCAAGCTCGGTGGCGCGTACACCCTGAAGGTCCCGGAGCTCGCGGCCGGGGTCAGCCGGGACTTCACCCTCGCCGTGCCGGTGGACAAGCTGGACCTGGGCGAGGAGGGCGTCTACCAGCTCGGGGTATCCCTCACGGGCCGTACCACCGACTACGCCTACGACCAGGTGCTCGGCATCCAGCGGACCTTCCTGCCGTGGCAGCCGGAGGACGCCGAGAGCAAGACCAAGCTCACCTTCCTCTGGCCGCTGATCGCATCAGCACATGTCACGGCGGAGACGGGGTCCGACGAACAGCAGACCCCCGTGTTCGCCAATGACGATCTGGCTCTCGAACTCGCTCCCGGCGGGCGCCTGGAACAGCTGGTCTCTCTGGGGCGCCGGCTCCCTGTCACCTGGGTGATCGACCCGGACCTGCTGGCCTCCGTCGATGCGATGACGAAGAACTATCGGGTCAAGGCCGGCGACACCACGGTCGCGGGGACGAACCAGGCCATTGCCAAGAAGTGGCTCACCGACCTGCAAGCGGCCGTGAAGGAGGGGAAGGTGGTGGCTCTGCCGTTCGCCGACCCCGATCTCGCGTCCATCGCCCACCGAGGCAAGAACGTCTCGGGCGCCCTCAGCCATCTGCAGACCGCGACCGAGGTGGCGGGCACGACGGTGGAGACCGTCCTGCATGTGAAGCCGTCCACCGACTTCGCCTGGCCCGTGGACGGTGCGATCGATCCCTCGGTCGTCGACGTCGCCACATCCGCCGGCGCGCACAAGGTGATCGCTCGCAGCGACAGCCTCCAGGAGACCCGGGGGCTGCTCTACACGCCGACGTCGGCGCGGCCGATCGGTGGCGGCACCACCGCCGTCGTCTCCGACTACCGGCTCTCCACCGCGTTCACCGGCGACATGTCCAAGGCCGGCGCCTCGACCCTGGCCGTCCAGAAATTCCTGGCCCAGACGCTGGCGGTGACGGAGCAGGCCCCGGACAACGAGCGCAGCATCGTGGTCGCCCCCCAGCGGACTCCCACCGCCGCTCAGGCACAGACCATGGCGCGCGCACTGCAGGCGCTGACAGCCGAACACTGGACACAGCCACTCGACCTGCCGGCGGCAGCGGAGCAGAAGCCCGACGCACAAGCCATCACCAAGGTCCCCAGCGCCTCCCGGTACCCGAAGAAGCTGCGGAGCCAGGAGCTGCCCACCCAGGCGTTCCAGGACATCAGGACGACGCAGGGCTCGCTCGACAGTTTCCAGGTCATCCTGACGCAGCCCGACCGGGTGGTGACCCCGTTCGGGAACGCGATCAACCGCTCCGTATCGACGTCGTGGCGCGGCAAGCCGCTGGAGGCGCAGCGGTACCGCGACGATGTCCGCACCTATCTGCAGGGCCTCAGCAACGAGGTCCAGCTGATCACGAAGTCGGATGTGACCCTGTCGGGGCGCAGCGCCACGATCCCTGTGACCGTGCAGAACAAACTGGTCCAGGGCGTCGATCACCTCGTCCTCCGTCTGACGTCGGGCAACGCCACACGGCTCAAGCTCGACGACGGCGGAGCGGTCGCCGAAAAGCCGGTCGAGATCGCGGGCGGGCACAGCCAGTCCGTTAAGTTCGACGCCTCGGCCAATGCCAACGGACAGGCCCAGGTCACGGCGCGGCTCTTCACCGCGGACGGCGTGCCCTACGGCGAGGAGATGACCTTCACCGTGAAGGTCTCGGAAGTCACACCGACCGTGCTCCTGGTGATCGCCGGTGGACTGCTGCTGCTGGTCCTGGCGGGCATCAGGATGTACACCCACCGCAAGCGCACCGTCGCGGGCGGCGCAGTGGAGAA
Organism: Streptomyces sp. QL37; assembly: GCF_002941025.1. NCBI lineage: Bacteria > Bacillati > Actinomycetota > Actinomycetes > Kitasatosporales > Streptomycetaceae > Streptomyces > Streptomyces sp. QL37. Next base: position 4,267,082 of record NZ_PTJS01000001.1, on the reverse strand, counting down.
CGACGGCGGCGAACCCGAGCAGCCGAGTGACCCGACGCCGGACACCGGTCCGGAAAGCGGGACCCCGTCGGGCCCGGGTGAGAAAGTGGACCGTTGAGCGATGTCTGTCGGGGCCTGTCGGCCGGGGACAATGAGGTGGGGTTTCGATGAACGCGCCGTACGACGGTGACCGCGGCCAGGGCGCGGGCGGAGCTGGGTCTTCCAGCGGTCCGCCGGTGCCACCGGGCGCCGGGCAGGACGGAGAGGCGCCCGACCCGTACCTGCAGCACGCGTACGACCACGACCCGTACCGGGCCCAGGACCTCGCGGCCCAGGACCCGGTGGCCGAGGCGCTCTACGACCGCGCCTCGCATCCTCCGCCGCCTCCGGGCACCTACCAGGACCCGCAGGCCCTCTACCAGCAGCCTCCGGCTGCCCAGTACGCCCCCGACCCCCGGATCTGGGCCCAGACGCCGCCACCCGAGCCCGCAGGCCCTTCCCGGCACCTGCCGTACGGCGACCACGCGGCGACCACTCAGTACGTAGGCGTGGACGACCTGGTCACCCAGGCTTCCGACGACCGTGGGGAGCAGGACGCCTTCGCGCACCTCTTCCGGGACCAGGAGGGGTCGGGCCGGCCCCCGGGCCCCCCGGCCGAGCCTGAGGCTGCTCCGGCACCCGTGCCGCCGAAGTCCGGGGGCCGTGCCGCCGGGATACTGAAATCCAGTGCGGTGATGGCGGCGGGCACCCTGGTGTCCCGGCTCACCGGCTTCGTCCGCAGCCTCGTGATCACCGCGGCGCTGGGCGCCGCGATGCTCGGCGACAGCTTCACCATCGCGTACACCCTGCCGACGATGATCTACATCCTCACCGTGGGCGGTGGGCTGAACTCGGTCTTCGTTCCCCAGCTCGTCCGGTCCATGAAGGACGACGAGGACGGCGGCGAGGCCTTCGCCAACCGGCTGCTGACGCTGGTCATGGTCGCCCTGGCCGTGATCGTCGCCCTCGCCGTCTTCGCCGCGCCATGGCTCATCCACATGATGTCGCCGACGATCGCGAACAAGGAGGCCGCCAACAGCGTCGCGGTCACCTTCGCCCGCTACTGCCTCCCGACCATCTTCTTCATGGGCATCCATGTGGTCATGGGCCAGATCCTCAATGCCCGCGGCCGGTTCGGCGCGATGATGTGGACCCCGGTCCTCAACAACATCGTCATGATCTTCACCTTCGGCCTGTTCATCTGGGTCTACGGCACCTCGGCAGAATCCCGGATGGGCGTGGAGACGATCCCGCCGGAGGGCGTCCAGCTCCTGGGCATCGGCACGCTGCTCGGCCTGGTGGTCCAAGCCCTGGCCATGATCCCGTACCTCCGTGAGGCCGGGTTCCGCTTCCGTCCCCGCTTCGACTGGAAGGGCCACGGGCTCGGCAAGACGATCAAGCTCGCCAAGTGGACCGTGCTCTTCGTGCTGGCCAACCAGGCCGGTGTCATCGTCGTCACGCAGCTGGCGACCTCGGCGGGCAGCCTCTCCGGCAAGGACGGCACAGGCTTCCTCGCCTACTCCAACGCCCAGCTGATCTGGGGCATGCCGCAGGCCATCATCACCGTCTCGGTCATGGCGGCCCTGCTGCCCCGCATCTCCCGCGCCGCCCATGACAACGACCCGGGAGCCGTCCGGGACGACATCTCGCAGGGTCTGCGCAACTCGGCGGTGGCCATCGTCCCGGTCGCCTTCACGTTCCTCGCACTCGGCCTGCCGATGTGCACCCTGCTCTACGCCTCCAGCGGCACCGAGGCCGCACGGTCGATGGGCTTCATCCTGATGGCTTTCGGCCTCGGTCTCATCCCGTACTCCGTGCAGTACGTCGTCCTCCGTGGCTTCTACGCGTACGAGGACACCCGCACCCCCTTCTACAACACGGTGATCGTGGCAGCGGTCAACGCCGCGGCTTCCGCCCTCTGCTACGTGATTCTTCCGGCGCAGTGGGCAGTCGTGGGAATGGCGGCCTCCTACGGGCTGGCCTACGCGGTCGGCGTCGGCATCGCCTGGCGACGGCTCAGCAACCGGCTCGGCGGGGACCTCGACGGAGCCCGTGTGGTGCGGACCTACGCCCGCCTCTGCCTGGCCGCGATCCCCGCGGCGGTGGTCGGCGGCGGCGTGGGCTTCGCTCTTCTGAAGACCCTCGGCGAAGGAGCCGGCGGCTCCGTGGTGGCATTGGTCTGTGGCAGCGTCATCCTGCTGGGCATCTTCTTCGTCGCCGCGAAGAAGATGCGTATCGAGGAGCTCAACGGCATGGTCGGAATGGTCCGGGGACGGCTCGGACGCTGAATGCCCTCCGAGCCGCACAACCATCGCTGGACACCGCGTGTCGTGCATAGCGCCGGAGTGTGGGCACAATTGGCGTGACTGTGCAGAGCTGGCTGGCATCGCGCAACGAATGGGGAGGCAGGAACGACGGTGGCGGAACGTAGCACGGCTGCCGTCGACGTGGCCGACAACGGCGGCGACGAGCCGCCGACCGCCAAGGCGGACGCGGCCACGACCGACGGGACGGCACAAACCCAGGACTCAGAGGGCGCAGGCCCGCAGGACGCGGAGGGCGGGCGCGACAGCTCGGACACCGTGCCGGCATCGCCCGACCTGCACAGCGGTCACAAACTGGCCAGACGGTACCGCCTCGAGGAGTGCGTCACCCGACTGGACGGATTCAGCAGCTGGCGTGCTGTCGACGAGAAGCTGCGGCGCGCGGTAGGCGTACACCTCCTGCCCGCTGATCATCCCCGTGCCCGCTCGGTGCTGGCCGCGGCCCGCTCCTCGGCGCTGCTCGGCGACCCGCGCTTCGTCCAGGTCCTGGACGCCGTGGAGGAGGACGACCTCGTCTACGTCGTCCACGAATGGCTCCCCGATGCCACCGAGCTCACGGCGCTGCTGGCCGCAGGCCCCTTCGAGGCCCACGACGCCTACCAGCTCGTGAGCCAGATCTCCCAGGCCATGGCCGCCGCACACCGCGAAGGGCTCGCACATCTGCGCCTCACCCCCGGTGCCGTACTGCGCAGCTCGACAGGCCAGTACCGGATCCGCGGCCTCGCGGTGAACGCCGCACTGCGCGGCATCACCGCCGATCAGCCGCTGCGCACCGACACCGAGGCCATCGGCGCACTGCTCTACGCCGCGCTCACCCGGCGCTGGCCCTACGAGAGCGATGCCTACGGTCTCACCGGGCTCCCCAAGGACCTGGGCCTGATTCCCCCGGACCAGGTGCGGGCCGGCGTCCACCGAGGTCTGTCCGAACTGGCCATGCGCGCCCTCGCCAACGACGGCGCAACCGCGTCGCGGCAGGAACAGCCGTGCACCACCCCGGACGAGCTGGCGAAGGCTGTCGCGGCCATGCCCCGCATCCTGCCGCCGGAACCCACCTTCACGGCGCCGCCGGAGTATCAGCGCACGACGTACCAGCAGGGCACCTACGGGCGCCCGTCGGTACGACCCACCTCGGCCACCCAGCCTGTCATCGCGGCTCCTCCACCCCCGCTCCAGAGCCGCACGGGCAGGGTGCTCAAGTGGGCCGTCTCCGCGCTGCTCATCGCCGCTCTGGGTCTCGGCAGCTGGCAGCTGGCAGAAACCGTGCTCAACCGGGACAACGACTCCGGGGAACCGGCTCCGACGCAGACCGCGGAGGACGGGGCCGACGACAAGGTGCCGGCCGACCTCAAGGACCTCCGCATCGTCGACGCGGAGGAATTCACCCCCAGCGGTTCCGGAATTCAGCAGCAGGACGTTCCGAACACCATCGACGGCAAGTCGGACACCGCTTGGGTCACACCCCGGTACGTGGGCTATGCCAACTTCGGCAACCTTGCGAACCGCAAGCAGGGCAGCGGCATAATCGTTGACCTCGGCAGCGCACAGGACGTCTCCGGCATCGACATCAAGATGTACCGCGGCCAGCAGAAGGCCGAAGTACTGGCAGCAGACGAATCCGCTTCCCAGCCCACGTCGCTGTCCGATTTCCCCCATCGCCTCACGAACCTCGAGACGACGGGGAGCACCGTGCACAAGACCCTCGACGAGCCGGTCCGGACCCGCTACGTTCTGGTCCGCATCGCGGAGCTGCCTCCCGACGGCTCATCAGGCTTCCGGGGCGGCATCGCGGAGATCTCGGTACTCGGATGAACGGAACGGGCCGGTGAGGAAACTCCTCACCGGCCCGTTCCACGCCCCCACCTGCGTGATCCGCCCACGTCTCAACGCGGTGTCACAGCAGCAGGTGTCCAGTCGCAGTGGCCCCGCGCGCTCTCCGTGCCAACCATGCCTATGCGCCCGCCGACGTCTTTGGGGATGGTCACGGCGCAGTCGTAGCCACCGTTCGCGTAGAGATCGAACCAGCCGGTGTCCACGCTCATTCTCGATCCTGCTGCCGGGACACAACGCGGCCGCACTCGCCGTACCCGCTCCTCCAACAACGCCCACACCAGCGAGCGTTGCGACTGAGATACTCATGGCCGCAGCCTTCTAAGGCTAGGCTTCTTCATCTCTATGCTCTCCTCGGTCGAACCGTGATAGACAGGCCGGCACTCTGACCAGGCTGGCCCAACCATGATCAAATACGTGCGGCCGGACTGTCCGCAGCAAGATCAATTAAGAGTTTTACCGGTCACATGCAGGCAGGGCTCAGAAGGAGGGGGGACCGTGGATCAATCCGACCCGCCCAGCGACCAGGATCTCCTGGCCCAGCACGTCGCAGGCGACCCTGACGCCTTCGGCGAGCTCGTGCGGCGGCACCGTGACCGCCTCTGGGCCGTGGCCCTGCGCACACTGGGCGACCGTGAGGAAGCAGCCGACGCCGTGCAGGATGCCCTTGTTTCCGCGTTCCGTGCGGCCCATACCTTCCGCGGCCAGTCCGCCGTGACCACATGGCTGCACAGGATCACCGTCAACGCCTGCCTGGACCGTGCCCGCAAGGCCGCCTCCCGGAAGACCGCACCGGTGGACGACACCGAGCGGCTCGACCAGCTCATGGAGCCTCACGAATCCGCCGAGGCTCCCGCTGAGCGGCAGGACCTGCACCGTGAGCTCCTGGCCGCACTGGCCACCCTGCCCGCCGAGCAGCGCGCCGCGCTCGTCCTGGTGGATATGCAGGCCTACCCCGTCGCCGAGGCTGCCCGCATCCTCGACGTACCGACCGGCACCGTGAAGAGCCGCTGTGCACGAGGGCGGGCCAGACTGCTCCCCCTTCTGACCCATCTGCGAGCCAACAGAGAGGACGGCAAGGACGTCTCCATGGAAAGGAACCGGACGCAGGGGCCATCCGTCCCACCGGCGTCAGGACCAAGAGACGCAGGCCACGGTGATCCTGCCGGCGTAAAGGGTGGAGGTGGGCTCGCATGACATCCACAGCCGACACGGCTCAGCACCCGGACGTCTCCGAGATCTCCGACCTCACCGAAGGGCTCCTCCAGCCGTCCCGCGAGGCAGAACTCCGTCGCCACATCGGCGCATGCGAAGAGTGCGCCGACATCTACTCCTCGCTGGAAGAGATCCGTTCGCTGCTGGGGGAGGGCGGGCACCTTCCCGAGCACATGCCCGACGACGTAGCCAACCGGATCGACGCGGCACTGGCATCGGAGGCTGCGACCGCCACCCCGGCACCCATCGCAGAGACTCCTGTTTCACGTGAAACAGCAACCGAGGGCAGCACGGCAGCCCCTCGGCCCGCAGGCCGCCCTCGTGGCGCCACCGGCCCCGGCCGGGGTCCGGCCCGTCGTCGACGCCGTACCGTGCTTCTGGGCACCGCCCTCGGTGCAGCCGCAGTCGGCATGAGTGTCTTCCTGCTCCAAGCTGTCCAGACGTCCCAGGATTCGGCCAGCCAGATGGCCGACAGCGGAGTCAGCGCTGCGGAGAAGAGCCGAGAGGACTTCTCGGAGGGCACGCTGGAAGGCCGCGTCCACACCCTTCTGACCGAGTCGGGGGCATCCGAGACTGCCGGAGACGACTCGGGCAAGCCGTCGATGGACACCAAGTCCTCCCCGGGAGATCTGTCCCCCGGCGCCGCGTCCCCCCGCTCCCCCCTGCGCGCACCGATCGTGGACGTTCCGCCCTGCGTCCAGCAGGGCACCGGCCGCGAGACCCCTGCTCTGGCCGTGGAACAGGGCAGCTACGAAGGGACAGCCGCTTTCCTTGTCGTGCTGCCCGATGCGACTGACCCCACTCGTGTCCAGGCCTATGTCGTCGACGCAGCCTGCGTGAATTCCACGCCTGCGGCAAAGGGACAGCTGCTGCTCACACACTCCTACACCCGCCCCTGAAGGCCTTGCCAGGAGCCGGACCCGCATTTCGGGAATGCATGCCCCGTAGGATCCGTTGGGTGGGGTGAGAGTCGTGGAACCGACCCCAGTAGGCAGTAGGCAGTCTGCAGAGACGAGGAAGAACCCGTGAGCGACGTCCGTAATGTGATCATCATCGGCTCCGGGCCGGCTGGTTACACCGCCGCCCTGTACACCGCTCGCGCGTCGCTGAAGCCGCTGGTGTTCGAGGGCGCCGTCACCGCCGGCGGTGCACTGATGAACACCACCGACGTGGAGAACTTCCCGGGGTTCCAGGACGGAATCATGGGCCCCGAGCTCATGGACAACATGCGTGCCCAGGCTGAGCGCTTCGGCGCCGAGCTCATCCCCGACGATGTCGTCTCCGTCGACCTCTCCGGAGACGTCAAGACCGTCACGGACACCGCGGGCACGGTGCACCGCGCAAAGGCCGTCATCGTCACCACGGGGTCCCAGCACCGCAAGCTCGGCCTGCCCAACGAGGACGCACTCTCCGGACGCGGCGTCTCCTGGTGTGCGACCTGCGACGGCTTCTTCTTCAAGGACCAGGACATCGCCGTGGTCGGTGGCGGCGACACGGCGATGGAAGAGGCGACCTTCCTCTCCAGGTTCGCCAAGTCCGTGACGATCGTGCACCGCCGCGACTCCCTGCGCGCCTCCAAGGCCATGCAGGAGCGCGCCTTCGCCGACCCGAAGATCAAGTTCGCGTGGGACAGCGAGGTGGCCACCGTCCACGGGGACCAGAAGCTCTCCAGCCTCACCCTGCGCAACACCAAGACCGGTGAGACCTCCGAGCTTCCGGTGACCGGCCTGTTCATCGCTGTCGGCCACGACCCCCGCACGGAGCTCTTCAAGGGCCAGCTCGACCTCGACGACGAGGGCTACCTCAAGGTCGAGGCTCCCTCGACGCGCACCAACCTGAAGGGTGTCTTCGGCGCCGGCGACGTCGTCGACCACACCTATCGACAGGCCATCACAGCAGCCGGTACCGGCTGCTCGGCCGCTCTCGACGCTGAGCGATTCCTGGCTGCGCTCTCCGACGAGCAGCTCGCCGAGCCGGAGAAGACCCCGGCAGTCTGACTGCATCCCCCGAACCCACACCCCGCGAAGTTAAGGAGGCCGCCGTGGCCGGCGCCCTGAAGAACGTGACCGACGACTCCTTCGATGAGGACGTCCTGAAGAACGACAAGCCCGTGCTGGTGGACTTCTGGGCCGCCTGGTGCGGCCCGTGCCGCCAGATCGCGCCTTCGCTGGAGGCCATCGCGGCTGAGCACGGCGACGAGATCGAGATCGTCAAGCTCAACATCGACGAGAACCCGGCCACCGCGGCGAAGTACGGCGTGATGTCGATCCCCACGCTGAACGTGTACCAGGGTGGCGAGGTGGCCAAGACCATCGTCGGCGCCAAGCCGAAGGCCGCGATCCTCCGCGACCTCGAGGGCTTCATCGCCCAGAAGTAGTGAAGTAGCGTCTGACTGTTTCACGTGAAACGGGCCCACCCTCTGGGGTTGGGCCCGTTCTGCGTGATCGGTCCATTCGGCGTGCTCCCCAGGCACAGAGTGGATCCTCAGAGTCAGAGGGGGCGCAGCACCGGCTCCTTCTGTACGGCGCCGAGCAGCCTGTCCAACGCGAGCTCGACGTCTTCCTTCCAGGAGAGCGTCGTGCGCAGCTCAAGCCTCAGCCGCGGATGCGCGGGGTGAGGACGCACCGTCTTGAAGCCGACCGCGAGCAGATGGTCCGCAGGCAGCACACACGCCGGCTCCTTCCAGCGGGCGTCCCCAAAGGCCTCGATCGCCTTGAAGCCCCGTCGCAGCAGATCCTTGGCCACTGTCTGCACCATCACGCGGCCCAAGCCCTGTCCCTGGAAACCCGGCACGATCAACGCCGTCATCAACTGCACGGCATCGGGCGAGACAGGACTGGTGGGAAACGCCGTGGAGCGGGGGACATACGCGGGCGGCGCGTAGAGAACGAAGCCGACCGCGACATCGTCCACATAGACGACCCGGCCGCAGGATCCCCACTCCAGCAGCACTGCGGAGATCCAGGCTTCTTTCTCGAGTTCGGGCCTGCCTGCCTTTACCGCAGCTTCCCCGCTGACCGGATCAAGTTCCCAGAAGACACACGAGCGGCAGCGCCTGGGGAGATCCGGAAGGTTGTCCAGTGTGAGCGGTACGAGCCGTCGCCCCATGTAGGCGGTTCCTCACTTCCTTCGCCCGCCGCATCACGTGCGGATGCCAGCGCACTCCGTTCTCGGAACAGGCTGCCGACGAACCCCCCGACAGCACCAAGCCCCAAACCGACTGTCACCAGGTGGCTGCGATTCACTGATCGCACGGCCCCCGCCTCCTCTGAGGTGGATCACGGTGTGTGGATACGCCATACCAGAACGCATCGTATCCACCCAGAGGTGATGGGGATACCGAGAGACGGCAAAGGGCGGGCCGAGTTCCGGGGAACTTCCCGGAGCTCGGCCCGCCCTTTGCCGTCCTGCTGGCTCAGGCCTCGTCGGCCTCGGCCTGCTCTTCCTCGATGCTCCGTTCCAGCACCCGTCCCTCACCCGGAGCAAGGCTGCCGAGAATGCGGTCCAGATCCTCCATCGAGGCGAACTCGACGACGATCTTCCCCTTCTTCTGCCCGAGATCGACCTTCACCCTCGTCTCGAACCGATCGGAGAGGCGGGAGGCAAGATCGGTCAGAGCCGGTGAGACACGGCCCCCTGCCCTGGGTCCCCGAGGCTTCGCAGAACTGGTCGGCTCGGAACCCAGAAGGTTCACGATCTCCTCGACCGCGCGAACCGACAGCCCCTCGGCCACGATGCGGTGAGCCAGTCGGTCCTGCTCCTCGGAGTCGTCCACCGACAGCAAGGCCCTCGCGTGACCGGCCGAGAGGACTCCTGCCGCCACCCTGCGCTGCACGGGCGGAGAGAGCCGCAGCAGACGGAGCGTGTTCGAGACCTGCGGACGGGACCGGCCGATCCGGTCCGCCAACTGATCGTGCGTGCACTTGAAGTCCTTCAGCAGCTGGTCGTACGCCGCCGCCTCCTCCAAGGGATTCAGCTGAGCCCGGTGCAGGTTCTCCAGGAGTGCGTCGAGCAGCAGCTTCTCGTCGTCGGTCGCGCGGACGATGGCCGGGATGCGTTCCAGACCGGCTTCGCCGCACGCCCTCCAGCGGCGCTCACCCATGATGAGTTCGTAGCGGTCCTCATCGACCTTGCGTACGACGACGGGCTGGAGGAGACCGACCTCCTTGATGGAGGTGACCAGCTCGGCCAGAGCATCCTCGTCGAAGACCTCGCGAGGCTGCCTGGGGTTGGGCGTGATCGAAGGCAGGGGAATCTCAGCGAAATACGCCCCAGCTGAGTCGGTCTGCTCGGTGGCGGGCTCGCCGACAGGAGAGCTCGGCTCCGGAACCAAGGTGCCGGACGGGAGCCCCGCCAGCTTCGCGGCAGCCACCCCGCGCTCGGCCGTCAGGATGGGCGACGCGCCCCCCACATTCGCACCGGCAGCCGGACTCGCAACCTGCTTCTCCTGCGGAGCTGCGGGAATCAGTGCACCGAGCCCACGCCCCAGCCCTCTACGACGCTCACTCACTGCATGCCCTCCGAATGGCTCTGCTGACTGTTCTGGACGCCCGTGTGGGCAGGCTCGCCCGCCGGGGCGTGCTGGGCCTCGTAATGCACTCCGACGCCTCTCAGCGCGATCTCCCGGGCCGCCTCGAGGTAGGACAGGGATCCGCTGGACCCCGGATCGTAGGTCAGGACGGTCTGCCCATAGCTGGGCGCCTCCGAGATACGCACGGAGCGCGGGATGCTGGTCCGCAGGACCTCCTTGCCGAAGTGGCTACGCACCTCTTCCGCGACCTGTGAAGCAAGCCTCGTCCTGCCGTCGTACATGGTGAGCAGGATCGTCGAGACATGGAGATCGGGGTTCAGATGCCCCCGGACCAGGTCGACGTTACGAAGCAGCTGTCCGAGGCCCTCCAGCGCGTAGTACTCGCACTGGATCGGGATGAGCACCTCTGCTCCGGCCACGAGCGCGTTGACTGTCAGCAGGCCGAGCGAGGGCGGGCAGTCGATGAGGATGTAGTCCAGCGGCTGGTCATACGCCTGGATAGCCCGCTGCAGACGACTCTCCCGCGCCACCAGCGAGACCAGTTCGATCTCCGCACCGGCGAGATCAATGGTCGCCGGCGCACAGAACAGGCCCTCGACGTCCGGGACCGGCTGGACAACCTCGGAGAGCGGCATGCTCTCCACCAGTACGTCGTAGATGGAGGGGACTTCCGCGTGATGGTCGATCCCCAGAGCCGTGGAGGCGTTCCCCTGCGGATCGAGGTCCACCACCAGAACGCGTGCGCCGTGCAGCGCGAGCGACGCGGCGAGGTTGACCGTTGAGGTCGTCTTCCCCACGCCGCCCTTCTGGTTGGCCACGACCATGACGCGTGTCCGGTCAGGCCGTGGCAGCCCCTCGCCGGCGCGGCCGAGGGCCTCGACCGCCAGCTGGGCCGCCCGACCAATGGGTGTGTCGTCCATCGGCGGCGGTGTTTCACGTGAAACACCGTCCCCCAGGGACTCGGTACGGGGACCGGGGACCGGATCGGTCATCGGTCCCGCGATGTTGGCGTCGGACCGCAAGGATTCACTCTCCTCGACTTCAGGCTCGCAATGGACAGAGCCTGCCATGCTTTCGGGGTCGTGAACCAGCGAGGCCGACTCTTCTGTGGATGAATCCGGTTCTGTGGACAACTCGGTAGCCCGTAGGGGCTTGCGGTCGCGCGGCGCGGCAGCCGCACGACCGCGACCGATGATTCCCTGCAGCAGAGAGCGACGTTTCACGTGAAACACGATGCCTGTGCAGCACAGCGGCGGACTCCCGACACTCCGCAGGCTCCACATATCGCTGCTTGCATGGAGCATCAGTGCAAAAAGTTCAGAAGCCCGCTAAATGCAACAAATCATGCCCACCGGACCGCCCTTCGGCGAGCACTCATCGGCGTCGTCGCGATCGGCCCACCCGTGCCGCCTTGGCCCGCTTTGCGGCGAACCTCACACCGCCCGGACTCTCCCCGACCACCACGCGCACCACGGTGGAAGCCGGCTCAACCAAGCCCTCACCGACCTGCAGCACCTCGGTCTCCACCACTCCGAGCTTGCTCAGAGCGGCCCGAGCCCCCTGGATCTCTTCCTCGGCCGTGCCCCCCTTGAGCGCCAGCATTTCTCCGTAGGGGCGGAGCAGGGGCACACCCCATCCGGCGAGCCGGTCCAGCGGGGCGACAGCCCGGGCCGTCACCACATGAACCGGCTGCAGTGTCCCCAGCACCTCTTCGGCCCGGCCGCGGACGACCGTCACATGATCCAGACCCAAGAGCTCGACGACTTCCTGAAGGAAATTCGTGCGCCTCAGCAGCGGCTCGAGCAGCGTGATCTTGAGGTCGGGGCGTACCAGCGCGAGCGGGATACCGGGAAGCCCGGCCCCCGAGCCCACATCGCACACCGTGACGCCCTCAGGGACCACTTCGGAGAGGACCGCACAGTTCAGCAGGTGGCGTTCCCATAGGCGCGGCACCTCGCGCGGGCCGATCAGGCCGCGCTTGACGCCCGCGTCAGCGAGGAGCTCCGCGTACCTGACAGCCTCTGGGAAGAACTCACCGAATACCGCCTGCGCCTCCTTGGGCGCCTGAGGGAGCTCTGCTTCCTCCGTCACGGGGGACCGTCCTTCCGTACTGCTCTAGCACGCTGACTATCAGGCTGACAAAGATCGGCCCCGCCTGCGAACAGACGGGGCCGACAGTACAAGGATCCGGTCAGGCCGGGAGAACGACGACGAAGCGCTGGGGCTCCTCGCCCTCGGACTCGCTGCGCAGACCTGCCGCCGCGACCGCGTCGTGCACGACCTTGCGCTCGAACGGCGTCATCGGCTCGAGCTTCACCGGCTCGCCCGAGCTCTTGACCTCATCCGCGGCCTTGGCACCGAGGGCGGCCAGGACCTCACGCTTCTTGGCACGGAAACCGCCGATGTCCAGCATCAGGCGGCTGCGGTCACCGGTCTCGCGGTGGACGGCCAGGCGCGTCAGCTCCTGAAGCGCCTCCAGCACCTCACCATCGCGACCGACAAGCTTCTGAAGGTCGCGCGCCGAGTCACTGATGATCGAGACCGCGGCCCGGTCCGCCTCCACGTCCATGTCGATGTCACCGTCGAGGTCGGCGATGTCGAGCAGGCCTTCGAGGTAGTCAGCCGCGATCTCCCCCTCCTGCTCAAGGCGGGTCAGAGTGTCGCTGCCCTCAGCGGCCGTGGTGGTGGTGCCTTCCGTCACGGATGGACTCCTTCTTACTTCTTGGACGGGTGCTTGGGCCGCTGCGGGCCCTTGCGCTGTCCGGACTTGGCTTGGCGTGAGGAGCCGGACGCGGCGCGCTTGGCCGCCGGCTTCGGCTTGTCGTCCTGCGGTGCGTCCTGCTTCTCCAGCGAGGTCTTGGACTCCGAGCCCGTGGAGCCGGCCCCCTTGTCCGTGCCGGGATGCGTGGCAGCGGTGTGGCGCTTCGCCTTGGTCTGGCGCTTGGGCTGCTGCCGCTTGGGCGCAGCACCGCCCTCGGCCTCGAGAACGGCGGCTTCGCTCTTCGTGACCGTCCCGTCCTCCTGGGCGGCGAGGCCGAGCTTGCCGAGACCGGTGATGAACTTGCGCTCGATGTCGTTGCGGTCGGGGCCCTTGGCGACGATCCGCTTGACGGTGTTGCGCCGCGTCCGGCCACGCACCTCGCCATGTGCGGTCACGCTCTTCAGCACACGGTTCAGGTACTGGTCCTGCGCCTTGCTGCCCGGAGTCGGGTTCTGGTTGATCACGTACATCTGCTGACCCATGGTCCAGACGTTGGTGGTCAGCCAGTACACGAGGACACCGACGGGGAAGTTGATGCCCATGACGGCGAAGATCACCGGGAAGATGTACATCAGCATCTTCTGCTGCTGCATGTACGGGGTCTTCACCGTCAGGTCGACGTTCTTCGTCATCAGCTGGCGCTGCGTGAAGAACTGCGACGCCGACATCATCACGATCATGATCGCGGTCACGACACGGACGTCGGTCAGGGAGGCGCCGAGCGCCTGCACCTTCTCCTCGCTGTCCATGAACTTCGCGGCCAGCGGTGCGCCGAAGATGTGTGCCTGACGGGCGCTGTCCAGCAGGGGCTGGTCGATGACACCGATCGTCTTGCCCGAGGCGATGGCAGAGAGCACGTGATACAGGGCGAAGAAGAACGGGGACTGCGCCAGGATCGGAAGGCACGAGGAGAGCGGGTTGGTACCCGTCTCCTTGTACAGCTTCATCATCTCTTCGGACTGACGCTGTTTGTCGTTCTTGTAGCGCTCCTGGATCGCCTTCATCTTCGGCTGGAGCACCTGCATGTTCCGGGTCGACTTGATCTGCTTCACGAAAAGCGGGATCAGACAGATCCGGATCAGGACCACCAGGGACACGATGGAGAGGCCCCAGGCCCACCCCGTGTCATCGCCGAAGAGCGCTCCGTAAATCTTGTGGAACTGGACGATGACCCACGAGACAGGTGTGGTGATAAAGCTGAACAGACTGGCAATCGTGTCCACTAATCAGGCTCCTTGAGCTTTGGGCGAGGTCTCTGTGGCCGGGCTCAGGGGTTCGGAGACCGACCCCCCGGAAGGCACATCGGCGGCGGAGTCCCCGCCCTTGCCGCCACGCACACAGCTACGCAGCATTTCGTGCCAACGCGGACGTTTGCGTGGCGGTACGTAATCCACGCCGCCGGGTGACCACGGATTGCAACGCAGGATGCGCCATGCGGTCAGCGCTGTTCCCTTGATCGCACCGTGCCGGTCGATCGCCGTATATCCATAGTGGGAACACGACGGGTAGTAGCGGCAGACAGGCCCGAGGAGCGGGCTGATCGTCCACTGGTACAGCTTGATGAGAGCCAGCAGCGGGTACTTCATCGCGCACCCCTTCCCAGCAGCCGCTGAAGGGCGGCGTCCAGGTCTCGGGCCAGCTGTGCATGGTCGGCGTCACCCGATCCGGGCAGCGCTCGTACGACAACAAGGCTACCGGGGGGCAGCTGAGCAAGCCGATCGCGGACCAGATGGCGAAGCTTCCGCTTCACCGCGGTGCGAACGACCGCTCCCCCCACTGCTTTGCTGACAACGAAACCCGCACGCGGCGGGGGAACACTCTCCCCTGTCACGTGCGGGTCCGTAACACCGCTGCGTAGGTGCACGACGAGTAGCGGACGCCCGGCTCGGCGTCCTCGTCGTACCGCGGTCGCGAAGTCCTCGCGCCGCCTCAGCCGATTCTCGGTAGGCAGCACGTCATGGACCTGTAAGCGATCAGGCGGACAGGCTGCTGCGGCCCTTGCCACGGCGGTTCGCGAGAATCGCGCGGCCGGCACGGGTACGCATACGCAGCCGGAAGCCATGGGTCTTGGCGCGACGACGGTTGTTCGGCTGGAAGGTGCGCTTGCTCACTCGGGGGCTCCAGAAATGATTCGTGTGTTGGCGGGACATCGCCTGGCTGTCACCGTGCGCCCACGAGGAACTCGCGTAAACGCCTTAGTGCACCGCTTCACAATCACAGATCGTGATGTTTGCCCATCGGAGGCAGGCGGCAGCAGCCATCGACAACTCGACCTGGTCACGGTACGCGCGGCTACGCCATCCGGTCAAACCGGCCTCGCACCACCCCCTGCTGTACACAGCCTGTGGACAACAACTTGAACCGCGCGGGTCGGCCTGACTACCGTGGCTGAACTCCGGTTCTTTTCCTTCCTGCCTGCCGGGCCTCACCCGACCCGACCCATCCGTCCCGAGAAGCACACATTCGTGGGACATGCGAGAGAGCGTGCCTTGTGGCTGACGTACCTGCCGATCTTGCCGCAGTGTGGCCGCGAGTGCTGGAACAACTCCTCGGGGAGGGCCAGCAGGGCATCGAGCCGAAGGACAAGCAGTGGATCGAGCGCTGCCAGCCCCTGGCCCTCGTCGCCGACACCGCGCTGCTGGCCGTGCCCAACGAGTGGGGCAAGCGCGTCCTGGAGGGCCGGCTCGCCCCGCTGATCAGCGAGACGCTCACCCGTGAGTGCGGGCGGCCGATCCGGATCGCGATCACCGTCGACGACTCCGCGGGCGAGCCCCCCGCTCCGCCGGCGCCCCCGATGCACCAGCCCCACCAGGGGCAGCAGTCCCACCGCTACCAAGGACCGCAGCACGACGAGCCCTCGCGCAACGACGGGTACGACAGCTACGGCCCCAGGTCCTCCGACGACGGCATGCCGACGGCCCGCCCCGCCTACCCGGACTACCAGCAGCACCGCCCCGAGCCCGGCGCCTGGCCCCGTGTCCAGGACGACCTCTCCTGGCAGCCCCGGCACGGCGGTTACCAGGACCGCGACCCGTACGCGAGCCCGCGGCCCCAGCAGCCCCAGCACGACTACCGCCCGCAGCCGCCCGAGCACCAGGGTTACGAGCAGCAGCGGGACGGCCGCGACCGCCACGAACTGCAGGACCAGCAGCCCCAGCACCGCCAGGGCGGCCCCGGGACCGGAAGGGCCGGCGGCGGCCACATGGGCACGCAGTCCGCACCCCCGCCCGGGACCGGTGAGCCGCACGCCCGGCTGAATCCGAAGTACCTCTTCGACACCTTCGTGATCGGCGCGTCCAACCGCTTCGCGCACGCGGCCGCGGTCGCCGTCGCCGAGGCACCCGCGAAGGCGTACAACCCCCTCTTCATCTACGGGGAGTCGGGACTCGGCAAGACCCACCTGCTGCACGCCATCGGGCATTACGCGCGGAGCCTCTACCCGGGGACCCGCGTGCGGTACGTGAGCTCCGAGGAGTTCACCAACGAGTTCATCAACTCGATCCGCGACGGCAAGGGCGACACCTTCCGCAAGCGGTACCGGGACGTGGACATCCTGCTGGTCGACGACATCCAGTTCCTGGCGAGCAAGGAGTCGACGCAGGAGGAGTTCTTCCACACCTTCAACACGCTGCACAACGCCAACAAGCAGATCGTGCTCTCCTCCGACCGGCCGCCCAAGCAGCTGGTGACGCTGGAGGACCGGCTGCGCAACCGGTTCGAGTGGGGACTCACCACCGATGTGCAGCCGCCGGAGCTGGAGACGCGGATCGCGATCCTCCGTAAGAAGGCGGTGCAGGAGCAGCTCAACGCGCCCCCGGAGGTACTGGAGTTCATCGCGTCCCGCATCTCGCGCAACATCCGCGAGCTGGAGGGCGCGCTGATCCGGGTGACGGCGTTCGCCAGCCTCAACCGGCAGCCTGTGGACCTCGGTCTGACCGAGATCGTGCTGAAGGATCTGATCCCCGGCGGGGAGGACTCGGCGCCCGAGATCACCGCGCCGGCCATCATGGCGGCGACGGCGGACTACTTCGGCCTGACGGTCGAGGACCTCTGCGGATCGTCGCGCAGCCGGGTGCTGGTGACGGCACGCCAGATCGCCATGTATCTCTGCCGCGAGCTGACGGATCTCTCCCTGCCCAAGATCGGCGCACAGTTCGGCGGACGGGACCACACCACGGTGATGCACGCCGACCGGAAGATCCGGGCGCTGATGGCGGAGCGCCGCTCCATCTACAACCAGGTCACCGAACTCACCAACCGCATCAAGAACGGCTGACGAGCCGGCGGCGGCCGTATCGCCGCACAGCGCGCCACGGGCGCCCCGCGAGGACCTCACGACGTCCTCGCGGGGCGCCCTTCTTCGTCACGGGCCGCTGAGAGCGGGCTCCGGAATCCGGCGTGCGGTGTTCCCGGGACGGCCTTCGGGGCCACTGGCACACGCGATCCGGCTCGACTCCATGGCCTCCGAAACGGCTCCGGCCCTCCGAAGTGTTCGAATACGGGCCCCGGACCAGCGCTTCTCCACAGAAGGACGAGGAATCCGGCGTCCACAGCCTGGGGACTGCGAAGTTGTCCATATTGCGTCCACAGGGTCTGCTGTCGATACTCCATCAGGCCAGGTCACGTGCCTGGGGATTTGTGGTCAACGATGATCCACAGCCTGTGGACAGAGATTTCGTCCACAGGGCCCCGATGATGTTGTCCACCGGCGGCCCACAGGCACGGCCCTGTTGTCCCCAGCTTCTCCACAGCCCTGTCCACTGTTCGGCAACCCGACACCCGCTTTCACTGCCGAGAGTGAAAGGCGTCACACGAGGACCCTTGATTGAGCTGTGGGGAACGTGGGTAAAGCTGGGGACAGCCCTGGGGAGAAGTCACCCCGCCCTGTGCATCGGGTGTGCAGAACTTTCGCGTGTCCACAGAAGCGCCCGGTTGTCCACCGGTGCCACCCACAGGGTCGGTGGACAAAAAACGGCTTCTGACCTGCGAAAACGACGTTATCCACGGTTTCCACAGGGCCTACTACTACTACCACTCAGAGTTAGCCAGGAATCCGCTTCGAAGTGGGGCCTGTGCACAACTTGAGTGGCGAGCTCCGCGAACCTCTCGGTGCGACTTGACCCCGAGCAGCAACGAGTGTCGGCGCCGTACGTCAGACTGGACCCCGGCGGCCTCCTCCAGACCTTGGGCAGGGAGACCCCGACCAGACGACGAAGGCCAGCAGGGCGAGCGAGCAACAGCAGGAGGCGGTTCCGGTGAAGATCCGGGTGGAGCGCGATGTACTCGCGGAGGCGGTGGCCTGGGTGGCCCGTAGCCTCCCGGCCCGTCCGCCGGCGCCCGTTCTCGCGGGCCTTCTGCTGAAGGCTGAGGACGGAGCCCTCAGCTTCTCGAGCTTCGACTACGAGGTCTCGGCCAAGGTCTCGGTGGACGCCGAGGTCGAGGAGGACGGCACGGTGCTCGTCTCCGGCCGTCTGCTCGCCGACATCTGCCGCGCTCTGCCGAACCGGCCTGTGGAGATCTCCACCGACGGTGTGCGCGCCACGGTGGTCTGCGGCTCCTCGCGGTTCACACTCCACACACTGCCTGTGGAGGAGTACCCGGCCCTGCCGCAGATGCCGACCGCCACGGGCACCGTCCCCGGTGAGGTCTTCGCCTCCGCGGCGGCCCAGGTCGCCATCGCGGCCGGGCGCGACGACACCCTTCCCGTCCTGACCGGCGTCCGGATCGAGATCGAGGGCGACACCGTCACCCTCGCGTCGACCGACCGCTACCGCTTCGCGGTCCGTGAGTTCCTGTGGAAGCCGGAGAACCCCGACGCGTCCGCGGTGGCCCTGGTGCCCGCCAAGACGCTCCTGGACACCGCCAAGGCGCTGACCAGTGGTGACACGGTGACGCTGGCGCTGTCCGGCTCGGGTGCGGGCGAAGGACTCATCGGTTTCGAGGGCGCCGGCCGCCGTACGACCACGCGACTGCTCGAGGGCGATCTTCCGAAGTACCGGACGCTCTTCCCCACCGAGTTCAACTCGGTCGCGGTCATCGAGACCGCCCCGTTCGTCGAGGCCGTCAAGCGTGTCGCCCTCGTCGCCGAGCGCAACACCCCGGTGCGCCTCAGCTTCGAGCAGGGTGTGCTCATCCTCGAGGCCGGTTCCAGCGACGACGCACAGGCTGTGGAGCGCGTCGACGCCGTGCTGGAGGGCGACGACATCTCCATCGCCTTCAACCCGACCTTCCTGCTGGACGGGCTCAGCGCGATCGACTCCCCGGTCGCCCAGCTCTCCTTCACGACGTCGACCAAGCCCGCCCTGCTCAGTGGCAGGCCGGCCGTCGACGCCGAGGCCGACGACGCGTACAAGTACCTGATCATGCCGGTGCGCCTCTCCGGCTGATCCGGCGGTCCGTCCCTGTCATGGCAGTTTCCGGCGGGCAGGCTCAGCGCAGAGCGGGCCCACCGTGCTGCACCCCGCCGTGCTGTCCCGGCCGGGCGTAGGCTCGGTCCTGGGTACGAATCGGCACAACGCTTAAGGAATCTCTGATGGAGCTCGGTCTCGTCGGCCTCGGCAAGATGGGCGGCAACATGCGCGAGCGCATCCGCCGCGCAGGCCACACGGTCATCGGTTACGACCGCAACCCGGACGTCGCCGATGTCCACAGCCTCGAGGAGCTTGTGGGCAAGCTCAAGGGTCCGCGCGTCGTGTGGGTGATGGTCCCGGCCGGTGCCGCGACCCAGTCCACCATCGACGAGCTGGCCGATCTGCTGTCTCCGGGCGACGTCGTCGTGGACGGCGGCAACTCGCGCTGGACCGACGACGAGAAGCACGCCGTCGAGCTGGGCATCAAGGACATCGGCTTCGTCGACTGCGGCGTCTCCGGTGGAGTGTGGGGCCTGGAGAACGGCTACGCGCTGATGTACGGCGGTACCGAGGAGAACGTCGCCAAGGTCCAGCCGATCTTCGACGCGCTGAAGCCCGAGGGCGACTTCGGTTCCGTCCACGCGGGCAAGGTCGGCGCCGGCCACTTCGCCAAGATGGTCCACAACGGCATCGAGTACGCCATGATGCAGGCCTACGCCGAGGGCTGGGAGCTCCTGGAGAAGGTCGACTCCGTCACCGACGTGCGCGAGGTCTTCCGCTCCTGGCAGGAGGGGACGGTCATCCGTTCCTGGCTGCTCGACCTGGCGGTCAACGCGCTGGACGACGACGAGCACCTCGACCAGCTCCGTGGTTTCGCCGCGGACTCCGGTGAGGGCCGGTGGACGGTCGAGGCCGCCATCGACAACGCGGTCCCGCTGCCCGCGATCACCGCGTCCCTGTTCGCGCGCTTCGCCTCGCGGCAGGACGACTCGCCGCAGATGAAGATGATCGCCGCGCTGCGCAACCAGTTCGGCGGCCACGCGGTCGAGAACAAGAAGTAGCCAGCAGCACACAGCACAGCACGCAGTCGGAAGGGTCGGCGACCATGCACGTCACGCATCTCTCGCTGGCCGACTTCCGCTCGTACGCCCGGGTCGAGGTGCCTCTCGACCCGGGCGTCACCGTGTTCGTGGGGGCCAACGGACAGGGCAAGACCAATCTGGTGGAGGCGGTCGGCTATCTGGCGACGCTCGGCAGCCACCGGGTGTCGTCCGATGCCCCCCTGGTGCGCATGGGCGCGGAGCGCGCCGTCGTACGGGCCGCGGTCACCCAGGGGGAGCGCTCGCAGCTGATCGAGCTGGAGCTCAATCCGGGCCGTGCCAATCGGGCCCGTATCAACAGGTCGTCGCAGGTCAGGCCGCGTGACGTGCTGGGCATAGTGCGGACGGTGCTCTTCGCCCCGGAGGATCTGGCCCTGGTGAAGGGCGACCCGGGTGAGCGCAGGCGCTTCCTGGACGAGCTGATCACGGCGCGCTCCCCCCGCATGGCCGGGGTCCGCTCCGACTACGAGCGGGTGCTGAAGCAGCGCAACACCCTGCTGAAGTCCGCGGCCATGGCCCGCAGACACGGCGGCCGGTCGATGGACCTGTCCACCCTGGACGTGTGGGACCAGCACCTGGGCCGGGTCGCGGCGGAGCTGCTGGCGCAGCGGCTGGACCTGATCGCGACCCTGCAGCCGCTGGCGGACAAGGCGTACGCGGACGTCGCCCCCGGGGGTGGCCCCGTCACCCTGGAGTACCGCAGCTCGGTCGGTGCCGACGTGGAGCCCGCGCGCACCCGCGAGGAGCTGTACGAGCAGGTGATGGCGGCCCTGGCCGAGGCTCGCAAGCAGGAGATCGAGCGCGGGGTGACCCTGGTCGGTCCGCACCGCGACGACCTGGTGCTCGGCCTGCGCGGCATGCCGGCGAAGGGTTACGCGAGCCACGGGGAGTCCTGGTCGTACGCCCTTGCCCTGCGGCTGGCCTCGTACGATCTGCTCCGCACCGAGGGCAACGAGCCGGTGCTGGTGCTCGACGACGTGTTCGCCGAGCTGGACGCGCGCCGTCGCGAGCGGCTCGCCGAGCTGGTGGCCCCCGGTGAGCAGGTGCTGGTGACGGCGGCCGTGGACGACGACGTCCCGGGCGTCCTGGCGGGAGCCCGGTACGCCGTGTCCGCAGGTGCGGTGGAGCGGCTGTGAGCGGCCCGGACGAGCGGGGCGGGACCCCGCCGGGGCAGGCCGGAGCCGCGCCGGACCCGTTGAAGCCGCCGGAGGTGTCCGGCGTGGACCTGGCGCGTGTGGCCCTGCGCGCGGCGAAGGAGCAGGCCCGTGCCCGGGGCGCCGCGGCGCAGCAGAAGAATCAGGCGAGGCGGGGCGGCGGCCTGCGGTCGGGCGCCCGGTCCGACGGGCGTGACCCGCTGCCTCTGGGGTCGGCGATCAACCGGCTGATCACCGAGCGTGGCTGGGAGACACCGGCGGCCGTCGGCGGCGTGATGGGCCGCTGGCCGCAGATCGTCGGTGACGATCTGGCCAACCACTGCGTCCCCGTGCGCTACGACGAGGATCCCGCCGAGCGGGTGCTGACCGTGCAGTGCGACTCGACGGCGTGGGCGACGCAGCTCCGGCTGCTGGCCCCGCAGCTCGTGGCCCGGCTGAACACGGACCTGGGCCAGGGAACCGTGCGGATGATCAAAGTGCTCGGCCCGGGCGGTCCACCGCGCAGATTCGGCCCTCTGCGGACTCCCGGGAGCAAAGGGCCGGGCGACACCTACGGCTGAGCAGGCCTTTTCCTCCCCCGGAGCCTTCGGGCACCGGTCTGCGCCGAGGAAGGCCGAGCTGCGCTTCACCCGCGTTTGTCGCGCTTTGCCGACGAGCCGCCGTTTCCGGTCTGTACGGCTATGCGGCGATTTGGTTCGCGCGGAGGAAGTGGAGCGTCCCTCACCGTAGCGGGAGGTTGACAGCCCGAAGCGCGCAAAGCCGTCGTGAGCCCCCCGAGGCCCCTTCCCGAATATGGGGAGTCGTCAGCCGCTCATTCAGGGCGGCACATGCGTACTCAGGCACCGGCAAACCCCCATTCATGTCGGCGCTACCGGTAGACTGGTGGACAATCCCGCTTCCTTCGCGGGAGTCGTCGATACAAGCCGAACGACGCAGCCGCTCCCGCCTGCCGGAGAACGGCCTGTGCTGTGCCAGAAAGGGCGCTTCGTGGCCGATTCCGGCAACCCCAACGAGAACATCCCGTCCACAGCCGGTGAGCACGGCGAGGTCACCGCCTCGTACGACGCCAGCGCGATCACCGTGCTCGAAGGCCTGGACGCGGTCCGCAAGCGACCCGGTATGTACATCGGGTCCACCGGTGAGCGCGGTCTCCACCACCTCGTGCAAGAGGTTGTCGACAACTCGGTCGACGAGGCCATGGCCGGGCACGCGGACACCATCGACGTCACGATCCTCGCCGACGGCGGCGTGCGCGTGATCGACAACGGCCGCGGCATCCCGGTCGGCATCGTGCCGTCCGAGGGCAAGCCGGCCGTCGAGGTCGTCCTGACCGTGCTGCACGCCGGCGGCAAGTTCGGCGGCGGCGGCTACGCCGTCTCCGGTGGTCTGCACGGCGTCGGTGTGTCCGTCGTCAACGCCCTCTCCACGCGGGTGGCCGTGGAGGTCAAGACGGACGGCTACCGCTGGACCCAGGACTACAAGCTCGGTGTCCCGACCGCCCCGCTGGCCCGTAACGAGGCCACCGAGGAGACGGGGACGACCGTCACCTTCTGGGCCGACGGAGACGTCTTCGAGACCACCGACTACTCCTTCGAGACCCTCTCCCGCCGCTTCCAGGAGATGGCGTTCCTCAACAAGGGACTCACCCTCAAGCTCACCGACGAGCGGGCGGCGGCGAAGGCCACGGCGGGCGCCGACAGCGCCGAGGTGGTCGACGTCCCCGACGAGGAGTCGACCCGCACGGTCACGTACCACTACGAGAACGGCATCGTCGACTTCGTCAAGTACCTCAACTCCCGCAAGGGCGAGCTGATTCACCAGTCGGTGATCGACATCGAGGCCGAGGACAAGGAGCGACTCCTCTCGGTCGAGATCGCCATGCAGTGGAACACGCAGTACACCGAGGGTGTCTACTCCTTCGCCAACGCGATCCACACGCACGAGGGCGGTACGCACGAGGAGGGCTTCCGTGCGGCGCTGACCTCGCTGGTCAACCGCTACGCGCGCGACAAGAAGCTGCTGCGCGAGAAGGACGACAACCTCACCGGTGAGGATGTCCGCGAGGGCCTGACGGCGATCATCTCGGTGAAGCTGGGCGAGCCCCAGTTCGAGGGCCAGACGAAGACCAAGCTGGGCAACACCGAGGCGAAGACCTTCGTGCAGAAGGTCGTCCACGAGCAGCTGACGGACTGGTTCGACCGGAACCCCAACGAGGCCGCCGACATCATCCGCAAGGGCATCGCGGCGTCCACGGCCCGTGTCGCGGCCCGCAAGGCGCGCGACCTGACGCGGCGCAAGGGGCTCCTGGAGAGCGCCTCGCTGCCCGGCAAGCTGAGCGACTGCCAGTCCAACGACCCGACGAAGTGCGAGATCTTCATCGTCGAGGGTGACTCCGCCGGTGGTTCGGCGAAGTCCGGCCGTAACCCGATGTACCAGGCCATCCTGCCGATCCGGGGCAAGATCCTGAACGTCGAGAAGGCCAGGATCGACAAGATCCTTCAGAACACCGAGGTCCAGGCGCTGATCTCGGCCTTCGGCACCGGGGTCCACGAGGACTTCGACATCGAGAAGCTCCGCTATCACAAGATCATCCTGATGGCGGACGCCGACGTCGACGGCCAGCACATCAACACCCTGCTGCTGACCTTCCTGTTCCGCTTCATGCGGCCGCTGGTCGAGTCCGGGCACGTGTACCTCTCGCGCCCGCCGCTCTACAAGATCAAGTGGGGTCGTGACGACTTCGAGTACGCGTACTCGGACCGTGAGCGCGACGCCCTGGTGGCGCTCGGCAAGCAGAACGGCAAGCGGATCAAGGAAGACTCGATCCAGCGCTTCAAGGGTCTCGGCGAGATGAACGCCGAGGAGCTGCGCGTCACCACGATGGACGTCGACCACCGTGTGCTGGGCCAGGTCACGCTGGACGACGCGGCGCAGGCGGACGACCTGTTCTCGGTGCTGATGGGCGAGGACGTCGAGGCGCGGCGCTCGTTCATCCAGCGCAACGCCAAGGACGTCCGCTTCCTCGACATCTGAGTCGGCCGTACAAGCAAGCCGCAGCGCGAAAGGACTTTGACCAGCAATGGCCGACGAGAACACCCCTGTGATGCCCGAAGAGGAGCCCGCCGTCCCGGGCGTGGGTATGCGTGTCGAGCCCGTGGGGCTCGAGACGGAGATGCAGCGCTCCTACCTCGACTACGCGATGTCCGTCATCGTGTCGCGTGCCCTGCCCGACGTGCGGGACGGTCTGAAGCCCGTCCACCGCCGGGTGCTCTACGCGATGTACGACGGCGGCTACCGGCCCGAGAAGGGCTTCTACAAGTGCGCCCGCGTCGTCGGTGACGTCATGGGTACGTACCACCCGCACGGCGACTCCTCGATCTACGACGCGCTCGTGCGACTGGCGCAGCACTGGTCGATGCGCATGCCGCTGGTGGACTCCAACGGCAACTTCGGCTCCCCGGGCAACGACCCGGCCGCGGCCATGCGGTACACCGAGTGCAAGATGATGCCGCTGTCCATGGAGATGGTCCGGGACATCGACGAGGAGACCGTCGACTTCCAGGACAACTACGACGGCCGCAACCAGGAGCCGACGGTCCTGCCGGCGCGCTTCCCGAACCTCCTGGTGAACGGTTCCGCGGGCATCGCGGTCGGTATGGCGACCAACATCCCGCCGCACAACCTGCGCGAGGTCGCCGCCGGCGCGCAGTGGTACCTGGAGCACCCGGAGGCCTCGCACGAGGAGCTCCTGGACGCCCTCATCGAGCGGATCAAGGGCCCGGACTTCCCGACCGGCGCGCTGGTCGTCGGCCGCAAGGGCATCGAGGAGGCGTACCGCACGGGCCGTGGCTCGATCACGATGCGGGCGGTCGTCGCGGTCGAGGAGATCCAGAACAGGCAGTGCCTGGTCGTCACGGAGCTCCCGTACCAGACCAACCCCGACAACCTCGCGCAGAAGATCGCCGACCTCGTGAAGGACGGCAAGGTCGGCGGCATCGCGGACGTCCGGGACGAGACGTCCTCGCGTACGGGCCAGCGCCTGGTCGTCGTGCTGAAGCGCGACGCGGTCGCCAAGGTCGTGCTGAACAACCTCTACAAGCACACCGACCTGCAGTCGAACTTCGGCGCGAACATGCTGGCCCTCGTCGACGGGGTGCCGCGCACGCTGTCGATCGACGCGTTCATCCGCCACTGGGTGACGCACCAGATCGAGGTCATCGTCCGGCGTACGAAGTTCCGGCTGCGCAAGGCCGAGGAGCGGGCGCACATCCTGCGCGGTCTGCTCAAGGCGCTGGACGCGATCGACGAGGTCATCGCGCTCATCCGGCGCAGCAACACCGTGGAGATCGCGCGCGAGGGCCTGATGGGCCTGCTGGAGATCGACGAGCTCCAGGCGAACGCGATCCTGGAGATGCAGCTGCGCCGCCTGGCCGCGCTGGAGCACCAGAAGATCACCGCCGAGCACGACGAGCTCCAGGCGAAGATCAACGAGTACAACGAGATCCTGGCCTCGCCCGCGAAGCAGCGTCAGATCGTCAGCGAGGAGCTGGCGGCGCTCGTCGACAAGTTCGGCGACGACCGGCGCTCCAAGCTGGTCCCCTTCGACGGCGACATGTCCATCGAGGACCTGATCGCCGAGGAAGACATCGTCGTCACCATCTCGCGCGGCGGCTACGTCAAGCGGACCAAGACGGACGACTACCGCTCGCAGAAGCGCGGCGGCAAGGGCGTGCGGGGCACGAAGCTCAGGGAAGACGACATCGTCGACCACTTCTTCGTGTCGACGACCCATCACTGGCTGCTGTTCTTCACGAACAAGGGCCGGGTCTACCGGGCCAAGGCGTACGAACTGCCGGATGCCGGCCGGGACGCGCGTGGCCAGCACGTCGCGAACCTGCTGGCGTTCCAGCCGGACGAGCAGATCGCACAGATCCTGGCGATCCGCGACTACGAGGCCGCGCCCTATCTGATCCTGGCCACGAAGGGCGGTCTGGTGAAGAAGACCGCGCTGAAGGACTACGACTCCCCGCGTTCGGGCGGTGTCATCGCGATCAACCTGCGGGAGACCCAGGACGGCAGCGACGACGAACTGATCGGCGCCGAGCTGGTGTCGGCCGAGGACGATCTGCTGCTCATCAGCAGGAAGGCCCAGTCGATCAGGTTCACGGCGACGGACGACGCGCTGCGCCCGATGGGCCGCGCCACCTCGGGCGTGAAGGGCATGAGTTTCCGCGAGGGCGACGAACTGCTCTCGATGAATGTTGTCCGGCCCGGTACGTTCGTGTTCACTGCCACCGACGGCGGGTACGCGAAGCGGACCGCGGTGGACGAGTACCGCGTCCAGGGTCGTGGTGGTCTGGGCATCAAGGCCGCCAAGATCGTCGAGGACCGCGGATCGCTCGTCGGCGCGCTGGTGGTGGAGGAAGCGGACGAGATCCTCGCCATCACGCTCGGCGGTGGTGTGATTCGTACGCGAGTCAATGAAGTCAGGGAGACGGGCCGTGACACCATGGGCGTCCAACTGATCAATCTGGGCAAGCGTGATGCCGTCGTCGGCATCGCGCGCAACGCCGAGGCCGGTCGTGAGGCCGAAGAGGTCGACGGGACCGATGAGGCCGAAGGCGCCACGGTCGAGGCCGATGCCGCGAGCGTGGTCGAGGGCACAGTCGAGGGCACGGCGCCCTCGGCCGGGGAGCACGAGGAGTAAAGCGTGAGTGGAGCCACGGGCGCCGGTTCGGCCGCTTCCGGAGCAGGCGCGCACGGCGCCCGTGGCCCTGCCACGGACTCCCAAGGGGGCACTGTGACGGACACTCGGGGACCTCAGCCGCAGTACGAGGGTTACGCGACCGGGCCGTTGCCCGGCGAGCGTGAGCCCGCGGCGGGACAGGCGGGCCCTTACCACCCGCCGCAGGCGTACCAGTCCCCTGCGGGCGGTACGCAGGGCGGCGGCACGCAGGGCGGTGTACAGGGCGTGGGCGGGGCGCAGGCGACCCGGCTGCCCCGGACCGGGGCGCGGACCACTCCGCGTACCCGTAAGGCGCGACTGCGGGTGGCGAAGGCCGATCCGTGGTCGGTGATGAAGGTCAGCTTCCTGCTCTCCATCGCGCTCGGCATCTGCACGGTGGTCGCGGCCGCCGTGCTGTGGATGGTCATGGACGCGATGGGCGTCTTCGAGACCGTGGGCGGCACGATCAGTGAGGCCACCGGCTCGAACGAGAGCAACGGCTTCGACCTGCAGTCGTTCCTGTCGCTGCCGCGCGTCCTCATCTTCACGTCGGTCATCGCCGTGATCGACGTGGTGCTGGCCACCGCGCTGGCGACGCTGGGCGCGTTCATCTACAACCTGTCGGCCGGCTTCGTCGGCGGTGTGGAGCTCACTCTCGCCGAGGACGAGTAGGGCGCCGGGTATCGATTTTGGGACTGGCCCCGACGTGCGCTAATCTTCAGAAGTCAGCGCAGCAGCGCGGCGGGGCTATAGCTCAGTTGGTTAGAGCGCATCCCTGATAAGGATGAGGCCACAGGTTCAAATCCTGTTAGCCCCACCAGCACGAAGGCCCCTCACCGGAAACGGTGGGGGGCCTTCTGCATGTGCGAGGGCGGGCGGAGCCGGCCGGTGATTGTGACCCGACCACTCGCCCGGTGCCGTCCCGGCGGACAGGACGCCCTCCGGGCCGTCCGGGAGAGAAGCCGGACACCCTCCCGGGGTCGCCCCGGAGGAGAGACGTTCACCGGCACGGCCCCGGACGTCCACCGGCCCAGCCCGGGAGAGAAGCCGGATGCCGTCCCGGGACGCCCCCGGAGGCTCTCCCCCCGGCCGGGCTCGGCGGGGCGCGGGCGGGCGCATGGAAAAGGCCCCCGCCGGTGTGAACCGGACCAGGGGCCTGGGTGGCGTGTGCGGCGCCCTCAGGGTGGCAGCGGGGCCGAGTCCCCGGCAGGTGCGGCGCTGTGGGCGGAGCGGGTGCTGTTCGTCGCCTGGGCGGCGTCCGTGGTGTCGGCGGACAGCTGGCGGGTGGCGGGTGAGGAGCCGTGCGCCTCGGCGCGGATGCGCTGCTTCATCGTGGGTGGCAGCGCCCTGTCACGCGGAAGGGTCCATCGTACCGACGGCGTGGTCGCGGTTGCCGGGTTCGCACCCATGTGCTCGTGGCTCGTGACCGCCGGCTCCGCGGCCGTGGCCTGGGCGGTGGCGAGGCCCAGCGACGCGAGAAGCGCGAAGAAGGCGGTGATGAAGGCGGTCCAGATGCTCTTGACCCTGAAGGTGCTCATGGCCCCTCGCTTTCAGGTGGTCCGGTTTGCTTACCTTTCCGATGATGTGGATCCGGACCCTGGAAACCGGGACCGACGCCCCCGGTGCGCCGATCTTCCGATGAACACCACTCTTATGGTTCAACCGGCTCGGAAAACCGTCCTCAGGGGTCCCGAGGGGGCTCGACAGGGGTCCGGAGCATGCGCAGACCGGGTGCCGGGGAGGTCACCGATCGGTATCGGTCGGTGTGTATAGTCGGGCGGCAGAAGTCCCTTACGTCAAGGAAAGACGAGGTCGCGCGGTGAAGAAGCTTCTCCTGGTCGCACTGGCCGCCATCGGCGGGCTCCTCGTGTACCGCCAGATCCAGGCGGATCGCGCCGAGCAGGATCTGTGGACGGAGGCGACCGACTCCGTGCCCGCAGGTTCAGGTGTGTGAGACGGAACAGTCTGCTAGAAGCCCCGGCCGCCGAGCGGCCGGGGCTTTCTGCTGCCCGGGGCCCGCTGTTGCGGGACCGTGACGGCCACACCCTTGAGTTCACCTAAGCAAATCACTAGATTGCATGAGCAAAGCAATGGTGATGGACGGGTGACCGAG
Source organism: Streptomyces sp. QL37 (assembly GCF_002941025.1). Lineage (NCBI taxonomy): Bacteria > Bacillati > Actinomycetota > Actinomycetes > Kitasatosporales > Streptomycetaceae > Streptomyces > Streptomyces sp. QL37. The sequence continues at coordinate 4,237,964 of NZ_PTJS01000001.1, read as the reverse complement.
GGGGATTCGGTGAACGCACGCACGAGAGCGGCGACGTACCGCCGCGGGGTGAGGACAGCGGTCATGGCCGGCGGGGCGCTGTTCGCCCTGGTGGCGACGGTGCTGCCCGCCGTGGCGTCCGCACCGGCGGCCGGGGAGGGCGCGGAGCGGGCCGGTTCGGGCAGGGGCAGTCTCGTCATGGTGCTCGACTCCTCGGGCTCCATGGCGGACGACGACGGCACGGGCCGGACCCGGATGGAGAGCGCGCGCACGGCCGTGGGGACCGTGGTCGACGCGCTGCCCGACGGACATCCGGCCGGCCTGCGCGTGTACGGCGCCGACCGGCCCCACGGTTGCACGGACACCCGGCTCGTGCGCCCGGTGAGCGCACTGGACCGGGCCGCCATGAAGAAGGCCGTCGCGGGCGTACAGCCCCGGGGGGACACCCCGATCGGGCTGTCCCTGCGCAAGGCCGCCGAAGACCTTCCCGAGCCCTCGGACGGTGGTGTCGGGACCAGCACGATCCTTCTGATCTCCGACGGCGAGGACAACTGCGGCACGCCGCCCCCGTGCGAGGTGGCCGAGCAGCTCGGCAGGGAGGGCGCCGGGCTGCGGATCGACACCGTGGGCTTCCAGGTCGAGGGGGCTGCCCGCGAGCAGCTGGAGTGCGTCGCGGAGGCGGGCAACGGGCGCTACTACGACGCGCCGGACGCGGAGGCGCTCGCCCGCCAGCTCCAGCGGTCCGCCCAGCTCTCGGCCGGGGGCTACCGGTTGAAGGGCGAGCCGGTCGAGGGAGGGGCCACCACGGTGACGGCCCCCTCCATGGCCCCCGGCCAGTATCTGGACACCATCGGGCCCGGCGAGAAGCGGTACTACGCCGTGAGCCTGGACGCGGTCTCCACCGTCGGCTTCGCGGCCACCGCGGTGCCCCAGCCCGGCGCGGCCGTCGACAGCCTCGATGCCCTGAGCACCGGTCTGGCGTACGGCGACGGCGCCTCCACCTGTGACTCGGACACGGAGCGCTTCCTCCAGCAGGAGGGCGCGACGCCGCTGACCTCCGCCGTGTCCCGTATCCGCTCGGAGGACGGCACCCGCGGCTGCGACGAGGCGGGCCGCTACTGGCTCGTGGTCGAACGGCAGAGCAAGAAGGGCTCCGACAGGGCCCGTTGGCCACTGGAGTTGGTGTACGGCGTGGAGCCGCCGCTGGCCGGCGGAGTCACCCCCGCGCAGTCCCGGCCGGAGTACGGCAAGGGCGGAGAGCACGCCGCGCTGCCGACGGGCGACCCGCGCGACGTACGGGGCGGCACCGGGTTCAACGACGCCACGGAGCTCGGCCGGGGTGTGTGGCGGGACCGGATCCTGCCGTCGCAGACCCTCTGGTACAGGGTGCCGGCGGGCTGGGGCCAGCAGGTGCGCTACGACGTGGAGTTCGCCAACGAGCCGACGGTGGACGGAACCACCGCCGCCTACTCGTACGGCGGGACACAGCTGTTCACTCCGGCGCGCTTCCCGGTCGACGGCGGCGGCGAGTTCCGTCCGACGGCCGTGTACAGCGGGAAACCGGCGGCGCTGCGGATGGGGTCCGTCCCGGTCGCCTGGACCAACCGCTACGAATCCCGTTCGGCGGTCCGGCCCGTGCACACCGGCGGCGACTTCTACATCGCGGTGACCCTGGGGGCGAAGGCGGCCGAGATCGCCGAGAACCCGCGCATCGGTGTGGTGCTGCGGGTGGCGGTCCTCGGGGACGAGCTGGCCGGTCCCGAGCACGGGGCCCCGGCAGCGGTGGAGAAGCCCGGAGGTACGAAGGCGGGCAATGACGGCAGTACGGCGGGGGCCGCAGACAGCGGTGGTACGGGCGGGGCAGGATGGACCGGCATCGCGGCCGCCGCCGGGGCGGGCGCCGCGGTCGCTCTGACCGCCGGGTTCCGGCTCGTACGCGGCCGGCGCGGGGCAGGTGCGCAGACGACGAGGGGGAGCGCGTGAACAGGCAGCGCAACAGGGGCCGGGTGACGCTCGCGACGATCGCGACGGTGTGCGCGGTGGCGGCGCTGCCGGGGCAGGCTCACGCGGCCGACGGCCCTGCGGCGTACGCCTTCGATCCCTCGGCGGAGACGGTCCGGGGCGCGGAGTCCAACGCCGACGCGGAGGAGCTGAAGCCGGGGTCGGTCTACAAGAGCTCCATCGAGCAGGGGCAGAAGCTCTATTACCGTCTGGAACTCGACGACAGGACGGATGCCTACGTCTCCGCCGTGGCGGTGCCGAAGGCCGGCGGGAAGGTCGCCTACGGCGACGGCATCACGATCAGCATGAGGGACCTCGACGACAACCAGTGCAGCTCCGAGGACGCGGACTTCGAGTCGGCGGAGTTCCCCCGTCCGATCGCCGCGTACGCCCACCGGACCGTGGAGAAGGACAGCACCACGTGCGGGGCGGGCGGCACGTACAACGTCCTGATCGAGCGGGAGAGCAAGGCGACGTCGTCCCCCGATGCCTGGGACCTGGAGCTGCGCTTCGAGAACGAACCGGCGCTCAAGGACAAGAAGTCGATGCCGACCGAGGCGCCGGAGAACTGGCCCTCCGCCTCGCCGACGCCGCCCGCCGGGAAGCAGAAGCGCTCCGGCGGCAGTGGTTTCTACGACGCGACCAGCCTGGAGACCGGTGAATGGGCCGACACCATCGTGCCGGGGCAGACTCGTTTCTACCGGGTCCCTGTGGACTGGGGGCAGCAGATCTTCGCCACGGCCGCGCTGAGCAACAGCGGCAGGTCGACGGAGTACCTCGGCAACGCCCTGGCGCTGGCCCTGGCGAACCCGGCACGCGGCCATGTGGACGACGCGACGCTGTCGTACTCCGGCACGCCCAACTCGGTGGCTCTGGACCCGCTTCCCCCGGTGGCGTACGAGAACCGCTACGACTCGGGGGCCGACGTCAGTGCCATGCGCTTCGCGGGCTGGTACTACCTGTCGGTGACGCTCTCGCCCGAGGTCGCCGAGCACTACGGGGACGGGGCCCTCGGGCTGACGCTCAAGGTGAAGGTCGTCAACGACAGCAAGGCGTCGCCCTACCAGGGGGACGCCGGGATCTTCGGAGTCACCGACGACGACAGGGACATGGCCAAGAGCGGCCGGAGCGCGCCCGAGGCCGGTGAGAGCGCCACGATGAAGATGGTCGCCGCGGCGGGCATCGGCGCGGGGTCCGTGCTGGTGCTGGGGCTCGGGGCGTGGACCCTGCTGGCCAGGCGGCGGACGGTTCCGGCCGCCGCGCCGCCGGGCGCGGGCGGGCAGCCGCCGTTCGGCGGTCCGCCCCAGGCCTGGTAGGTGGCCGGGGCGTCCGGGAGAGCGCTCGGTCCTGAGTGACTGCCCACGTCCTCAGAACCTGGGTGAGCGCCCGGATCCTCAGGCCTGGGTCAGTGCCCAGATCCCCACCGCGAAGCAGATCAGCGCCACCACGAGCACCGGGACCGCCACCTTCGGGGACGGTCCCGGCCGCTTCGCGGGGGCCGGCCGCGGGGCGGGCGGGGCGACGTTCTGCGGTGCCTGCGGGTGCTGGGCGGTGTACGGACGCGTGGGCGTGGTCCCGTACGGCACGGCGGCCGTGGCGGCATGGGCGAGATCCGGGGCGGCGCCGGAGGCGTAGGGGGACGCCGCGTGGGCCGGAGAGGGAGCGGACGACGGCGTCTGAGGCTGCGCCGGGTGCGGAACCGGGGCGGGCTGCTGCGGAGGCGGCGCGAGATGGAAGGAGCCCGTCTCCGACATCGACGAGGGAGGGGCGTACGGCTGCTGACCCGGAGTGCCCTGCGGAGGGGCGTAGGGCTGCTGGCCCTGGCCCTCCGGCGCGTACGGCTGCTGCGGCGGCCGGGGCGCGACCGGTGGCGCCCCGACGGCCGGTGCAGCCCCGACGGCCTGCGCGGGCGCCTGCGGCCCGTTGCCGGGTGTCTCGGGGCCGGTGGCGGGTCCCTCGGGGCCGAATCCGGCGGGCAGCGGGCCGATCTGGTCGAACACCTCCACCCGCTCGTCGTCCGGGCCGGCCTCCGGCAGCATCTCGACCGCTGCCGTCAGCGCCTTGCGCGCACCTGTGGCCGTACGGAAACGGGCGTGCGGGTCCGGCTGCAGCAGGCCGGCGAGAACCTGCCACAAGGGCTCCGGCACACCCTGGGGCGCGCCCGGGGTGCCGTGCGCGGCGAAGTACTCGATCAGCGCCTTGGAGTCCGGCTTCCGGCCCTGCAGTAGATAGAGCGCGACGAGTCCGACGGCGAAGAGGTCCGCCGGGAAGTCGGGCTCCGCTCCCATCATCTGCTCGGGCGCGAAGTAACCCGGCGTGCCCACCACGTAGTTGGTCTCCGTGAGCCGCGGTTCACCCTTCCGCATCGAGATGCCGAAGTCGGAGAGCCGCAGATGCGGACGGCCCGTACCGGTCGCCTCCATAAGGATGTTGGCCGGTTTGATGTCGCGGTGCACGACTCCCTCGGCGTGCACCGTGGACAGCCCGGACAGCAGCTGGTCGAGCAGGAGGCAGACGAAGCGGGGCGGCAACGGGCCGTAGTCACCGATGACATGGGCCAGCGAACCACCGCTGACCAGATCCATCGTGAACAGGACCTTGTCGTCGTCGGCGGCCCAGCTGGCCGGGGCGAGAACATGCGGATGCTCGATCCGCAGCGCCTGCTCACGGACGAAGCGCAGCAGCGTGTGCGCGTCGCTCTGCTGCAGGACCTTGGCCGCCACGTACCGGCGGCGCCGGTGGTCCCACGCGCGCCAGACGGCGCCGACCCCACCACGTCCGATCGGATCGACCAGCTCGTACCGACCAGCGAAGACCTCACCCATTGCGCTGCGCCCGCTCCCGTTCCCGTTTCGGTTCGTGCCCCGGCTGTCGGGATACTGCCACGGCCGGGCCGCCCGGGGGCGGCCCCGGGCCCTAGCTCTGGTGCCCTTCGTAGTGCGCGACCGCGTCGGCGGTGCGTCCTGCTCCGTACACCCTGAGGAACTCTGCCAGCTCGGGGTGGGCAGGAGCGAGGGAGTCCGCGGCATCGATGATGTCGCCGGCCGCGGCGACCGAACGCAACAGCGACTGGATCTCACGGACCACCCGCCGCACGGTGGGGGCACCGCCCGTGGTGGAGGTCTGGCCGGTGTTGGTCAGGACCGAGCCGCCCTGCGACTTCTTGATCTCTTCCATCCGGTCGGTGGCCTCTCCCGCGCTGACGCTGCCGTCCGCCACCTGGCTGGCGAGCTCCTGAAGTGCCTGGACCCGCTGGACGACCGCGGGATTGCCGATCTTGGCCCGCTGCCCGCTCATCAGCTGGGAGAGCATGGGAGCGGACAGTCCGAGCACCGCCGCGAGGCGTGCCTGGTTGAGGCCGAGGTCGTCGATCAGCCTGCGGAAGAGCGCCCCCAGCGGCTCTCCGTACCAGCTGCGCTGGAGCTCCCGGGCTCTAGCCGTCGCCTCTTGCTGCGCTGCGTCCATTGCGTCTCCCCTTCGCTGCGGCTTCGCTGCTGCGAACCTCGTCGTGCATCTTACGGAGAGCCGTTGCGGCCCGGGAGTCCCAATCCTTTTGCAGGATTCGGGGGGTCACCCGGTACTCTGTTCTGCGACGGACGTCGCGGCATGGTTATGTTCCGTGGTGTCCGGTTTTCGGGGCCTTAGCTCAGTTGGTAGAGCGCTGCCTTTGCAAGGCAGATGTCAGGAGTTCGAATCTCCTAGGCTCCACAACCCGATGCCCCCTGATCGCCGTAGGCACAGATCAGGGGGCATTTTCGTGACCGGGCCGGATTTCAGGCGCGCAGTTCGATCACGGTGATCTCGGGATCGGCGCCGACCCCGACCCTCTGCGTACCGCCCTCGCGCACGGCGCTGGCCCGGGTCGAGCTCGCGTACTCCTGTCGGTTTCACGTGAAACGGGAGAGGGGCGCCGGAAGACCTCGCGGTCTTCCGGCGCCCCTCTCCCGTTTCGCCATGTGCTCAGCGGCGGTCGTCGCGGTCGCCTTCCGCCGTGTCCGATCCGGCCTCGTCCTGCTTGGCGCGGACCTCCGGGTCGAGCACGGTGGAGCCGCTGCCGTCGACCGAGGTCAGAGGGGCGCGGTCGTCGCCCACCTCGGTGGGGGCCGGCGGCTCGACCAGCCAGTCCGGGTTGGCCTGCTTGTCCCACCACTTCCAGGCGGCGAAGGCCCCGCCGGCCAGGAGGCCCAGTACGAGGAAGCCCTTGGCCGTCCGGCCCGCCTTGGCCCGTCGCTCGTGCTTCCTGACGAGCTTCTGGATCTCCTTGGCCGTCACCTGGCCACGGAGAGCGGCGAGTGCGGCGGTACTGCGGGCGGTGGCCTCCTCGGCCATGGGCCGACTCGCGGCCACCGCGTACTCGACGCGCGGAACGGTGTAGTCCGCCGCCGTGCGGGCGGCGTTGCGCGTCCGGGTGGCGGCCTTCTGCGCGGCCTCGTCGACCTTGGGGGGTACATGGGTCAGCGCCTGTTCGATACGCGGTGCGAGGTGTGCGCCGTACTGGACGCGGGCCTGCGCGGCTGCCTTCGACACCTTGGGCGCGAGCCGCGCACGAGCCTCGTGCGCGTAGTGCGTGGCCTGTTCCTTGGCCGTGTCGGCGTAAGGCGCCACCACTTCCGCGGCGTGCTGCGCGCTGTCCTTCGCCGAGTAGGTTGCGGCGCGCACGCTGTCGATGCGGGTCACGGGATCCTCCTCATTGGTGGCGGGTAGGTACTCCGCCTATCCACCCAATTCGAAATCATGCCCGCTGACGCCTAGGGCGCCACGCGGGACGGGCATCCGGGTCATGAACGTCATTCTCTGGCAATACGGTGCAAGGGGAGCGTGTCGCCGACGATGCCACGGTTCTTGTCCGCGCGCTCCGTGTCGTCGGGCACTTGGCCGCATTTATCCGGCAGGAAGTGTGGGAAAGGTGCAGGAAAGCGAGCAACAAGGTGAGTGCCGCCCTTCCCGGTGCTGTGACCGCGCTGTGGGCCGGGCTCCCCGTGCGAGGATCGGTGGTCATCAGCGGAGACTTACGGAAGGCAGACCGTGGCCGAGCAGCTTTACGCCACTTTGAAGACCAGTCTGGGCGACATCGAGATCCGGCTGCTGCCGAACCACGCGCCCAGGACGGTCAAGAACTTCGTCGAGCTCGCCCAGGGTGAGCGTGAGTGGACCAACCCGGAGACCGGCCGGAAGTCCACCGACAAGCTGTACGACGGCACCGTCTTCCACCGTGTCATCAGCGGTTTCATGATCCAGGGCGGTGACCCGCTGGGCAACGGCACGGGCGGCCCCGGGTACGAGTTCGCCGACGAGTTCCACCCCGACCTCGCGTTCGACAAGCCGTACCTGCTGGCGATGGCCAACGCAGGGCCGGGCACCAACGGGTCGCAGTTCTTCGTGACCGTGTCGCCCACCGCCTGGCTGACCGGGAAGCACACGATCTTCGGCGAGGTCGCCGACGAGGCGGGCAAGAAAGTCGTGGACGCCATCGCGGCGGCCCCGGCCAATCCGCGGACCGACCGTCCGCTCCAGGACGTGGTGATCGAATCGGTCGCCATCGAGACCCGGTGAGACGAGGGGTGTCCGGTCGCCCGGGCCGCTGACCCGGCCGGCCGCCGCCCCTGCGGGAACCAACCGCCCTGCTCGTCCGTACTGTTACATAACGGGCGAGCGGGGCGGTCGCATGTGTGCCCCCTGCACGGACGAGGACCGAAGGGGCCGTGACCGATGGATCAGCAGCCGCCGGAAGAAAAGGACGGATCCGCGGCCGCGGGCGGTCCACCCACGTGTTACCGGCATCCGGGCCGGGAGACGGGAATCCGCTGCACGCGGTGCGAGAGACCGATCTGCACGGACTGCATGATCGAGGCGTCGGTGGGCTTCCACTGCCCGGAGTGCGTCCGCCAGGGTTCCGGCACGGGCCACCATCCCGCCGCGAACCGGCCGCGGACCCTGGCGGGCGGGAGCGTGGCCGCCGACCCCAGGCTCGTCACCAAGATCCTGCTCGGACTGAACCTCGCCGTCTTCATCGCGGTCTCGGTCGCCGGCCGTTCACTGCTCGACGATCTGCTGCTGTTCGGCCGTGCCTACTCGGGGGACCCGTCGGCCGGTATCGAAGGCGTGGCGGAGGGGCAGTGGTACCGGCTGGTGACGTCGATGTTCCTGCACCAGGAGGTGTGGCACATCGCGTTCAACATGCTGGGGCTGTGGTGGCTCGGCGGGCCTCTGGAGGCCGCGCTGGGCCGTGCCCGGTACCTCGCCCTCTACCTGCTGTCGGGGCTGGCGGGCAGTGCTCTCACCTATGCGGTCTCGGACCCCGGGCAGGGCTCGCTCGGAGCCTCAGGGGCGATCTTCGGCCTGCTGGGTGCCACGGCCGTGCTGATGCGCCGGATGAACTACGACATGCGGCCGGTGATCGCGCTCCTCGTCGTGAACCTGATCTTCACCTTCAACCCCTGGGGCGGGATCGCCTGGCAGGCGCACGTCGGTGGTCTGGTCGCCGGGGCGTTGATCGCCATCGCCATGGTCCACGCACCCCGGGAGCGCCGGAACCTCGTGCAGTACGGCGCCAGCGGGGTGGTCCTCGTGGCGGTCGTGGTGACGGTCCTCGTCAGGACGGCTGTGCTCACCTGAGCGGAATTCGTTGCTCCAGGGGTGCGGTTGTCCACAGAGGGTGCCGGATCTTGTGCATGACGTGGGGAACAGGTGTGCCCCTTGTCGCTGGACCGGGTTTTACCAGTCAGGACAAGGGGCGTACCCTCGCGCGACGCGCAAGTGTGTAGTCACACCGGCGTCAACTTGGAGGGAAGTTATCCACAGATCGTCTGACCTTTTCCCCTACCTGTGGATAACTCTGTGGGTAACTCAGGGCAGAGCTACTTCCACTGTGTGGAGACTCCGAAGCCACCGGCGATGAAGCCGAAGCCCACGACGATGTTCCAGTTGCCGAGAGCGTCGATCGGCAGGTCGCCCTCGGTGACGTAGAAGACCACGATCCAGGCCAGACCGATCAGGAAGAGCGCCAGCATCACCGGCGCCACCCAACTGCGATTGGTCAGCTTTATGCTCGTCGACTGCTTCGCCGGCGGAGGCGTGAAATCTGCCTTCTTGCGGATACGTGACTTCGGCACGAGGGACTCTCCTGTCGATGCGCTGCGTGACCGCGCAGGGATCTGTGGCTGGCGCCGGGGCGCGAGGGGGAATGCTGCCTCCCCGGGGCGTCCGTTAGCGTAGTGCTTCCGTGGCGCCTAAGGAGATAAGGGTACGTTGAGCAATTCTGCCGACTCTCCTCGAGGCCGGGGCGGGCGCATGTCCCGATGGCCGGTCCAGGGCCTCACCGCCGCCGTTTTCGCGCTGGCCGGGCTGATCTTCGTCACCAGCGCCAATGCGGCCAAGGGGACCGACATCCGGACCGACTCCTCTCTGCTGAAGCTCTCCGACCTCATTCAGCAGCGCAGCGAGAACAACGCGGAGCTGGACGAATCGACCGCTTCCGTGCGCGCGGACATCGACACCCTCGCCCGGCGCGACGACGGGAGCACCCGCGCCGAGGACGCCGAGCTCGACGCGCTGGAGAAGGCCGCGGGCACCACGGCGGTCACCGGTGAGGCGCTCTCCGTCACGCTGAACGACGCCCCTGCCGACGCCACCGCCAACCCCGGGTACCCCGAGCCGCAGCCCAACGACCTGGTGATCCACCAGCAGGACCTGCAGGCCGTCGTCAACGCCCTCTGGGAAGGCGGCGCCCGCGGGATCCGGGTGATGGACCAGCGGCTGATCTCCACCAGCGCGGTGCGCTGCGTCGGCAACACGCTGATTCTTCAGGGCCGGGTCTACTCACCCCCGTACAAGGTCACCGCCGTCGGCGACGCCGGGAAGCTGCGGCAGGCGCTCGACGACTCCACCGCCATCCAGAACTACCAGCTGTACGTGAAGGCGTACGGTCTGGGATGGAAGGTCGAGGAGGACGACAAGCTGACGCTCCCGGGCTATTCGGGCACCGTCGACCTCCACTACGCACAGCCTGTGGAGTAGCACGGGGGAGACCGGACGGGACTGTGACGCACGCCCTCACGAGCGGCTTTCCACAGCTGACCCACGCCTGTGCCCCGGCCGTTTAGTCTGGTGCCGTACCGAATGGAGGCAACAGCATGTACGGCTGGATCTGGCGGCATCTGCCGGGCAACGCATGGGTGCGGGGCTTCATTTCGCTCGTGCTGGTCCTGGCCGTTGTCTACGCGCTCTTCCAGTACGTCTTCCCCTGGGCGGAGCCTCTGCTCCCGTTCGGTGATGTGACGGTGGACGGCGAAGGCACCAGCGGAGCGGGGTCCGGTCAGTGAGCGCACGCATTCTCGTCGTCGACAACTACGACAGCTTCGTCTTCAACATCGTCCAGTACCTCTACCAGCTCGGCGCCGAGTGCGAAGTGGTGCGCAACGACGAGGTGACCACGGCGCACGCCGAGGACGGCTTCGACGGCGTCCTGCTGTCGCCCGGCCCCGGCACCCCCGAGCAGGCGGGTGTCTGCATCGAGATGGTCCACCACTGCGCGCGGAGCGGGGTGCCGGTCTTCGGTGTCTGCCTGGGGATGCAGTCGATGGCCGTCGCCTACGGCGGTGTGGTGGACCGCGCGCCGGAGCTGCTGCACGGCAAGACCTCCCCCGTGCTGCACGAGGGCAAGGGCGTGTTCGCCGGTCTGCCGTCCCCCTTCACCGCCACGCGTTATCACTCGCTCGCCGCCGAGCCGACGACGATTCCGCCCGTGCTCGAAGTCACCGCACGCACCCCGGACGGCATCATCATGGGGCTGCGCCACCGCGAACAGGCGGTGGAGGGAGTGCAGTTCCACCCCGAATCGGTGCTCACGGAGCACGGTCACCTGATGCTCGCCAACTGGCTGGAGCAGTGCGGTGACGAGGGCGCGGTCGCGAGATCGGCGGGGCTCGCCCCGGTGGTGGGCAAGGCCGCCGCGTGACCTCACTCCGCCCCTCCGCCGGGCAGGAAGGCCCGTACGCGCAGGGTGCGTACGAGCCCGACGGCACGTTCGAGGCGGCGGTGGAGCAGCTCGCCGACCCGCTGAACGACCCGCTGCCGGGGCAGCGGCCCCCGGACCCGTCGGCCGGGCAGCACGCCTCACCCTGGTTCCGGGCGGAGGGCTCCCAGGACAGCGGGACGCGGCAGATGCCCCAGACGGCGCCTCAGGGGCCCGCGGAGACCCCGGGCGAGTGGTACGACCCGGAGGGCTACCAAAGGGACTGGTACGGCCCGCAGGGGCCGGAAACAGCTCCTGCCGCACCGACTGTCCAGGGGACAGCGGTGATACCCGGTCAGGGGGCGCCACCTCCGGTCCGGACAGCAGCCGGCCGGGGCCCTGTCGAAGCTTTCTCCGACGTCCGTCCGGACCGTGCGCGGCCCGTGGACGACGTCGGTCCGGTCCTGCACGACGAGACCATGGCGCTGCGGACCGCCGACACCCGGCGAGCGTCGGAGCCGGACGGGTCCGACGCCTCCGAGACCGCTCCCGAACCGGCGCCGACAGGCGGCCGGGCCGAGCGGCGCCGGGCGGCCAAGGGGCGCGGAAGACGGCGGGCCGAGCCCCCGCGCGCCACGGAACCCGGGGCGGCGGAGCCCGCGGCCCCGATGTCACGGCTGGAGGCACGGCGCGCGGCCCGCGCCGCCAAGGACAGCCCCGCCGTCGTCGCCAGCCGGGTCGTCGGCGAAGTGTTCATCACCTTCGGCGTGCTGATGCTCCTGTTCGTCACGTACCAGCTGTGGTGGACCAACGTCCGCGCCGACCAGATCGCCGGCCGGGAGACCAGCAAGATCCAGGACGACTGGGCCAACGGCGAGCGCAGCCCGGGGGTCTTCGAGCCCGGCCAGGGGTTCGCCATCATGCACATCCCCAAGCTGGACGTGGTCGCCCCGATCGCGGAGGGCATCAGCAAGGAGAAGGTCCTCGACCGCGGCATGATCGGTCACTACGCCGAGGGCAAGCTGAAGACCGCGATGCCCTCGGACGAGCAGGGGAACTTCGCGGTGGCCGGTCACCGCAACACCCACGGTGAGCCCTTCCGCTACGTCAACAAGCTGAAGCAGGGCGACGCGATCGTGGTCGAGACGCAGGACGCCTACTACACCTACGAGATGACCAGCATCCTTCCGCAGACGTCGCCGTCCAATGTGGCCGTGATCGACGAAGTGCCCCCGGGCTCCGGCTTCACCGGCCCGGGCAGGTACATCACGCTGACGACGTGCACCCCGGAATTCACGAGTACGTACCGAATGATCGTGTGGGGCAAAATGGTCGAGGAACGGCCGCGCAGCAAGGGGAAGCCCGACGCGCTCGTCGGCTGACGCGAGCTGGACGACATCACGACAGGGACGGGTGCGGTGGCAGCGAGGACCGAGCACGAAGAGCGCACCGACGAGCCGGCGGCCCCGGTCCGGACCAGGAGCCGCCACCCCGTCGCGACGGCGGTGAGCCTCTTCGGCGAACTGCTGATCACCGCCGGGCTGGTGCTGGGCCTGTTCGTCGTCTACTCGCTGTGGTGGACCAACGTGCTGGCCGACCGGGAGGCGGACAAGCAGGGCAGCACCGTCCGTGACCGCTGGGCGGGCGGTCCGGGAGCGCTGGACACCAGGGACGGCATCGGCTTCCTGCACGTCCCCGCCATGAAGAACGGCGAGGTGCTGGTCAAGAAGGGCACCGACACCGAGACGCTCAACAACGGCATCGCCGGCTACTACACGGACCCCGTGAAGTCGGCCCTCCCCTCGGACGCACAGGGCAACTTCGCGCTCGCCGCGCACCGGGACGGGCACGGCGCCAGATTCCACAACATCGACAAGGTGAAGAAGGGCGACGCGGTCGTCTTCGAGACCAAGGACACCTGGTACGTGTACAAGGTCTACGCGGAGCTGCCGGAGACGTCGAAGTTCAACGTCGACGCGATCGCCCCGGTGCCCAAGGAGTCCGGCGTGAAGAAGGCCGGCCGCTACATCACGCTGACGACGTGCACCCCGGTCTACACCTCGAAGTACCGCTACATCGTCTGGGGCGAGCTGGTGCGGACCGAGAAGGTGGACAGGGACCGCACCAAGCCGGCGGAGCTGCGGTAGTCACGGACCGAACGCACAGGGCCCCGGTCACCGTTGCGGTGACCGGGGCCCTGCGCGTGTGCGTACGGCGTTACGCGGTCAGTCGTCCGAGCCGGACCGGCCGCCGATGATGTCGCCGCCGAACGTCGTGAGGGTGACCGTGGAGCCCTTGGCGACCGGGGTGTTGGGCCCCGGGTTCGCCTGCATCACCATGGCGTTCGGCTTGTCGGACGAGTTGGGCGCGAGCGCGACCACGAGGCCCATTCCTTCGAGCGTCGCCTTCGCCTGCTGGAACCGCTGACCGACGAGGTCACCCGGGATGGTGACCTGCTCGGGCTGCTCGGGCTGAGCAGGGCCCTTGGAGACCTTCAGGACGATCTGGACGTCCTTGGACTGCTCGCTCGGACCCGTGGGGGTCTGCTCGATGACCGTCCCGGCGGCCTCATCCGAGTCGACATCCTGCTTCGACACGTTGGTGAAACCGAGGCCGTTCAGCTGTGCCACGGCCGCGTCGTAGGAGCGGGTGCGCACGTCGGGCATCGGCACGGTGGCCTCCTTGGCCACGGTGATCGTGACCTCGGTGTCCTTCTCGACCTTCGAACCGCCCTGGGGGTCCTGGGAGATGACCGTGTCCACGGTCTTCTCGGACTCCTCGGTCTTGACGTTCACCGTGAAGCCCTTGTCCTCCAGCGCCTTGCGGGCGCTGTCCTCGGACTTCTCCAGGACGTCAGGGACCTCGATCTTGGGGGCGCCGGTGGAGACGACCACCGTCACGGTGCCACCCGTCTCCATCGTCCCGCTCGCGGACGGGGACTGGCTGCAGATCTTGCCCTTCTCCTGGTTCGCGCAGGGTTCCTTGGACCCGACCGCCAGTTCGACCCCGGCGTTGTCCGCGCGCCCCTGGGCCTCTTCCATCGTGGAACCGACCAGGTTCGGGACGTCGACCTTGTCACCGCTGCCGCCGTCGGTGGAGCTGAAGATGTAACGGCCGATCAGGATCGCGCCGATGAGCACCAGGATGCCGGCGACGACCAGGAGGATCGTCGAGGTGTTGCTCTTCTTCTGACGCCGGCGGTCCGGGCGGTCGTCGTAGCCGTAGCCGCCGTCGTCCGGATTGACCGGGGGCAGCATGGACGTCTGGGCGCCGCCGTGGTCCGCCGCCCGCAGGGCGGTGGTGGGCTGGTCGTTGTTGTAGCCGTCGTACCCGCCGTAGCCCGCCGCTCCCATGGCCGCCGTGGCCGCGACCGGCTGACCGTCGAGGCAGGCCTCGATGTCGGCCCGCATCTCGTCGGCCGACTGGTAGCGGTAGTCGGGGTCCTTGGTCAGCGCCTTCAGGACGATGGCGTCCATCTCGGGCGTGATCTCGGGGTCGAAGTTGCTCGGCGGCTGCGGCTCCTCACGGACGTGCTGGTACGCGACCGCGACCGGCGAGTCCCCGACGAACGGCGGCCGGACCGCGAGCAGCTCGTAGAGCAGGCAGCCGGTGGAGTACAGGTCGGAGCGTGCGTCGACCTGCTCGCCCTTGGCCTGCTCCGGGGAGAGGTACTGGGCCGTGCCGATGACCGCGGCGGTCTGGGTCATCGTCATGCCGGAGTCGCCCATCGCGCGGGCGATACCGAAGTCCATGACCTTGACCTGGCCGGTGCGCGTCAGCATGACGTTCGCCGGCTTGATGTCGCGGTGGACGATCTGGGCGCGGTGCGAGTACTCCAGGGCCTGGAGGATCCCGACCGTCATCTCGAGGGTCCGCTCCGGCAGCAGCTTGCGGCCGGAGTGGAGGAGCTCTCTGAGCGTCGATCCGTCGACGTACTCCATCACGATGTACGGGATGGAGACGCCGTCGACGTAGTCCTCGCCGGTGTCGTAGACGGCGACGATCGCGGGGTGGTTGAGCGAGGCGGCCGACTGGGCCTCACGGCGGAACCGTGCCTGGAAGGACGGATCGCGGGCGAGGTCGGCCCGCAGCGTCTTCACAGCGACGGTGCGGCCGAGCCGGGTGTCATGCGCGAGGTAGACCTCGGCCATGCCACCACGGCCGAGCACCGAGCCCAGCTCGTACCGGCCGCCGAGGCGACGCGGCTCTTCCATAACTGATCCAGCCCTCTCCGTCAGTCCCGACCGCACCCGTGTGTGGTCCGGCGGTGCGCTGTTCGCGCATACGCTACCGGGCACGCCCGGCGCGATCGGCCCGCACCCGTCAGCTGATATCCGACCGGTATCCCAATGTGCTGGTGTGAACAGAAGTTGTGATGGGTGTCACTACTTTCCGTCGAGTACGGCCTTCATCACGTTCTTGGCGATCGGAGCGGCCAGCCCGCCGCCGGAGATGTCGTCCCGGTTGGCGTTGCCGTCCTCGACCACGACGGCGACGGCGACCGGGGAGCCGCTGTCGGTCCTGGCGTACGAGATGAACCAGGCGTACGGCTTCTCGCTGTTGTTGAGGCCGTGCTGGGCGGTACCCGTCTTGCCACCGACAGTGACGCCGTCGATCTGCGCGTTGGTTCCCGTGCCGTCCTGGACCACGGTCTCCATCATCTGCTGCACCTTCTGGGCGTTCTCCGCCGAGAGCGGCTCGCTGAGCTGCTCCTTCTCGTGCGTGTAGATGACGTCCAGGTTGGGCGCCTGGCGCTGGGCGACCATGTACGGCTGCATGAGCTTGCCGTCGTTGGCGATCGCCGACGCGACCATGGCCATCTGGAGCGGAGTGGCGCGGTTGGAGGCCTGGCCGATGCCCGCCATGGCGTTCTGCGGCGGGTTGTCCTTCGGGTAGACGCTGGCGTCGGCGCGGACCGGTGTGAAGACCTCTTCGTTGAAGCCGAACTTGTCGGCCTGCTCGATCATCTTCTCGTTGCCCAGGTCGTCGCTCATCTTGCCGAAGACGGTGTTGCAGGAGTAGCGCAGCGCCACCCGGAGCGAGGCGTCCTTACAGGGGATGTTCCCCTCGTTCTGCAGCAGATTGGTCGACTGCGGGAGCCGCCAGGGCAGCGGGGAGTCCGTCTTGGCGTCGATGTCGGTGTAGAGGCCGTTCTCCAGCGCCGCGGCGGCCGTGACGACCTTGAACGTCGAGCCGGGCGGGTAGGTCTCCCGCAGGGCCCGGTTCAGCATCGGCTTGTCCTCGTCCTTGAGGAGCTTCTGCCGGGCGTCCGAGTCCTTCATGGAGTTGCCCGCGAAGACCGAGGGGTCGTACGAGGGAGTGCTGGCCAGTGCCAGGACGGCGCCGGTCTGCGGGTCGAGCGCGGCGACGGCGCCCTTCTTGTCGCCCAGCCCCTCGAAGGCGGCCTTCTGGGCGGCGCCGTTGAGGGTGGTGACGATGTTCCCGCCGGTCTTCTTCTCGCCGGTGAACATCGACAGGGTGCGGTCGAAGAACAGGTCGTCACTGTTGCCGGTGAGGATGCCGTCCTCGATGCTCTCCAGCTGCGAGGAGTCGAAGGCCTGCGAGGAGTAGCCGGTCACGGGCGCCCACATGGGGCCGTTCTTCCAGACCCGCTTGTACTTGAAGTCGCTGTCCGTGGTCTCGACGGAGCCCGTGACAGGTTCGCCGTCGACGATGATGTTGCCGCGCTCGTGGGCGTAGCGCTCGATCTGAACGCGCCGGTTGTGCTCGTTCGCGTTGAGTTCGTCGGCACGGACGTACTGGATGTAGTTCGTGCGGATCAGCAGGGCCAGGACGAGGATGCCGCAGAAGATCGCGATCCTGCGGAGCGGCTTGTTCACGGTCGGACCACCTGGGTCATCTCGGCGTCCGGGGACGGTGCGGGGGCCGGGGCGGGACGACGGGCCGTGTCGCTGATTCTGATCAGGATCCCGATGAGCGCCCAGTTCGCGATGACCGACGAGCCACCGGCCGCGAGGAACGGCATGGTCATACCGGTCAGCGGGATGAGCCCCATGACACCGCCGGCGACGACGAAGACCTGGATGGCGAAGGCGCCGGAGAGGCCGATGGCGAGCAGCTTGCCGAAGGGGTCGCGCGCGGCGAGTGCGGTGCGGACGCCGCGCTCGACGATGAGCCCGTAGAGCAGCAGGACGGCCATCATTCCGGCGAGGCCGAGTTCCTCACCGACGGTGGCGAGGATGAAGTCGGAGTTGGCGGCGAAGCCGATCAGGTCCGAGTTGCCCTGGCCGAGGCCGGTTCCGAGTGTGCCGCCGGAGCCGAAGGCCATGAGGGACTTGGCCATCTGCTCGCTCGCCGCCTCCTTGCCCCAGCCCGCGAACGGGTCGAGCCAGGCGGTGACGCGGTCCTGGACGTGTGGCTCGAAGGTAGCCACTCCGACAGCGCCGGCTCCGGACATCAGGAGCCCGAAGACGATCCAGCTGGTCCGTTCGGTGGCGACGTACAGCATGACGACGAACATGCCGAAGAACAGCAGCGAGGAACCCAGGTCGGTCTCGAAGACCAGGATGAGGATCGAGAACGCCCAGACCATGAGGATCGGCCCCAGGTCGCGGCCACGGGGCAGGTAGAGCCCCATGAAGCGGCGGCTGGCCAGGGCCAGGGCGTCGCGCTTGACCATGAGATAGCCGGCGAAGAACACCGCGATGATGATCTTGGCGAACTCTCCCGGCTGGATCGTGCCGACGCCGGGGATCTTGATCCAGATCTTGGCGCCGTTCACGGCAGGGAAGAACATCGGGAGGATCAGCAGGAACAGCGCCACCAGCATGGAGATGTAGGTGTAGCGCTGCAGGATGCGGTGGTCCTTGAGAGCGATCAGGACGACGACCAGCAGGGCCACACCCACCGCTGAGAACATCAGCTGCTTGGAGGCGGCCGGTGCGAACGTCTTGATCGCCTGGAACCGCTCCGACTGGTCCAGCCGCCAGATGAGGGCCAGACCCAGCCCGTTCAGCAGCGTCGCCAGGGGAAGCAGCAGCGGGTCCGAGTACGGGGCGAATCTACGCACCGCGAGATGTGCCACACCGCCGAGCAGTGCGAGGCCCAGGCCGTAGCCGAGCATGCCGGCCGGCAGTTCGCCGTTGAGGGCGAGGCCCACATTGGCGTACGCGAACACCGAGATCAGGACGGCGAAGGCGACCAGTACCAGTTCGGTGTTACGGCGGCTCGGCGCGTCGATCGCGCCGATGGTGGTCGTGTTGGTGACAACGCTCATGTGCTGAAGGCCCCCTACGGCTTACTGCTTACCGCACTGCAGGGCCAGCTTCTTCTCTTCCTCCGAGAGGCTGGGGCCGGGAGTGGGAGTCGCGGTCTTGGTCCCCTTGGCGGGAGACGTGGCTGACGTGCTGTCGGAGGCGTTGCCGGTCTCGTTCTTGGCGGCGTTGGTGTCCGCCTCGGCCGCGCGGCGCTGCGCGTCCTTCTTGCAGGCGGAGGCCTGAACTTCGAGCTCGCCGAGCTTCTTGTGGGCGTCGGTGAGGCTGCTCTGGGAGATCGTCGCTTCGACCTTCTTGCGCCAGTACGGCGGGAGGTACTTCAGTTCGATCTTGGTGTCCTCTTCGACCTTCGAGAGGGACACCCAGGCGAGGTCCTGGCTGATTCCACGGTAGAGCGCGACGTTGTCGTCCTTCGCGCCCACGTAGAACTGCGTCTGGGTCCAGCGGTATCCGCCGTAGACGCCGCCGCCGATCACGGCCAGCGCGAGGACGATGTAGAACGAGCGCTTCAGCCACCTGCCGCGGCCGCGGGGCTTGACGAAGTCGTCGTCGGTGTACGAGTTGAAGGCGCCGTCCGGGCCGGAGCCGTAACCCACGTCGTCGCCGCTGCCAGGGGGGCCGAAGCCTCCGGACGGCGGAGGCACAGGGCGGCCGAGGCCGGCCGCACGGCCCGCCGGGGTCTCCATGGCGCGGCCGTCGTTGGCCTGGGCGGCCTGGTTCTCGGCGACGGCGCCGACGATGACCGGGGTGTCGTTGAGCTGCCCGGCCAGGGTGTCGTTGCTGTCGACGTCCAGGACGTCGGCGACGATGCAGGTGATGTTGTCGGGACCGCCGCCGCGCAGGGCGAGCTGGATGAGGTCCTGGATGGTCTCCTGAGGGCCCTGGTAGCTGGCCAGGGTCTCTTCCATCGTCTGGTGGGAGACGACGCCGGAGAGCCCGTCCGAGCAGATCAGATAGCGGTCACCGGCGCGGACCTCCCGGACGGAGAGATCGGGCTCCACGTGGTCGCCGCTGCCCAGTGCCCGCATCAGCAGGGAACGCTGCGGGTGGGTGGTGGCCTCTTCCTCGGTGATCCTGCCCTCGTCGACGAGGCGCTGGACCCAGGTGTGGTCCTGCGTGATCTGCGTCAGGACGCCGTCACGCAGAAGATAGGCGCGGGAGTCGCCGACGTGCACGAGGCCGAGACGCTGACCGGTCCAGAGCAGGGCCGTGAGCGTCGTGCCCATGCCCTCCAGCTGGGGGTCCTCCTCGACCATGACGCGCAGCTGGTCGTTGGCCCGCTGGACCGCCGTGCCGAGCGAGGTGAGGATGTCGGAGCCCGGGACGTCGTCGTCGAGCTGCACGAGCGTGGAGATCACCTCGGAGCTGGCGACCTCTCCGGCCGCCTGGCCGCCCATGCCGTCGGCGATGGCGAGAAGGCGGGGGCCGGCGTAGCCGGAGTCCTCGTTGCCTTCCCGGATCATGCCCTTGTGCGATCCGGCGGCGAAGCGCAGGGACAAGCTCATGCGCACCTCGCCCGTCGGTTCGGGGTACAGCCGGTCTCGAGCCACACTGCCCACCCTCCGGTCGGGAGCCGGGCCGGGTCCGTCGTCAGGACCGCGGCGGCTCGCTCGCTCCGCTCGCTCATTGTCGTACTACTTCCGCAGCTCGATGACGGTCTTGCCGATGCGGATCGGCGCGCCCAGCGGAACAGGTGTCGGGGTGGTGAGCCGGGTCCGGTCGAGATAGGTGCCGTTGGTGGACCCGAGATCCTCGACGATCCACTGGCCGTCACGGTCCGGGTAGATCCTGGCATGCCTGCTGGAGGCGTAGTCGTCATCCAGCACGATTGTTGAATCGTGCGCCCGGCCCAGGGTGATGGTCTGCCCCTGGAGCGCGACAGTGGTGCCGGTGAGCGTGCCCTCGGAGACGACCAGCTTCGTGGGTGCCCCGCGCCGCTGGCGCCCGGACTGCTGTCGCTGCTGAGGAGGTGCTGCTTGCTGTTGGCGTCCCTGTTGCGGACGGGCGTCAGCGGCAGTGCGGCGTGAGCCGCGCTGCGTGACGCGCGTACCGAACAGGTCGCTGCGAATGACCTGGACGGCCACGATTACGAATAGCCACAGAACAGCCAGGAAACCTAGCCGCATGACCGTCAGGGTCAGCTCTGACATTGCCCCCGCTTCACCCTTCGGCTTGCCGGTAAACGATGGTGGTGCTGCCCACGACGATCCGCGAGCCGTCGCGGAGCGTAGCGCGGGTGGTGTGCTGCCCGTCTACCACGATGCCGTTGGTAGACCCGAGATCCTGGATCGTCGAGGGCGTTCCGGTCCGGATCTCACAGTGCCGGCGCGATACGCCGGGGTCGTCGATCCGCACGTCGGCGTCGGTGCTTCGTCCCATCACCAACGTCGGGCGGGAGATCTGATGGCGGGTGCCGTTGATCTCGATCCAGCGCCGCACCTGGGCGTCCGGCATGGGGCCGGACGCGGCCGGCGGGCGCCAGTCGCTGGAAGGGCCTCCAGGGCGCCCTGCGCCCGGCGGAGGGGCCGGGGGCATGGGAGGAGCGGAAGCCGGCGGGTAGCCGTAGCCACCCTGCCCCTGAGGGGCGGCGGGGCGGTTCGGCTGGCCATAGGGAGCGGGGCCGCCCTGCTGGCCCTGCTGTGACGAGCTCGACGCCAGGGTCCGGCTGCGTACGCGGTAGAGACCCGTGTCGAGGTCGTCCGCCTTCTCCAGGTGGACCTTGATCGGGCCCATGAAGGTGTACCGCTGCTGCTTGGCGTAGTCACGTACGAGGCCGGACAGCTCGTCGCCCAGCTGGCCGGAGTACGGGCTGAGGCGCTCGTAGTCCGGGGTGCTGAGCTCGACGATGAAGTCGTTGGGCACGACGGTCCGCTCGCGGTTCCAGATCGACGCGTTGTTGTCGCACTCGCGCTGAAGGGCTCCCGCGATCTCGACCGGCTGCACCTCGGACTTGAAGACCTTGGCGAAGGTGCCATTGACCAGACCTTCGAGACGCTGCTCGAAACGCTTCATGACTCCCATGGGGCACCTCCTCCGGTGTCGTCATCCCTGTACTGCTTACTGATCGTATCCACGCGTGGGGAAATCGGCTGGTTCCCCTTGTCTGCACAGTGGATGAGTGTCACCTCTCACACGGATCGTAGAGGTGCCCTCCTGACAGTGTCCCGCACTCCGGGTGCACTCAGGAGGAGTGGGGCCGGGCTTTCCGCGTTCCCGGTTCCCCTCGTGGGTTCGGCGAAACAACGGATGTGAATCCACCCTGCCCAGCGTGCTAATCTTCCGGATGTCGCCAGGCGCTCACACCACTCGGTGGGAGAGTCTGAAAGCACCACTCATGCGCGAGTGGCGGAACGGCAGACGCGCTGGCTTCAGGTGCCAGTGTCCTTAGGGACGTGGGGGTTCAAATCCCCCCTCGCGCACAACAGGCAGTCGCTTGCGACTGCCGGGTTGGTTCGACAGAACCCCCGCACCGGAGAGATTCGGTGCGGGGGTTCTTCGTTGTGCGGGGTTCTTGGTCGTGTCGCCGAGTCGGGTGTGCGTGAGAGGGCTGTGATGAAGCCCGCACCGGCTCGGAAGCAGGCGTGGGGCGGCTCCTGTTTCACGTGAAACGTCGGATCCGCACCAAAGAGGACTTTCGTGCGGACCCACCCGTCAGTCGCCGCGTCAGGCGGCGAGGCGTGAAGCCAGGGCCTTGGCCTTCTCCGCGGCGTCGGTGAACGCCTGGGTGCGGGAGGCGTCGGCGAGGGGGATGAGCTCGGCCATCTCGGGCTTCGAGTGGGCCAGCGTCAACTCCGGGACGATGAAATCGACTTCGGCTCCCAGCATGCCCGTCAGCACCTTCTCCAGGTAGTTCTGGACGAACTCGAACTCCTCGCGCGGCGTGCCGGGAGCGTATGAGCCGCCTCGGCTGGCCACCACGGTGACGGGCGTGCCGGCGACGGGGCCTTCCGGGCCGGCGTTGTGGCCGACGATGATCACTTGGTCGAGCCACGCCTTGAGGGTGGACGGGATGGAGAAGTTGTACATCGGCGCGCCGATGAGCACGGCGTCCGCAGCGGCCAGCTCGGCCGCCAGTTCCCCGCGCAGGGGATCCTCGGCACCGGCGACTACTGCCGAGGCGTCCAGGTGGGGCAGGGGGGTGGCGGCGAGATCGCGGTAGACGACCTCGCCGTCGGGGTGCTGCTCGCGCCAAGCCGAGACGAAGGCGGCCGTGACCTCGCGGGATGTGGAGCCCTGGGGGAAGACGGCGGAGTCGAGGTGCAGAAGCGTGGCCATGGGGATCTCCGTAGGAGTCGGGTGGGCGGATCGGTCCGGGCCGCGGCGACGAACTGGGGCGCGGTGAGCGTGATCCGTCTTTTCGGTACGTTGCTAGTAATAACATAGTCCCTTACTTTTCATAAGTCCCGCACTCCGGCGCAGTACTCTGGGGGCATGGCGGATCACAGTGAGCAGACCTGTCGGCAGGTGGATGGGAGCATCACGCGCGTCTTCGAGCTGTTCGGGAAGCGCTGGACGGGGCCGATCGTCTCGGTGCTGATGCAGCGGCCGGTGCACTTCGCGGATCTGCGTCGAGCGATTCCGGGCATCAGTGAGCGGATGCTGTCGGACCGGCTGTCCGAGTTGCAAGCGGCCGGTCTCGTGGTGCGTGAGGTCGACGAAGGGCCCCCGCTGCGGGTCGCGTACCAGTTGACGGAGGCCGGCGCCGCGATGGAGCCCGCGCTCAAGGAACTCGGCAGGTGGGCTGACGCCCATCTCGGGGGCCCGGGGGGCTGCTGACCTCTGGCCCGGCCGCTTCGGGGTCGCTGATCCGCTGCCGGGTCGCCCTGGCCCGTGGTGGCCGGGTGTCTATCGGGGGGTGGTGTCCTCGCCCGCCGCGTTGTAGCGCAGCAGGTACTCCGCGAACTGCTCGAGATCGTCGGACGTCCACGCTCCGAGGCGTTCCCGGTAGGCGGCGCGCCGACTGGCCTGCGTCGAGGCTAGTGCCCGTGTGCCGGCGTCGGTGGGGTGCAGTACCTGGATGCGCTGGTCGTCCGGGTCCGGATGGCGCTCGACCAGGCCGAGCTTCTCCAGTGCCGCCACCTGTCGGCTCACCGTCGACTTGTCCAGCATGTAGTGCGCCGCCAGGTCGGTCGCGCGGCAGCCGTGCCGGTCGTCGATGTGGGCCAGCAGCGTGTACGAGACCAGCGGCAGGTCCGGGTGGAGCCGTGCCGCGGTCGAGCGCGCGCGGCGCGCGAAAGCGGTCAGCTCGCGCTGGATGACGTCCAGCGACTCCTCGCGCTCCCGGGGGATGTCTGCCACGTGAATCACCTTCCCGAATATTAGTTGTATGCTACAACGAGGTAGTAGTTGTAAAAACCAACCATTGGAGGACTGGTCGAATGTCCGCAGGTCCGAGCTCCGCCTCCGGCTCAACCGCCGGTGCGCTGCGTCATGTGCTCAGCCATCTCATTACGCCGCTGCTGATGTGCGTCGGTATGGGGCTCGCCTATCTGGGGGCCTTTCACGCCCCTGAGCCGCACGACCTGAGGGTGGACGTCGTCGGTTCGGGAGCAAGCGCGCAGGTGCTTGCCCAGACCTTGCAGGACAAGGGCGACGGTGCGTTGAGTGTGCGCACCGTAGCGGACCGCGGCATCGCGGTGAACCACCTGAGGACGCAGCAGAGTTACGGCGCGTACGTCCCGGGCGGCCGTCCTGAGCTCCTGGTCGCCACCGCCTCGTCGGACACCAGCGCGACGGTGGTCCAGAAGGTCTTCACCGAGGTGGCCGCCGGGCAGGGGGACCCGCTCGACGTGACGGACGTGGCGCCCACGGCGGATGGCGATCCGACCGGCCAGGGGATCTTCTTCCTGCTGGTGGCGGTCAGTATCGGGTCGTACGCTTCGGTCGCGGTGATCGGCGGGGCGGGGGCGGTGCTGGCCCTGCGGATCAGGGCCGGGCTGGCCATCGGCACCTCGCTCGTGGTGAGTGTGATCGGAGCCGCGTTCGCGGGGCCGGTGTTCGGTCTGGTGGACCACGGCCTCGGCGGACTCTGGGCGATGGCGTGGCTCTACTCGGCGGGGATCCTGCTGATCGGGGTGGGGTTGCACACCTTCCTCAAGCGGTGGACGACGCTCGGCGTGATGCTGCTCTTCGTCATGCTCAACTTCACGAGTTCCGGAGGCATCTTCCGGCCGGAGGTCCAGCCAGGCTTCTTCGGAGCCCTGCACTCCTTCTGGAACGGTGCGGGATTCGTGGAAGGGGTGCGCAGCCACGTGTACTTCGGTGGGTACGACCTGGGCGGGCACCTGCTGGTGCTGGCTCTCTGGTTCGTGGCCGGCCTGGCCGTTCTGGGGGTGGCGGGACTGGCCGAGGCGAAGCGGCGTCGCGAGGAGGCGGAGAAGGCGCGTGAGGCGGCGGCCGTGCGGGCTGCTGCCGGGGCGGAGGAGGAGATGGAAGAGGCCGTCGGGGTGTGACGGCCTGCCGGCGCGGACTCCGGGAGCCCTGGCCCGGGTCAGGGCTCCCGGGGCCCGAGGGCTGGGAAATTCCGTGCGCAGGCACGGAGCCCGGGCCTTCGCGGGAGGTTGTCCACAGGTCGGCTCGGAGTTGTCCACAGGGGCAGACGGCCGGCAGGGACGGTTGTACCGTCGTCCGCGGTTGATGTTGATCGGACGGGACGGCTGAACGAGCCGGGGGGAGGCGGCGCACCATGGGCGAAGTCGATGCGACGGTGCCGGCACAGCGGACGACGGGGGACGGGCGCATCCCGCTCGTTCCCGGATTCGCGCGGCGCGTGGCCGGAGGGGTGCGGCCCGGGCCTGGGGCGGCTTCCCCGAAAGCGGCCGGCAAGGCGCTGAGGCTCGAGGTGCCCCGGTCCGCGCACAGTTCGCTGGAGCTGCCCGCCGGGAGGCCGGACGCGGTCCAGGCGGTCGAGGAGTCCAACCAGGGCCGGGTGCCCGGTCTGACGCCCATACGGGTGGGGCGGATGGCCGCGACGCCGTTCGCGTTCCTGCGCGGCTCGGCCGGTCTGATGGCGCACGACCTGATGGGCACTCCGGTCACGGGCGTGGGTGCCCAGCTCTGCGGTGACGCGCACGCGGCCAACTTCGGGCTGTACGGCGACGCGCGCGGCAACCTGGTCATCGATCTCAACGACTTCGACGAGACCGTGTTCGGCCCGTGGGAGTGGGATCTCAAGCGGCTCGCCACCTCGCTGGTGCTCGCGGGCAGGGAGGCGGGGGCGGACGAGGCCACCTGCCGGCAGGGTGCGTACGACACGGTGGGCGCGTACCGCCGCACGATGCGTCTCCTGGCCGGGCTGCCCGCACTCGACGCGTGGAACGCCATCGCGGACGAGGAGCTCGTCTCGCACACCGACGCGCGGGACCTGCTCGGGACGCTGGAGCGCGTTTCCGCGAAGGCGCGGAACAACACGAGTGCCCGCTTCGCCGCCCGGTCCACGGAGGAAGGGGAGGACGGCGGTCGCCGATTCGTCGACTCACCGCCCGTGCTGCGGCGTGTGCCCGACGCGGAGGCGGCGGCCGTGGCGGCGGGGCTGGAGGGCTACGTCGGGACGATCTCGGAGGACAGGGTTCCTCTGCTGGCCCGTTACGCGATCCACGATGTGGCGTTCCGTGTGGTGGGCACGGGAAGCGTGGGGACCCGGTCGTACGTGGTGCTGCTGCTCGACCACCGGGGGGAGCCGCTGGTGCTGCAGGTGAAGGAGGCCCGCCCGTCCGCGCTCTCCCCCTACCTCGGGCGGATCGGCTTCGAGGTGCCGGACGTGGTGCACGAGGGGCGCCGGGTGGTGCTCGGACAGAAGCGGATGCAGGTCGTCAGCGACATACTGCTCGGCTGGGCCGAGGTCGACGGCCGGCCCTACCAGGTACGCCAGTTCAGGAACCGCAAGGGAAGCGTGGATCCGGCCGCACTCGCCGCGGACCAGGTGGACGACTACGGGCGGATGACCGGCGCCCTGCTGGCCCGGGCCCATGCGCACAGCGCCGACCCCCGGCTGCTCGCGGGCTACTGCGGGAAGAACGCCGAGCTGGACGCGGCGGTGGCCGATTTCGCCGTGACGTACGCGGACCGGACCGAGGCGGATCATGCCGAGCTCGTCCGGGCTGTCCGAGCCGGGCGAATAGCCGCTGAGCTCGGCGTCTGAGCGGGTCCTGCTGCCACCGTGTGTCTTCACGGCGCGGGTCGTGGCCATACGCTGGACGGGTGACCCACGAAGCCGCCGGGGTGCCGACCACCCGGAACGACGAAGACCGGCAGAACCAGGACCGGCAGGACGCGCCGAAGCACGCGCGGCGTGCGCCGCGGCACACGGAGGAAGCGTCGCAGGGTGACGGCCTGAGGCCGGTCCCGGACGATGTGCCGGAGGCGGGTCCCGCCTCCGCCGACGCCGCTGGTGATCAGGCAGGCGGAGCGGCAGGTGAGGCCGGCGGTGAGGCGGTGGGTGAGGGATCTGCGCCTCGGCCCGAGGAGCGGCTCGCCAAGGCTGTGCGGGTGGCCGAGCAGGCGCTGATCGAGTTCGAGATCGCGGTGGAGACCTTCCGGGTGGAGGTGGAGAACTTCTCCCGGCTGCATCATCAGAAGCTCGGCCCGATGTACGCCCGCCTCGACGAGCTCGACGCGCAGATCGCGGAGGCGCGGGCCGCGAAGACCGGCGATCCGGAGGATCTGCGCAAGGCCCAGGAGGCACGGGCGATCGTCATGCCGATGCCCGGTGTCGAGGAGCTCTTCCACGACTGGATGGACTCGGACGGGCTCTCGCCCGAGGCCTCGGCCATGCTCACCGACCAGCCCGTACGGCCGCCGAAGCGGGTCAGGCCGAGCGAGGAGGCGCGCAAGCTCTACCGGGAGCTCGCCCGTCAGGCACACCCGGACCTGGCTCCGGACGAGACGGAGCGGGCACGTCGGGACGAGTTCATCGCCCGGGTCAACGCGGCCTACGGGCGCGGCGACGTGGCGTTGCTGAAGGAGCTGGCCGCGGAGTGGGCTGCGGGGCCTGTGACGCCGGAGCTGCGGCTGAGCGAGAGCGAGGAGCTCTACGCACGGCTGGAGTGGCTCAGCCGCCGTAAGGAGCTGCTGACGGTTCTGGCCCAGGAGCTGGAGGAGAGCGCGATCGGCTCGATGCTGCGGATGGCGCCGGACGACCCCGACCGGCTCCTGGACGACATCGGCGAGAAGCTTCTGGCGGAGGTGTCCCAGCGTGAGGGCGAGCTGGCAGGGCTGGTGCAGTAGCGTTCCGGATGACCCTGGCGCGTACGTACGAGAGAAGGCATACCCATGAATTTCGCTCCACTGCCCTCGGTGGACGTCGCGGCGGTTCCGTCGGACGGCTTCGTGCTGGACGTCCGGGAGGACGACGAGTGGGCGGCCGGGCATGTCGAGGGTGCGCTGCACATTCCCATGAGCGACTTCGTGGGCCGCTTCGGTGAGCTGACCGAGGCGGCCGAGGACGGTCGCCGCGTGCACGTGATGTGCCGCGTCGGAGGCCGGTCGGCCCAGGTCACCCAGTATCTGGTGCAGCAGGGCATCGACGCCGTGAACATCGACGGCGGCATGCTCGCCTGGGACGGTGCCGGGCGCCCGATGGTCACGGACAACGGCAGCTCGGCCTTCGTGCTCTGACCGCTTCCGCGGCGCCGTGCGCAAGGCGGGTGTACGTACGGCGGGTGTACGTACACCCGCGGTCGTACGCACGGCGTTCGCACGCACGGCGTTCGCACGCACGGCGTTCGCACGCACGGCGCTCGCACGCACGGCGTTCGCACGCACGGCGCTCGCACGCACGGCGCTCGCACGCACGGCGTTCGCACGCACGGCGCTCGCACGCACGGCGCTCGCACGCACGGCGCTCGCTCGGACGGCGGTGCCGGTACGGGCGGTTCCTGTTCGGGCAGGGCTTCGTACCGTCCTTGGGCGGCCTCAGCGGTCGAAGTCGAGCTCGACTTCCGGGGTGACCGGGTGCGACTGGCAGGCCAGCACGAAGCCCGCCCCGGTCTCCTCCGGTTCCAGGGCGAAATTGCGGTCCATCCGCACCTCGCCCGAGACCAGGAATGCCCGGCAGGTCCCGCACACTCCGCCCTTGCAGGCATAGGGAGCGTCCGAGCGGCTTCGCAGCACCGTGTCCAGCAGCGATTCGCCGTCCTGGACCGGCCAGCTGCCCGACCGCCCGTCGAGCGTCGCCGTGAGCCTGCTCTCCGAGGGTGCCGCCACCCTGACGGCCGTCGGGGAGTCCGTCCCCTCGTCCGCGACGTGGAAGATCTCCTGGTGGATGCGCGACCGGTCGGCGCCGAGTGCGCGCAGCGCCCCTTCCGCCCCCCGGACCAGGCCGAGCGGCCCGCACAGGAACCAGCCGTCCACATCGGGAACCGACAACAGCGCGGGCAGCAGCCCGGTGAGACGCTCTCTGTCCAGCCGGCCCGAGGGGAGCCCGGCAGCCTGTTCCTCCCGGGACAGCGCGGTCACCAGCTGGAAGCGCTCCGGATAGCGGTCCTTGAGGTCCGCCACCTCGTCCAGGAACATCGTCGACGCAGCCGTCCGGTCGCTGCGGATCAGACAGAAGCGCGCCGAGGGCTCCCGTGACAGCAGGGTCGCCGCCATCGACAGCACAGGGGTGATTCCGCTGCCGCCGACGATCGCGGCGAAGTGACCGGGGCGCGGGTCGAGGACGAAACGGCCCATCGGAGCCATCGCCTCCAGCTGGTCCCCCACGGCCAGCTCCTTGAGGGCGTACGTGGAGAACGCGCCTCCGTCGACCATGCGGATGCCCACCCGCAGCAAGGTGTCGCCCGGCTTCTCGGTGGCCGGGGCGCAGATCGAGTACGACCGCCGGATCTCCTCGCCGTCGACGCGGTAGCGCACATTCAGGTGCTGGCCGGGAGTGTGGCGGAAGGTCTCACGCAGCTCGGCCGGCACGGCGAAGGTGACGGCCACCGCGTCGTCCGTGATCCGTTCGATCGCGCTGACCCGGAGCGGATGGAACATCTACAACTCCTTGAAGTGGTCGAACGGTTCGCGGCACGCCACACAGCGGCGCAGTGCCTTGCACGCCGTGGAGGAGAACCGGCTCAGCAGCTCCGTGTCCGTGGAACCGCAGTGCGGACAGCGCACCGAGAGCGTCAGAGGAACCGGTCCGCCCGGCCCGCCTCCCGGCCGAGGCGGGGCTATGCCGAATTCCGCGAGCTTGCGGCGCCCCTCGTCGCTGATGTCGTCGGTCGACCAGGCGGGGGCGAGGACCGTGACCACGGACACCTCACTGACGCCGTGGTCGTGCAGCACACGCTCGATGTCGGCGGACATGGCCTCAATGGCCGGGCAGCCGGTGTACGTCGGGGTGAGCCGCACGGTGACCTTGTCCGGTCCGTCGGCCCGCACGCCGCGGAGCACGCCGAGCTCGTCCAGCGTGAGGACGGGCAGCTCGGGATCGGGAACGGAGCCCGCCAGCCGGTGGAGCTCCGCTTCCAGCGGGGTCTCGGTGGTCACCACGACGCCCCCGGGTGGCTGCGGTGCAGATGCTGCATCTCGGCGAGCATCCGCCCGAAGGGCTCCGTGTGCAGACCCTGCCGGCCCGCTCCGGCCGCCCAGGCGCCGGACTGCGGCCCTGTCGGGAGGGTCAGGGTGGCCCGCTCCACCACGGAGGTGACAGCGGCCAGCCAGCCGTCGCGCAGGGCCTGCCCGTCTACGTCGACTCCTTCGACCGGCTCGAACAGCTCGCCGGTGAACCGCCACAGGGCATCCAGCGCGATCTGCATGCGCTGATGACTCTCCGCTGTGCCGTCACCGAGTCGCAGGACCCACTGCTCCGCGTGGTCCCGGTGATAGGCGACCTCCTTGACCGCCTTGGCCGCGAGATCCGCGAACTCGCCCTCGCCGGCGGCCAGCGCCTCGTACAGAAGGTGCTGGTGGACGGAGAAGTAGAGCTGGCGGGCGATGGTGTGGGCGAAGTCGCCGTTCGGCTGCTCCACCAGCTGGACGTTGCGGAAGGCTCGCTCCTCACGGAGGTACGCCAGCTGGTCCTCGTCCCCCACGAAGGAGAGCAGCATCCGGGCCTGACCCAGCAGATCCAGGGCGATGTTGGCCAGGGCCACCTCCTCCTCCAGTACAGGGGCGCGACCGGCCCACTCCCCCAGACGGTGCGAGAGCACCAGTGCGTCGTCGCCGAGGGCGAGAGCCGCGCTCACAGGTGCTTCACCCCTTCCGGGATCTCGTAGAACGTGGGGTGGCGGTAGGGCTTGTCCCCGGCGGGCTCGAAGAACGAGTCCTTCTCGTCCGGCGACGACGCGGTGATCTCCGTCGAGGGGACCACCCAGAGGGAGACGCCTTCCGAGCGCCGGGTGTAGAGATCGCGGGCGTTACGCAGGGCCATCTCGGCGTCCGGCGCGTGCAGGCTGCCCGCGTGGGTGTGGGACAGCCCTCGCCGGGAGCGCACGAACACCTCCCACAGGGGCCAGTCGGTCGAGCTGCTCATGCGGTCGCCTCCACGGGCTGGGCGGCCGCTCCGGCTGTGCCGGGCCGGGCCGCGTGCTTGTCTGCGTATGCCGCCGCCGCGTCGCGGACCCAGGCGCCCTCCTCATGGGCCGTGCGCCGCTGGGTCAGCCGCTGTTCGTTGCAGGGGCCGTTGCCCTTGAGGACCTCCTGGAACTCCGTCCAGTCGATCGCCCCGTAGTCGTGCTGCCCCAGCTCCTCGTTCCACCGGATGTCGGGGTCGGGGAGGGTGAGACCCAGCGCCTCCGCCTGCGGGACGCAGATGTCCACGAAGCGCCGCCGCAGCTCGTCGTTGGAGTGCCGTTTGATCTTCCAGGCCATCGACTGCGCCGAGTGCGCCGAGGAGTCGTCGGGCGGACCGAACATCATCAGGGACGGCCACCACCAGCGGTCCACCGCGTCCTGGGCCATCTCGTGCTGGGCGGGGGTGCCGCGGCTCAGAGCGAGCAGCAGCTCGTACCCCTGGCGCTGGTGGAAGGACTCCTCCTTGCAGACCCGGACCATCGCGCGGGCGTACGGGCCGTAGGAGCAGCGGCACAGCGGCACCTGGTTGGTGATCGCGGCGCCGTCCACCAGCCAGCCGATCGCGCCGACGTCCGCCCAGGTCAGCGTGGGGTAGTTGAAGATCGAGGAATAGCGCTGCCGCCCGGCGTGCAGCTTGTCGAGCATCTCCTCGCGGCTGGTCCCCAGCGTCTCCGCCGCGCTGTACAGATAGAGGCCGTGCCCGGCCTCGTCCTGCACCTTCGCCATCAGGATCGCCTTGCGGCGGAGCGAGGGCGCCCGCGTGATCCAGTTGGCCTCGGGCTGCATGCCGATGATCTCGGAATGAGCGTGCTGGGCCATCTGGCGGATCAGCGAGGCCCGGTACGCCTCGGGCATCCAGTCCCGCGGCTCGATCCGGTCGTCCGCCGCCACGGCGGCGTCGAAGGCCGCCAGACGGTCCGCGTCCGCCCCGTCCGTCGTGCCTGCCGTCCCCTGCGTCGTCTGGTCCGCAGTCACTGCCGCCATCCCGGGCTCCCTACCGACCGATCGTTCGGTTCATCGGCTTCAATGGTGAGCCGGAGGCCCGTAGGGTGTCAACCCTGTGGATAACTGAGTGGTGATCGACGGTGATCGGGGCGGGATGGATGCGGACCACGGTGGGCGCACCGGAGTCGAGAAGAAGCTCGCCTGGCCCGGCGTGAAGGACCGCCCGTCGGTGGATCAGGAGGCGGAGGCCGCACCCGCCGGATCACCGGACGCGGCGACGGCACTCCGACCGGACCCGGACCCGGACCTGGTTGCCGAGACGTCGTCGCCGGACACCACCGCCGAGCGAGGGCAGGGCCCCGGAAGGACCGAACCCGGCCCGGCCGTACGCCGGCCGGGCGGCGGCATGGCGGCTCTCTCGCTTCCGTACCAGGTTGTCGCGGCGCTCGCGCTGTCCGGCCTGGGGCTGCTGGCCTGCGCGCACATAGTCATGATCTTTCTGCACGTCGCGCCGTCCAACACGCTGACGAAGCAGCACGGCGAGGTGGTGGACGACTGGGTCTACCCGGAGTTCGAGCAGAACTGGAAGCTGTTCGCCCCCAACCCGCTCCAGCAGAACATCTCTGTGCACGTACGCGCCGAGGTGGCCGACGACGGCGCCGACGGCAGCAAGGTCACGCCCTGGATCGATCTCTCGGGTGAGGACGGCGAGGCGATACGCGGCAACCTCCTCCCCAGCCACGTCGACCAGAACGAGCTGCGCCGTGCCTGGGACTTCTACTCCGGGTCCCACGACAGCGAGAACCGCCCCAACGGCCTTCGCGGGGAGCTGTCCGAGCGCTACATCCGCCGCATCGTCATGCTGCGTCTCGCCGAACACGGCTATGGCGGCAAGGTCGAGCGCATCCAGGTGAGGTCCGCCGTACGTTCCGTCGGTGCCCCGGCGTGGAGCGACGAGAAGATCAGCACCCGGCCGGAGTACAAGGAACTCCCGTGGTGGACCGTCACGTCGTCCGACCTCTCCGGGGCCGCCACGGCGGACGAGGCCTCGCCGGCCGGGAAGGCGGAGCGGTGAGCGCCCCCGTCGGTATGGGCGCCCGAACGGCCGGCCATGCGCTCGCCCACGCCGTCCAGCGCGTCACGGCCGCCCCCCTCGGTGCCTACCAGAGCGCCGTCGTCCGGATCGGTGTCTCCGCCACCTGTCTGCTGTTCCTGCTGCGCGAGCTGCCCCACCGCCACGAGATGTACGGTCCTGACGGTCCGTGGAGCTGGGGCATGGCGCGCCGGCTCATCACCAACAACGATGCCTTCACCGCTCTGATGTGGTCGGACTCCACGGTCTGGTTCGAGACCGTGTACGGGCTCACGCTGGTGTCGGCCGCGCTCCTGATGGCCGGCTGGCGGACCCGGGCCATGTCCGTCCTGTTCATGGCCGGGGTGCTCTCCCTCCAGAACCGCAGCATCTTCATGGGTGACGGCGGCGACAACGTCATCCATCTGCTGGCCGTCTACCTGGTGCTGACCCGCTGCGCGAGGGTGTGGTCCCTGGACGCGCGCCGTGCCTCTCGGGACGCCACACGTCTCGCGGAGGGCGGTCCGCCGGCGCGTGATGTCGCGGGGCCGGTCCTGTGGGCGGGTCTCGGCTGCGTGCTCCTGCCGGCCACCCTCATGGGAGGAATCGGCGGCACATGGTGGCTGCCGTCCCTCCTGTGGGTGCTGTGGCTCGGAAACGGAACCTGGTGGGCCCTGAACCGCCGAGCGCCGGACCACGAACTGCGTGCCCTCCTCGACGTCCTGGCCAACATCGCCCACAACGCCGCGCTTCTCGTGATCATGGCCGAGGTCTGCCTGATCTACGCGACCGCCGGCTGGTACAAGATCCAGGGCTCCCGCTGGCAGGACGGCACAGCGGTCTACTATCCGCTCAAGCTCGACTACTTCACCCCGTGGGCCGGTCTCTCCGAGCTGATCGCGTCCAGCGCCCTGTTGGTCATGGTGCTGACGTACGTCACGGTCATCGTGCAGGTCGCCTTCCCCTTCACGCTGTTCAACCGGCGGGTGAAGAACATCCTGCTGGTCCTCATGATCGGTGAGCACGCAGGAATCTCCGTCCTGCTGGGTCTGCCCTTCTTCTCCATGGCGATGATCGCCGCTGACGCCGTCTTCCTGCCGACGGTCTTCCTGGTGTGGCTGGGGCACAGGGTGTCGCTCGGCCGCCGGCGCCTGTTCTCACGGACGGCGAAGGGGCTGAAGCTCCCCGGGCAGCGGCGGGCAGGGCAGGACGACGAGGAGGAGGCCGGGCGCAGCGGCGGTGGCGGTGGCCATACGCTCGTCGGGTGACCAGCGAGACCGGCAGTGCAGAAGAGCCCCGGGCGGCAGCCGCGCCCGACCCCTCCGAGGAACCGATCCAGTACGACGAGGGGTACGGCGCCGTGATCGGGGTCGGTCCGCATCCGTTGCCCTGGCCCGAGGGGGAGCGCTACGACCCCGAACTCCTTGCCCACGGTGACCGGCGCAATGTGGGTGACGGCTACCGGTACTGGACGCGTGAAGCCATCGTCGCCGACCTCGACCTGCGGCGGCACGACTTCCATGTGGCGGTGGAGAACTGGGGCCATGACTTCAACATCGGCTCGGTGGTGCGTACCGCCAACGCCTTCCTCGCCAAGGAGATCCACATCGTGGGGCGGCGGCGCTGGAACCGTCGGGGTGCGATGGTCACCGACCGCTACCAGCATGTGCGGCACCACCCGGACACCGCGGACCTGACAGCCTGGGCGGAGGCCGAGGGGCTGCCGATCATCGGGATCGACAACCTCCCCGGGGCCGTGCCGCTGGAGCGGACCGAGCTGCCGCGCCGGTGCGTGCTGCTGTTCGGGCAGGAAGGTCCCGGGCTGACGGCGGAGGCGCGCGAGCACGCCTCCATGGTCTGCTCGATCGCGCAGTTCGGTTCGACCAGGTCGATCAACGCCGGTGCGGCGGCCGCCATCGCGATGCACGCCTGGGTACAGCGGTACGCGGACGTCCCGGATCCGCGTGACGCGTGACGGGTGACGGGTGACGGGTGACGGGTGACGGGTGAAGGACCGGTGGAGTGTGGACCCTCGCGGGTCCACACTCCACGGGGCGCCGTCGGCCGGATCCGGCCTCAGGCCTGCCGGCGGACTTCGATCACCCGGAAGCGGTTGGAGACGAACGCGCCGTCGCAGAGTGCCGCGTTGGCCGCCGGGTTGCCTCCCGAGCCGTGGAAGTCGGAGAAGGCCGCTGTCTGGTTGACGTACACCCCGCCGGTGAGGTTCAGCGAGAGCTGAGCCGATTCGTCGAAGCAGACGTCCTCCACCGCGCGTTCCACCTCGGGGGAGGTGGTGTACGCGCCGACAGTCATCGCACCCTTCTCGCGGATCGTGCGGCGCAGCAGGTCCAGCGCGTCACCGGTCGAGTCGACGGCCACCGCGAACGAGACCGGGCCGAAGCACTCCGAGAGGTAGGCCGCCCCGTCGTCGGGCTTGGCGCCGTCGAGTTTCACGAGGGCCGGCGTGCGGACCACGGCGTCGGGGAAGTCGGGGTTGGCGACCGTGCGCGAGGCGAGTGCCACGTCACCCAGGGCCGCGGCCCCTTCCAGCCGGGCCTTCACGTCAGGGTTCACCAGGGCGCCGAGCAGTCCGTTGGCCCGGGCGTCGTCACCGAGCAGCCCGTTCACCGCCTCGGCGAGGTCCGCCACCACGTCCTCGTAGGACTTGGCACCCGCGTCGGTCGTGATCCCGTCACGCGGGATGAGCAGGTTCTGCGGGGTGGTGCACATCTGGCCGCTGTAGAGGGAGAGCGAGAAGGCCAGGTTGGAGAGCATGCCCCGGTAGTCGTCGGTGGAGTCGAGGACGATGGTGTTGACGCCCGCCTTCTCCGTGTAGACCTGGGCCTGCCGGGCGTTGGCCTCCAGCCAGTCGCCGAAGGCGGTGGAACCCGTGTAGTCGATGATCTTGACTTCGGGGCGCACCGCCAGGGTCTTGGCGATGCCCTCGCCGGGCCGCTCGGTCGCCAGCGCGACGAGATTCGGGTCGAAGCCCGCCTCGGTCAGCACCTCGCGTGCCAGCTGGACGGTGAGCGCGAGCGGCAGCACCGCCCGCGGGTGCGGCTTGACCAGCACCGGATTGCCGGTCGCCAGGGAGGCGAAGAGGCCCGGATAGCCGTTCCACGTCGGGAACGTGTTGCAGCCGATCAGCAGGGAGATGCCGCGCCCCACCGCTGTGTACGACTTGTCCAGCCGCAGCGGGTCGCGCTTTCCCTGGGGCTTCGACCAGTCGGCGCTGCGCGGGGTGCGCGTCTGTTCCTCGAACGCGTACGCCACGGCTTCCAGACCGCGGTCCTGGGCGTGCGGGCCGCCCGCCTGGAAGGCCATCACGAACGCCTGCCCGCTGGTGTGCATCACGGCGTGGGCCAGCTCGTGCGTACGCGCGCTGATCCGGGCCAGGATCTCCACGCAGACCAGGGCCCTCGTCTCGGGGCCCGCCGCGCGCCAGGAGCCCATGGCCGCGCTCATGGCGGGGAGCAGGATGTCCGGGTCGGCGTGCGGATACTCGACGCCGAGCTCCGGACCGTACGGCGAGACCTCCCCGCCGGTCCAGCCGTCGGTTCCGGGCTGGCCGAGGTCCAGCCGGGTGTTGAGCACGGCGTCGAACGCGGCCTTGCCCTCGGCCGCGCCGAGGCTGCCGGGAAGGCCTCCTTCGCCGTAGGCCTTGGGGTGCTCGGGGTGCGGGGACCAGTAGGCGCGCGTGCGGATCGCGTCGAGGGCCTGGTCGAGCGTCGGGCGGTGGATCTCGGACAGCTTCTCGGGGGAAAGCTCGGCGGCCATGACGGACCAACTCCTCGTCGAGCCGGGCAGGGACATGCTGACGGAGTTAGAGTAACCGAACGATCGGTCGGGACAAGGGGCCCCAAGGAACCTGTGGACAACTCATGGGGGAGGATCGCGGTCATGACCACGGCCAAGCGGGACACGTACACCCCGGAGACGCTCCTGACCGTTGCCGTCCGCATCTTCAACGAGCGCGGCTACGACGGCACGTCCATGGAGCACCTCTCCAAGGCGGCGGGCATCTCCAAGTCGTCCATCTACCACCACGTGGCGGGCAAGGAAGAGCTCCTGAGGCGCGCGGTGAGCCGGGCGCTCGACGGGCTCTTCGGGATTCTCGACGAGGCGGGGGCCACCCAGGGGCGGGCGATCGCCCGGGTCGAGTACGTCACGCGCCGCACGGTCGAGGTGCTCATGGCGGAGTTGCCGTACGTCACGCTGCTGCTGCGCGTGCGGGGCAACACGAAGACGGAGCGCTGGGCCCTGGAGCGCAGGCGTGAGTTCGACCAGCGGGTGTCCGAGCTGCTCAAGGCCGCGGTGGCGGACGGGGACCTGCGTGCGGACGTGGACATACGCCTGGCGACCCGGCTGCTCTTCGGCATGGTGAACTCGCTGGTCGAGTGGTACCGCCCGCAGTCGGGCGGATCCCAGGAGGCGGAGCAGCTCGCGGACACGGTCGTCCAGCTCGCCTTCGAGGGGATGCGGGCCGGCTGACCGGTACGGCCCTCAGCCGAGCTCGGCCGTGCGGTCCGGGCGTGGCCCCAGGTCGGTCTCCTCGAACACCAGCAGGGTGCGGGTGGACAGCACCTCGGGTATGGCCTGGATCCTGGTGAGGACCAGTTCGCGCAGGGCCTGGTTGTCCGGGGTGTGCACCAGGAGCAGGACGTCGAAGTCGCCGCTGACCAGCGCGATGTGGGTGGCACCCGGAAGCGCCTGGAGCTGTTCGCGCACGGTGCGCCAGGAGTTCTGGACGATCTTGAGCGTGATGTAGGCGGAAGCGGCCTGTCCCGCCCGTTCGTGATTCACCCGTGCGCTGAACCCCCGGATCACTCCGTCCTCGACGAGCCTGTTGATCCGGGCGTACGCATTGGCCCGGGAGACGTGGACGCGCTCCGCGACGGCCCGTATCGAGGCGCGGCCGTCCGTCTGGAGGATGCGCAGGATGGCGCGGTCGATGGAGTCCAGCGGCCGGGCCGGCGGAGTGCGGTCCGGCGTACCGCCCCCGTCGGCCATTTGTTCAGCTGCCATCTGCCCGCGCCTCCCTGTTGTGGACGACCTGCCTCTATCCCAGGCTGTGGAGAACCGTTTGTCCACAGGCTGAAGGCGCCTGTAGCCAAATTGCCCCCGCGACCGAACAATCGGTAGGTGAGGCACACCACAACCGCGCCTTGCCCATGACCGACATTCTGCGGATCTCGCCACCCCTCGATATATCTCGATGCCAGGAGGTGCTTGTCATGACGGTCCAGGAGCTGCCCGGCGCAGCCGCCTACCGGCCCACGCCGCCCCCGGCCTGGAAGCCGCTCACCGATCCCGCGCCGCTGCTCCCGGACCCTGAGCCCTACCGCGTGCTGGGTACGGACGCGGCGGCCGGGACCGACCCCGAGCTTCTGCTGAGGCTCTACGCCGAGCTGGTGCGTGGCCGCCGGTACAACGCGCAGGCCACCGCACTGACCAAGCAGGGCAGGCTCGCGGTGTATCCGTCGAGCACCGGCCAGGAGGCGTGCGAGATCGCCGCGGCGCTCGTGCTGGAGGACCGCGACTGGCTCTTCCCCAGCTATCGCGACACGCTCGCCGCAGTCGCGCGGGGTCTGGACCCGGTCGAGGCGCTGACGCTGCTGCGGGGTGACCGGCACACCGGCTACGACCCGCGTGAGCACCGCATCGCCCCGCTCTGCACCCCGCTGGCCACCCAGTTGCCGCACGCCGTGGGACTGGCGCACGCGGCGCGTCTCAAGGGCGACGACGTGGTGGCCCTCGCGATGGTCGGCGACGGCGGGACGAGCGAGGGCGACTTCCACGAGGCGCTCAATTTCGCTGCGGTCTGGCGGGCCCCGGTGGTCTTCCTCGTACAGAACAACGGCTTCGCGATCTCCGTGCCCCTGGCAAAGCAGACCGCGGCGCCGTCCCTGGCACACAAGGCCGTGGGCTACGGGATGCCGGGACGCCTGGTCGACGGTAACGACGCGGCCGCCGTGCACCAGGTGCTCAGCGAGGCTGTGGCCCGTGCCAGGCGGGGTGAGGGGCCGACGCTGGTCGAGGCCGTCACGTATCGCATGGAGGCCCACACGAACGCCGATGACGCCACCCGCTATCGCGGCGACAGCGAGGTGGAGGCATGGCGCGCGCACGATCCGATCAGGCTTCTCGAACGGGAGCTGACCGGACGCGGGCTGCTGGACGAGGACGGCATCGGGACGGTGCACGAGGCGGCGGAGCGGATGGCGGAGGCGCTGCGGGAGCAGATGAACGCCGACCCGGCGCTCGACCCGATGGATCTGTTCTCCCACGTCTACGAGGAGCAGACCGGCCAGCTGCGGGAACAGGCGGCGCGACTGCGGGCCGAGCTGGACGCCGGGAACGGTGCGCACGACGAGAGCGGCGCGGAGGAGGGGCGATGACCACCGCTGCCGTGACGGCCGGTGAACGGACCGGCCGGGCCAGGCCGGCCACGATGGCGCAGGCCCTCGGGCGGGCGCTGCGTGACGCGATGGCGGAGGATCCGACGGTGCACGTCCTCGGGGAGGACGTGGGCACACTCGGCGGGGTCTTCCGCGTGACCGACGGCCTGGCGAAGGAGTTCGGCGAGGACCGCTGCACGGACACGCCACTGGCCGAGGCGGGCATCCTCGGCGCTGCCGTGGGCATGGCGATGTACGGGCTGCGGCCCGTGGTGGAGATGCAGTTCGACGCCTTCGCGTACCCGGCGTTCGAGCAGCTGGTCAGCCATGTCGCCAAGATGCGGAACCGGACCGGGGGCGCGATGCCGCTGCCGATCACGGTGCGGGTTCCGTACGGCGGCGGGATCGGTGGGGTCGAGCACCACAGCGACTCCTCCGAGGCGTACTACATGGCGACCCCCGGGCTGCATGTCGTCATGCCTGCCACGGTCGACGACGCGTACGGGCTGCTGAGGGAGTCGATCGCCTCCGACGACCCGGTGGTCTTCCTGGAGCCGAAGAGGCTCTACTGGTCCAAGGCCGACTGGTCGCCGGCCGCCCCGGCGCCGGTCGAGCCGATCGGACGGGCCGTGGTCCGGCGCCCCGGCCGCAGCGCGACCCTGATCACCTACGGCCCGTCCCTTCCGGTGTGCCTGGAGGCCGCCGAGGCGGCCACGGCCGAGGGATGGGACCTCGAAGTGGTGGACCTGCGCTCGCTGGTCCCCTTCGACGACGAGACCGTGGCCGCTTCGGTGCGCCGCACGGGGCGTGCGGTGGTCGTCCATGAGTCGTCCGGGTTCGGCGGGCCCGGCGGTGAGATCGCGGCGCGGATCACCGAGCAGTGCTTCCACCACCTGGAGGCGCCTGTCCTGCGCGTCGCCGGGTTCGACATCCCCTATCCGCCGCCGATGCAGGAGCGGCACCATCTGCCGGGCGTGGACCGGGTGCTCGACGCGGTCGCCCGTCTTCAGTGGGAGGCCGAGAGCTGATGGCGCAGGTGCTCGAATTCAAGCTCCCGGACCTGGGTGAGGGACTGACCGAGGCCGAGATCGTGCGCTGGCTGGTCGAGGTCGGCGATGTCGTCGCCGTCGACCAGCCGGTCGTCGAGGTCGAGACGGCCAAGGCCATGGTGGAGGTGCCGTGCCCCTACGGGGGCGTGGTCACGGCGCGGTTCGGCGAGGAGGGCGTGGAGCTCCCGGTCGGCGCACCCCTGCTGACGGTGGCGGTCGGCTCGATGGAGCGGGTGGACGGGCGCGAGGCTCCCGGCGAGCCCTCCGGCGAGGGCGCCGGGAGTGGGGAGTCCGGCAACGTGCTGGTCGGGTACGGCACGGCCGCACCGGCCGCGCGGAGACGCCGGGTCCGACCCGCTCCGGTCTCGGCACAGGCCCCGGCGACAGCGGAGCAGACGACACCGGCACAGGCCGCTGCCACGGCCCGGCAGCCGGTGGATGCGACGACGCCGCAGTCGGCTTCTCCGACGGCGGCGCACCCGGTGGTGGAGGCCCGAGGGCCCGTCGCCGTCATCTCCCCGCTGGTCCGCAAGCTGGCGCGGCAGCACGGCCTCGATCTGCGGCAGGTCGCCGGTTCGGGACGGGACGGGCTGATCCTCCGTACCGACGTGGAGTGCGCGATCAGAGCCGCGGACGAGGAAGGCGCTGCCGAAGCGTCCCCGGTCGTCCGCCCGGAGCCGGACACATCGGCCGAGCGGATCGCGCTGCGCGGGGTCAGGGGCGCGGTGGCCGAGAAGCTGTCCCGCAGCCGGCGTGAGATTCCCGATGCCACCTGCTGGG
The DNA here is from genome assembly GCF_002941025.1 of Streptomyces sp. QL37. Lineage (NCBI taxonomy): Bacteria > Bacillati > Actinomycetota > Actinomycetes > Kitasatosporales > Streptomycetaceae > Streptomyces > Streptomyces sp. QL37. Next base: position 4,197,054 of record NZ_PTJS01000001.1, on the reverse strand, counting down.
TCGATGCCGATGCCACCGAGCTGATGGCGGCGCGGGCCGCGATGAACGCCGCAGGACCGAAGGTGTCGGTACTCGCGCTGCTGGCCCGCATCTGCACGGCGGCCCTGGCGAGGTTCCCCGAGCTCAACTCCACGGTGGATGCCGAGGCCCGGGAGATCGTGCGGATGTCCGGGGTCCACCTGGGCTTCGCCGCCCAGACGGAGCGAGGCCTGGTCGTTCCGGTGATCCGGGACGCGCACACCCGTAACGCGGAGTCGATCGGGGCGGAGATCACCCGGCTGACCGGGGCCGCCCGGGACGGGAAGCTGACCCCCGCGCAGCTCACGGGAGGGACGTTCACACTGAACAACTACGGGGTGTTCGGCGTCGACGGTTCGACGCCGATCATCAATCACCCCGAGGCGGCCATGCTCGGGGTCGGCCGGATCGTGCCCAAACCCTGGGTGCGCAAGGGCGAGCTGGCGGTCCGCCAGGTCGTCCAGCTCTCACTCACCTTCGATCACCGGGTCTGTGACGGAGGCACGGCCGGCGGCTTCCTGCGCTACGTCGCCGACTGCGTGGAACAGCCGGCGGTGCTGCTGCGCACGCTGTAGCGGAGCCGGCCGGTGGGCGGGGGCCGGGCATCGTGTGAGTTCGGTCCCCGGGGTGCCCGTCACCGGCGGGCGGCCCCCATACTCGGGTGCATGACCGCGTATGACGCCATCGTGCTTGCCGGAGGGGCCGCTGAGCGCCTGGGCGGGGCCGACAAGCCAGGGCTCCGGGTGGGTGGCCGTGCGCTGCTCGACCGGGTGCTCGCCGCATGTGCCGACGCCGGGTCCACCGTGGTGGTCGGCGGTCGCAGGCCCACCGTTCGTCCGGTCACCTGGACACGTGAAGTGCCCGAGGGCGGCGGCCCCTTGGCGGCCCTCGGCGCCGGGGTACGGCACACGGCCGCGGAGAGCGTTCTGGTGCTCTCCGCGGATCTGCCGTTCCTCGGCGAGGCGACAGTCCGTTCGTTGCTGGCCGCGACGGAGCAGGGAGACCGCGAAGGCGCCCTGTGCACCGACCAGGACGGCCGGGACCAGCCGCTGGTCGCGGTCTACCGGGCCGAGCCGCTCCGCCGTGAACTCGCCCTTCTCGCCACCGAGCACGGCAGCCTGGCCGGTCTCCCCCTCCGGTTGCTGACCGCCGAACTGGATCTGGCCCGGGTCCAGGCCGGTCCGCTGGCTTCGTTCGACTGCGACACCTGGGAAGACATTGCCGCCGCCAGGGCCCGGATCAGGGAGCATGGGACCGTGCTGGACGAATGGATCACCGCAGTCAAGAACGAACTGGGCATCGAGCTCGACGTCGACACCGGCGTCCTGCTGGACCTCGCCCGAGACGCCGCGCACGGCGTGGCCCGGCCCGCCGCGCCGCTGACCACCTTCCTGGTGGGGTACGCGGCGGCGATGGCGAGCAGCGGTAAGAGCCCGGAAGCCGCGGCCGAAGCCGTGGCTGAAGCCTCCCGCAAGGCCACCGCCCTCGCACTCCGGTGGGAGGAGGAAACGGCGGCGGGAAGCGGGCCCGGCGCGCCATGACCCCGCACGGACGCGACGCGCGGGCGGCCGAGGAGGAACGGGCGGCCGAGGAGGAACGGGCGGTCCAGCAGGCCCTGGCCCTCGTGGGGCGGCAGCCAGTGACGCCGCGTCCCCCACAGGACCGGCCCGGCGCGGGGGATCCGCCTTCCACGCCGGCACCGGCAGCGCCGGGCATGCGCTCCGGCCCGGCCCCGCAGGCCCCGACGCCGGGTACCCCGGGCACACCTGCCCCGAGCCCCTCCAGCAGCCATGGAGCGTCGTCGGCCCACGCCGCGGCCTCGGCCCAGGGACCCTCGTCGGCCCACGGGTCTTCTTCCCACTCCCACCGAGCCGGCGCCACCGCCTGGTCCGCGGCGCGTGCTCTGGCCGACCGTCTCGGCCGGGCCGCACCCCTGGCCGCCCACCGGCTCCCGCTGGACCGGGCTCTCGGGCACATCCTCGCCGAGGCCGTTGTCGCGCTCACGGATCTGCCGTCGTTCGACACCTCGGCCATGGACGGCTGGGCCGTCGCGGGGCCAGGCCCCTGGACCGTACGGGAAGGGGAAGGGCTGCTCGCCGGACGCGGATCCGCGGCGCCGCTCCCCGACGGGCACGCCCTGCGGATCGCCACGGGCGCACGCCTCCCGGCGGACGCCACCGCCGTGATCCGCAGCGAACACGCGCACCACGACGAGGCCAAGGGGCTGCTGCACGCCACCCGTGAAGTGGTGCAGGGTCAGGACATCCGGCCCCGGGGCCAGGAGTGCCGGTCCGGCGACGAGCTCCTGCCGGTGGGGACCGTGGTGACCCCGCCCGTCCTCGGGCTGGCGGCTGCCGCGGGGTACGACGCTCTCGTCGCCGTGCCCCGGCCCCGCGTGGACGTCTTCGTCCTCGGCGACGAGCTCCTCACGGCAGGGCTTCCACGGGAAGGGCTGATCCGCGACGCGCTCGGCCCCATGCTCGCCCCCTGGCTCCGCGCCCTGGGCGCGGAGGTAGCCGGGCCCAGGCGCCTCGGGGACGATGCCGACGACCTCCGCCGGGCCCTCGTCTCCTCCGATGCCGACCTGATCCTCACCACGGGCGGGACGGCCGCCGGCCCGGTGGACCATGTCCACCCGGTCCTGGCCGAGATCGGGGCCGAGCTGCTGGTCGACGGGGTGGCCGTACGTCCAGGCCATCCGATGCTCCTGGCTCGACTCGCCGAGGGCGGCCCCTGCCTGGTCGGCCTTCCCGGCAACCCCCTCGCCGCGGTATCCGGGCTGGTGACGCTGGCCGAGCCCCTGCTCCGGGGGCTCGCCGGCCGGCCCGCCCACGACCGCTACCGCGCGCCCGTCCATGAAGAGGTGCACGGACACCCGCATGACACCCGGCTGATCCCCGTGGTCCATCGCCACGACAGCGTCGTACCCCTCCATTACAACGGTCCTGCCATGCTGCGTGGGATCGCGGGCGCGGACGGGCTGGCCGTGGTGCCGCCCGGCGGGGTACGGTCCGGCACCGAGGTGGAGATCCTCGATCTACCGTGGGCCTCGGCATCGCCGTGGACGGAAGGGTGTTTCACGTGAAACTTCCCGGCCACGACGCGATGGCCAGGCGGGCGGACGAACATGTCGTCCCGACCCGGGTGCTCCTGCCCCGTCGCGTCGTCGACAGACCGCTGCGACAGGTGGCCAAGCGACTGGCGATGGCTCTCACGGTGCTGGCCATAACGGTCTTCATCGTCTGGGCCGACCGGGACGGCTACCACGACAACGCCGACGGCAAGGTCGACTTCCTCGACGCCGTCTACTACGCGACGGTGACGCTTTCGACGACCGGCTACGGCGACATCGTCCCGTACAGCGACCCGGCCCGGCTCGTCAACGTGATGCTGGTGACGCCGTTGCGGGTGCTCTTCCTGATCATCCTGGTCGGCACCACCCTCGAGGTCCTGACGGAACGGACCCGCGAGGATTTCCGGCTGAATCGTTGGAGAAGCAACTTGCGTGAACACACCGTGGTCGTCGGCTTCGGGACGAAGGGCCGCTCAGCCATCCAGACGCTCTGCGCCACCGGTCTGAAGAAGGACCAGATCGTCATCGTCGACCCAGCCGGAAAGGTGATCGAGGCGGCCAACGCAGAGGGCTTCGTGGGCGTGTTGGGTGATGCGACGCGCAGTGATGTGCTGTTGCGGGCCGAGCTCCAGAAGGCCCGTCAGATCATCATCGCCACCCAGCGCGACGACACCGCCGTGCTGGTCGCCTTGACCGCGCGTCAGCTCAACCGCGGTGCGAAGATCGTGGCCGCGGTCCGCGAGGAGGAGAACGCGCCGCTGCTCAGGCAGTCGGGTGCCGACGCCGTGATCACCAGCGCGAGTGCGGCCGGACGGCTGTTGGGCCTGTCGGTTCTCAGCCCCAGCGCGGGCACGGTGATGGAGGACCTCATCCAGCAGGGCAGCGGGCTCGACCTCGTCGAACGCCCGGTGATAAAGGCCGAGGTGGGCAAGAACGTCCGCGAGACCGATGACCTCGTGGTCAGCGTCCTCCGCGGCCACCGGCTGCTCGGTTACGACGATCCGGCGGCGAGCCCCCTGCAACTGACGGACAGGGTGATCACCATCGTGCGTGCCTCACCGATCCACACGGCGCCGACTAGCTATTCGCAGCAGCCCAATCAGCGGCCGTAGGAACGGGTACCGGACGCCCCATCAGCGGCCGTAGGAGCGGGGACCGGAAGCTGCGCAGGCAAGTCCGCCGCCGTCCGGGACTCTGTACGGAGTAGCCTCGCGGCCATGTATGCGATCACGATTCCCGAACCCGGCGGCCCCGAAGCGCTCGTATGGGCCGAGGTCCCCGACCCCGTACCCGGCGAGGGCGAAGTTCTCGTCGAGGTCGTGTCCAGCGCGGTGAACCGGGCCGATGTGCTGCAGCGGCAGGGCTTCTACAACCCCCCGGCCGGCGCCTCCCCGTACCCCGGCCTGGAGTGTGCGGGCCGTATCGCCGCGCTCGGCCCCGGGGTGACCGGGTGGTCCGTGGGCGACGAGGTGTGCGCACTGCTGGCGGGCGGCGGATACGCGGAGAAGGTCGCCGTGCCGACCGGGCAGCTGCTGCCCGTGCCCGACAGCGTGGACCTGGTCGAGGCGGCGGCGCTGCCCGAGGTCGCCGCGACGGTCTGGTCCAACGTGTTCATGGTGGCCCACCTGCGGCCCGCCGAGACCCTGCTGGTCCACGGCGGTTCCAGCGGTATCGGCACGATGGCGATCCAGCTCGCCAAGGCCGTCGGCGCGCGCGTCGCGGTGACGGCAGGAGGCCCCGAGAAGCTGGCGCGTTGTCAGGAGCTGGGCGCCGACATCCTCATCGACTACCGCGAGCAGGATTTCGTCGAGGAGCTGCGGCAGGCGACGGACGGTGCCGGAGCGGACGTCATCCTCGACATCGTCGGGGCGAAGTACCTGGACCGGAACGTGCGCGCCCTCGCTGTGAACGGCCGTCTCGCCATCATCGGTCTCCAGGGCGGTGCCAAGGGTGAGCTGAACCTGAGCGCCCTGCTGAGCAAGCGGGCGGCGGTCACGGCCACGTCGCTCCGCGCGCGGCCGCTGGCGGAGAAGGCCGCGATCATCGCGGCGGTACGCGAGCATGTGTGGCCCCTGCTCGCCGACGGTGTCGTCCGGCCTGTGGTGGACCGCACGATGCCGATGGCGGACGCGGCGGAAGCCCACCGGCTGATGGAGTCCAGCAGCCACATCGGCAAGATCCTCCTGGCCGCACCGAAGGCCTGAGCACCCGGGACGGACGCCGGGGCCCGGCACGCGCCATGCGTGCCGGGCCCCGGTGCGTACCACGGGTCGGTGTGGACTCAGCTCACTAGAGGTACGGTCCGGAGCGCGCCGGCCCGTGCGGATCGACGCCGCCTTCCTCGTCCTCGTGCCCTACGCCCGGAGGGAGGGCACGGCGCATCTGCTCCAGCTGCGCACGGGCCGCCATCTGCTGGGCGAAGAGGGCCGTCTGGATGCCGTGGAAGAGGCCCTCCAGCCAGCCGACGAGCTGTGCCTGTGCGATCCGCAGCTCGGCCTCGGAGGGGACGGACTCCTCGGTGAACGGCAGCGAGAGCCGTTCCAGCTCCTCCACGAGCTCCGGCGCCAGGCCGTCCTCGAGCTCCTTCACCGAGCTCGCGTGGATCTCCTTCAGCCGGACACGGCTCGCCTCGTCGAGAGGAGCCGCCCTGACCTCCTCCAGAAGCTGCTTGATCATGCTGCCGATCCGCATGACCTTCGCGGGCTGCTCGACCATCTCCGTCACGGGAACCTCGCGCGACTCGTCGTCACCGCCACCGCCGCCGATGGCCATTCCGTCCTGCCCCACCACGAGGACTTGGGGGTGCTCCTGCGACCGTTCATTCCTCGGCATTTCCATGCCGCCATTGTCTCCCACACCGGCTTCACAACACGGTGGTGCCCCCGGAAAGACAAGATCCACCCTTTCCGGGGGCACCGGAACAGCCGCTCACGTCACTAGGACGCTCACCCCGCGCGCCGGGCCAGGGCCAGCCGTGATCCGGCGAAGGCGGCGGCCAGCAGCCCGGCCAGCACCGGTACGACCAGGGCGAGCAGCCCGATGGTCTCCCACGGCAGCACGATGGGTGTGTACGCGGAGTCCATGGGCTCGTCACGCATCGATTCCATCGCCTCCCGCAGGTCGACCAGGCGCAGGGCCACCGCCGGCACGATGCCCGCGGCAGTGCCGAGCAGCACGCCCGTGAGCGCGACGACCACGCACTGGAATCCGGAGAGTGAGCGCCGCACGCCGGGCGGTGCCCCCACCGCGCTGAGCGTGGTGAGGTCGGCCTCCGCGTCGGCCTTGGCGAGACCGGTGGTGATGGCGGCCGCGCCCAGGGTGACGACGCCCGCGAACAGGGCGAGGATCAGCAGGACCACATCCTCGTCACGCGTCTCCACCGGATTCTCCACCTGGAGGTACACCCCGTTGCCGGCCTGGGTGAACGCTGCCGCCACCGCCTGCTGCTCGGCGTCCGTCGGCGGATGCGTGACGGTGTAGACGGTCCCGTAGGCGTCCGTGTGCAGGCCGAGCCGGTCCGCCGTCCGCTGCGGCAGGATCATGCGGATCCCGGGGGTCGCGGCGTACCTGTCGGGCGCGACGTACACCTTCAGCCGGTCGGTGGTGACCTTGGCCTTGCCCGGGTGGAGCCGGCGGTTCTCCTTGTCGCGCTCGTTGTACGTGTGTACGGCCTTGAGGGTGACCTGGCCGTCCTGCGCGTACGCCGAGTTGAGCAGTACGGGAGTCCCCGCCTCCAGCGCTTCGGCGGCCGCCGGGTCGTCGAGCTTCACGTACGACCTGAGCAGCGACGCATCCCCTACGACGATGTGGCTCTCGCCCGTGTAGAGCGCTCCCGCGGTGAGGTACTCGTCGACGCACGCGGGGGAGCTCATCAGCTTCTTGTGTTCCTCGGCGGAGAGACTCTCGGCGAGCTTCCTGGCACCGGCCCCCTGGAGCGGGCAGATATGGCCCTTGCCGGCGGGCTTGACCAGTTCGAGCGTGCCGCAGCCGTTGTCCTCCTCGTAGTAGACCGTGCAGTCGGAGCCGGCCCAGGCCCGCCCGATGTCGGCGCGGCCGCCGCTGACCGCCAGATTCCGTTCCGCGGCGGTCCTGGCCAGGGAGAGCTGGTCGACGGCGGTCGGTTCGGAGGCCACGAGCGCGACCGTGCCCGGGGTGAGGGAGCGCATGTGGTCGTAGTCGTGTTCCGCCATGACGCTGGTGGTGTACGTGGCGATGGCGACGGTGCCGGCCACGGCCGCCATGACGGCGGCGACCGCCGGCGCGGTACGCCCTCGGTTGCGTGCCGCGTCGCGCAGGGCCATGCGCGGGGAGAGCGGCAGGCGGGTGCCGAGCCGGCCGAGGAACCCGACGATCACCGGGATGCAGGCGAGCACCCCGAGCTCGGCGACCACGGAGCCGCCGGCGACCAGCCGGGTGTCGCCGGCCGTGCCGCCGTAGACGGCGACCGCCACACCGACCGCCAGTGCCACGCAGCCCACGACGGGGAGGACGCGTGAGCTCCGGCGTGTTCCGCGGCGCCCGGTGAGCGATTCGAGCACCGACTGCCGTCCGGCGACGATCGCCGGTGCCAGAGCCGCCAGGACGCCGGTGACGAGGCCGATGACGGCGATACCCAGCAGCTCCCAGGGGCGGAAGTCCAGCTCGCCGAAACGGCTTCCGGTCCAGCCCTCGATCGTCGGACGGAACAGGACGGTGAGACCGATCCCGGCGGCGACACCGGTCACGGCTCCCACCGCGCCGAGGACCAGGCCCCCGGACAGCACGACGGCCCGTACCTGGCCCCGGTCGCCGCCACAGGTGCCGACGAGGCCGAGCTGCCTGCGCGAGCGCCGCGCACCCACGGCGAACGCGGGGCCCGCCAGCAGGACGATCTCCAGGACCGCCATGGCGACGACGGTCACCAGCGCCGCACTCGACTCCGAGGAGCTATCGCCGTAGGAGGAGACGTCCTCGTGCGCGAGCAGCGGGACCTCCGAGTCCGGGGGCGGATCGAGGGCGACCTGGCGGGACAGCACCAGGACGCCCTTCTCGTTGGCCTTGAGCACGTCCGGCCAGGAGATCCCGGCACCGGCGGGGCCTCGGACGAGCCAGGTCATGTCGCCGGGGTAGGGAGGGACGACCTTCTGGTCACGCTCGGCCGCCGCCTTCCACGGGGCGAGTACCGCCCCCGGGTCGGCGTACAGAGCACTCTTCTCGAGCTCCGCGGGCAGCTCGACGCTGCCGGTGATCGTGTACGTCTGCTCGGGGCCGCGCAGTGTCGTGCGGGAGCCGACACCGAGCCCGGCGGACTTCAGGAAGTGCTCGGTCGCGACGACCTCTCCCTCGCCGTGCGGATACGCCCCGTCGACCAGGTCGAGCCTGCCCCTGACCGCCGGATCGGAGGTGCGCAGCTCCACGATCTCGGTGTTGGCGACCCCGTGCCGCGTGGTGACCACGGCGGGAACGGACTGCTCGGTGAGGTACCGTGAACCCTTCGGGAACGTGGCCGGCACATCGACGGGGTCGCGCTCGTCCTCGGCCGGGATCTCGGGCCCGTCGTCAGGGGTGCCCCACGTGATGGCGTCGGGCATCTGCTCCATCGGGAAAGCCCCGATGCCCGTCGAACTGAACACGGCGTCCGCCGACCCCATCTTGGCCGTCAGGTTCTCGGCGACGGTGGGCCTGGAACTGCGGTACGTCACGTCGGCGGCCGTCACACCGAGGACCGGCAGAGCGATCATCGCGACGACGAGAGCACTGCGGCCCTTGGCCCGCAGGGCGTCGCGCCGGGCGATCCGGAGGGCGGCGCGCCACCCGGTGAGCACCTTCACTCGGCACCTTCAGCGGCGAGCAGGGATTCGGCCGCGGTGGCCACCGTCTGGTCCACGATCGACCCGTCCCGGAGGAAGACCACCCGGTCCGCCCAGGCCGCGTACCGGGGCTCGTGCGTCACCATCACCCCGGCAGCGCCCTGGTCGCAGCGGTTGCGGAGCAGGGCGAGCACGGCCTCGCCGGTTTCCGAGTCGAGCGCTCCGGTCGGTTCGTCGGCGAGCACGAGGCGGCGGTCACCCACGAGGGCGCGGGCGATGGCGACGCGCTGCTGCTGGCCGCCGGACATCTCGTCCGGGAAGCGGTCGGCGACCTCCGCGAGGTGCATCTCCTCCAGCGAGGCCATGGCTTCCTTGCGCGCCTTGCGTACGGAGACGCCGTCGAGTTCGCGCGGCAGGGCGATGTTCTCCACGGCGGTGAGGGCGGGGATCAGGTTGTAGTCCTGGAAGACGTAACCGACGCTGCGCCGGCGCAGACGCGCTATGCCCTTGCGGCCGAGCGTGGAGATGTCCTGGCCCTCGATGACGACCTGGCCGCCGGTCGCCGTGTCGAGGCCGCCCGCCAGGGTCAGAAGCGTGGACTTGCCGGAGCCGGAGGGCCCCATCACGGCGACGAGCTCACCGGTGTGGACGGACAGATTGATGCCGCGCAGGGCGTGGACCTCGGCGATGCCGGATCCATGGGTGCGGGTCAGGGCCCTCAGCTCGAGGACGGGAGCGTCCACGGAGAGACCGGTGGACGGGGCGGGGACGGACGAGGACATGGTGGGCTGTTCCCCCCTGAGAACGGTGTACGGAAAGGGGGCCGCGGGCCGGAGTGGCGCGGGCCGGAGTGGTCGCCGCCGGCGGTCAGCGGCGGGTGGACGGGCGCGAGGCGGCTGACCAGCCGGCCCAACGGCTCGTGGACGGGGCGGGGCGTGCGGCGGGTTCGGTCGCGGCGGCCTCGGCGAGGCGCACGAGACGGGACTCGCAGTGGTCGAGCCAGCGCGCCTCCGCCTCGGCCTGGAAGATCAGCTGCTCCACGACGAGCAGCCAGGCGACCTCGTCACGGTCGGTGGGTACGTCGGCGAGTGCCTGGGCCTTCAGCCGGGTGTAGTCCTGCATCGCCTTCAGCGTGTGGCTGCGCTGGGACTGGATGACGGCGCGGATGTCGACACCGGGCGCCCCGACCGCCATCGCGAGCTTGATCGCCAGCTCGTCGCGGGGCGGACTGCTGCGGTCGACGGGGGTCTCGAACCAGCTCCTCAGCTCGGTCCGCCCGTCCTCGGTGATCGAGTAGAGCGCGTGGCCCGCGTCGTCCTCACCGTCCTGGGCGACCATGCCGTCGCGCTCCAGACGGCTGAGCGTCGTGTAGACCTGCCCGACGTTCAGCGGCCAGGTGGAACCGGTGCGGGACTCGAATTCGGTGCGGAGCTGCGAGCCGTAGCGAGGCCCACGCTCCAGGAGGGCCAGCAGCCCGTGACGGATCGACATACTGAGTATGTATACCCAGTATGTTGCGCGACGCAAGCGTCCCTGGCCAAGGGCCCGGCCCTATCGGGCGGGTCAGTTCGAGCGGCGCAGCCGGAGGGCCAGAAACGCCAGCCCCAGCCCGACCAGGGCGATTCCGCTGCCCAGCGACAGATCCCGCACCTGCTTCAGGGCGGGCTCGTCCAGCGCCTTCCGCTGCCGTGCTGTCTCACCGGGCTCCGGGAACGCCTCGGGCGGCGGTGTGAAGGCCGGTACTTCCGCGGGATCCGGATCCGGTGGCATCTCGTCGGCCGCCGCCTCGGACTGCGCGATCTCCACCGGGGAGAGCGACCTCCCCGGCCGCGCCCGCCCCTCCCCGGACTGCCGCCCCGCCAGAGGCGACTCCCCGGCGGAGGCGGAGACGGAGGCGCTCGCGGTGGATGAGGAGGAGTCCGAGGGCCTCGCCGGAAACCGAGCCCGATCCGGAGCCGGATGTGCCGACTGAGCCGGAAGTGCCGACTGCACCGGGCGTACGGACGCGACGGCCCCGTCGTCCCCGTATGCCAGGGCAGAGGGCCCGAGTGCCACCCCGACCGCCATCACCAGGCAGGCGACGCACCGCGACGACCGTGAAGCCGGGAGTCCTGGAGGCATGGGATCAGCGTCACACGCACCGATATGTCCGGCATCCCGGGTGCGTCCGGACGCCTCACCCTCAGCCGCAGCGGATCAGTGCGGGCGGGCCCGGCTTCGGGCGGAGGAAGGCGGCCGACCGGTCAGGCCGGGTCGCCCGTCGCGATGCGCAGCTCGAAGTGGGCGCCCCGCTCGGCCACGGCCGCGCCCGCGCTCGGGAACTGGTCGATGACCTGGTCCTCGGCGTAGGTGTTGCCCTCCACCTTGATCTCCTTGATCGTCCAGCCCGCGGCCATGGCGCACGCCTTCGCGGAGAGGATGTCCTTGTAGACGAAGTTCGGAGCCTGGACCTTCGCCGGGTCGTCCGTGTCCTCCGTGGCGTCGGTGCAGTCCTCCTCGTCCATCGTCCGGTTCCGCTCCGGCGGCTTGTGCTCGCTCGCCACGCCGGACTCGCTGGAGCTCGGGTCGCCGCCGCCCTTGCCGTTCTCCGAGTCCCCGTTCATGTTGAGGAAGGCGATCAGGCCGCCGATCGCGACCAGGGCGACCACGATCGACCCCACGACGACCGGCATGTTGCGCCTGGACCCGCCGCTGCCGCCCGCACCCGTCGAGGTCTGCGGGGACATCGTGTACGGCGGCGGGGTCTGGTGCCCCAGCGGTGCCGGGGTGCCGTACGGCTGGGCCGCCTGCGGATAGCCGTAGCCCGGCGTGGGGGCGGGGGTCGGGACGCCGTAGGGGCCCGGCTGGTGCTGCTGGTGGGGGTGCGGCTGGTACGGCGTCTGCACGCTGTGCGGTGCCGGGGTGGCCTGGTCTACGGGCGGGAAGACCGCCGATCCGACGCCTGAGCCGCTGTTCGCCGGGGAGCCGCCGCCGATGATCACCGGGGCGCCCGCAGGCCCGCTCGCGCTCAGGACGCGGGTGATCTCGTCCTGCATCGCCGCGGCGCTCGGGAAGCGCTCGTTCGGGTTCTTTTTCAGCGCGCGGGCGACGAGGGCGTCCATCGCGGGCGTGATCGACCGGTTGATGCTCGACGGGGCGACCGGCTCCTCCTGCACATGCGCGTACGCGATGGCGAGCGGGGAGTCCGCGTCGAACGGGATGCGTCCCGTGAGCAGCTGGAAGAGCATGATGCCGACCGAATACAGGTCGGAGCGCGCGTCGACGCCGCGGCCGAGCGCCTGCTCGGGGGAGAGGTACTGCGGGGTGCCGACGACCATGCCGGTCTGGGTCATCGAGGTGACGCCGGACTGCATGGCGCGGGCGATGCCGAAGTCCATGACCTTGACGACGCCGCGCTTGGTCATCATCACGTTGCCGGGCTTGATGTCGCGGTGGACCAGGCCCATCTCGTGGCTGGTCTCCAGGGCGGCGAGCACGTCGGCCGTCACCTTGAGCGCCTTGTCGGCCGGCATCGCGCCGTACTGCTGGATGTCCGACTGGAGCACGGAGCCGAGCGGCTGCCCCTCGACGTACTCCATGACGATGTACGGCATCAGCGCGCCGCCGAGCTCGTCCTCGCCCGTGTCGAACACCGAGACGATGTTGGTGTGCTGCAGCTTGGCGACGGCCTGCGCCTCGCGCCGGAAACGCTCGCGGAAGGACTGCTCGCGCCCCAGCTCCGTGTGCAGCGTCTTGATGGCGACCTGGCGGTCGAGGGCCGAGTCGTACGCGAGATAGACGGACGCCATGCCGCCCTCGCCGAGCAGGTCGCGCAGTTGGTAGCGGCCGCCGGCCACGGAACCGCCCGCGTAGCGCCCCTGTGCACCGTCGTGGCTCATGACTTGCATCCCCCTCGGCGCCCGACGGACGCGATCATCCCTATTACGGGCCAAGTCTGCCCGAGGGGTACGACACGTCAAGCCGGGTGCCCGTTCCGTGACCCTACGCACAAGAAGCGTCTCGGAAGCGTTACAGGAAGAGCATGGAATTTGCGTGTAAGGCACGCGAGCCGATTGGATGACCGGTCCCTCTGGAAACCGTTGTGTCGGGCAGAGGCTGTAGCGTGACGTGGCAATGCAGCAAGGCACCGTGAGAACCCGCGGACGCGCGGACAGATACGACGGCGAGGACTGATGGCACCCGGATCCGAAGCAAACGGCGGCGGAGTTTCGGATGGCACCGACTCCTGGGGTGTCGGCGGTGTGGTCGGAGACGGCCGTTACCGCATGACCCACCGGCTCGGCCGCGGCGGAATGGCCGAGGTCTACGCCGCGGAGGACGTCCGTCTGGGCCGTACGGTGGCGGTGAAACTGCTCCGTTCCGACCTTGCCGAGGACCCGGTCTCCAAGGCCCGCTTCACGCGCGAGGCGCAGTCGGTCGCGGGGCTCAACCACCACGCGATCGTCGCCGTGTACGACTCCGGTGAGGACGTCGTGGGCGGCTCGACCGTGCCGTACATCGTGATGGAGCTCGTCGAGGGCAACACCATCCGCGATCTGCTGCTGGAGGCCGAGGCCCCGCCGCCCGAGCAGGCACTGATCATCGTCTCGGGCGTCCTGGAGGCGCTGGCCTACTCCCACCAGCACGGCATCGTGCACCGCGACATCAAGCCGGCGAACGTGATCATCACGCACTCCGGCGCGGTCAAGGTGATGGACTTCGGCATCGCCCGCGCGCTGCACGGCGCGCAGTCGACGATGACCCAGACCGGCATGGTCATGGGCACGCCCCAGTACCTCTCCCCCGAGCAGGCGCTCGGCAAGGCCGTCGACCACCGTTCCGACCTGTACGCCACCGGCTGCCTGCTCTACGAACTGCTCGCCCTGCGGCCCCCGTTCACCGGCGAGACCCCGCTCTCCGTCGTCTACCAGCACGTCCAGGACACCCCGGTCCCGCCCTCCCAGGCCGCCGGGTCCGTCCCGCCGGAGCTGGACGGCCTGGTCATGCGCTCCCTCGCGAAGGACCCGGACGACCGGTTCCAGAGCGCCGAGGAGATGCGCGGCCTCGTCCAGTACAGCCTGCAGATGCTGCAGGTCCAGGGCGGGCACACGGGCACCTGGAACACCGGCCCGGTCAACGCCCAGGACAGCGGCCACACGGCGGCGATGAACGTCGGCGGCTCCACGGCGGCCATGGGGCACCCCATGCACGGGGACACCTCGCAGGGCCCAATCCTGCCGCCCATGAACCCCGACGACGGGGCGTACGCGGGCGGCAGTCATCGCGAAGGCGGCGGTCGCGGGAAGATGTGGCTGTTCGTCGTGCTCGCGCTGATCGCGATCGGTGCGGGCGTCGCGTTCGCCCTCCAGGCGGCCAACGGCGACGGCGGCAACAAGAAGGCCCCGGTCGCGCCCTCCACTTCGTCGTCGCCGTCACCGACCCCGTCCTCGGCGGAGCCGACGGACGAGGAGACGGAGGAGACCGAGGAGCCGAGCGGCTCCACGGGCGGTCAGACCTGGCCCACGGACGAGCCGACGTGGACCCAGACGAACGAACCGACCGAGCCGACGCAGGAGCCGACGGTGACGCCCACGACGCCGGACCCGGAGACGGGCGGGACGGACGACGGCGGTACGACCGAGGGCGACGACGAGGGCTCCACCGGCGAACCGACCGACGACCCCACGGACCCCGGGACCAACAACGGCGGCACCGAGGGCACAGCAGCCGGCGCCGCGGAGGGTGCCGCCGCGGGAGCGGCGGGCACCACGGGGTGACCACGAGGCGGTGACGAGGGCCTTCACCCCGTGAAGGCCTCACCGACCGCCTCGTACTCACGCGTCCACCACACCGCCAGGGCCGACACCGCAGGGAACTGCGGGTCGGCCCTGCGGTCGTGCAGGCGGTAGCGCCAGCGCAGTATCCAGAAGTCGTTGAGGCGCTCCCACCACACCCGGTGCACGGCGGCCGCCATCTCGGCCGCCCCGGCGCCCGCCGAGCGCCGGTAGGCGCGGGCGTACGCCCGGACCTTCTCCAGCGCCAGTTCGCCGTCCGGCCGGACGAAGAAGATCGCCGCCGCCCTGACGGCCTCCTCGGCGCGCGGCTGCACGCCGAGCCGGTCCCAGTCCACGATGGCGACGGGGTCGGCGCCCCGGTAGAGGAGATTCAGCGGGTGGAAGTCGCCGTGCACCCATCCCCTGGCGGAGCCCTCGGGCATGGGCGGGCGGCGGTGCGCGTGCTGCTCCAGCAGGGCGCGGCGCTCGACGAGACGGTGCACGGCGAGCTCGTCGAAGGCGTCCCTGGGGCCCATGTGCCGAGCGGCCGTCAGCAGCTCGTCGATGAGCGTGAACGTGTCGGCGGGATCAGGGCTCTGGCTCCGTACCGGAGGCGGCGGGGGGTCCGCCTCCATGACCTGCTCCAGGCCCATGTGCACGGCGCCGAGGAGCGCCCCGAGCCGGCGTGACTGGGCGGTCGTCAACTGGGCGCCGTCCCGGTGGAGTCCGTCCACCCAGCGGTGCAGGGCGTAGCGCTGCCCGTCGATCACCGTGACCGTGTCACCCTCCGTGTCCGAGAGCGGCGGGGCCACCGGCACGCCGAGGGAGTGCAGCTGCTGGGTCGCGCGATGCTGCCGGACGATCGTGGCGTGATCGCCGCTGGCGTCGTCGAGATGGTGCTTGTCGAGATGGTGCTTGAGGAAGTACGAGCCGCGGGTGGTGGACACGCGGTAACCGTGGTTGAGCAGGCCCTTGCCGATCGGTTCGCACGCGAGGGGCGCACCGGCGTCCGGGTAGCGGCGCAGGACCTCGACGACCGGAGGGACAGGCGGGAAGGTCACAGATGAGCGCAGCACTCGCCACATGTTAGGTGACGCTGAGTGGCCGGTTTTACGGACTTGCGTCGAAGCTCAGAGTGTGCATATGGGAGAGGTGCGGATCCAGCCTCAGATAGACCGGATCGAAGTGCTCGCCGTTGACCTCGGCCGGACCGGCCCCGAAGCGTTCGCGCTGGTCGGAGGCGGGTTCCACGATCTCGGCGGGGCCGGTGAACTGGACCGACCAGAGGTCCTCCGCACCGCCGGGCGCGGGGGAGTTGAAGTTGTCCGCCCCGTAGGCAATGACGCTTCCGTCGCAGGACTCGTGGAAGCCGAGCCCCCTGTGCATCCGCAGGACGACCCCGCCCTCGACCACCAGGTGCCGCGCCACCGCCAGGAAGGGCAGGGCTCGCATGCTCATGGCCAGCCGGCCGTAGCGGACACTGCCGAGCAGCTCGATGGCCCGGCGCCTGTCCGCCGCGGAGGAGACCGAGGAGGCGGGCGGGCAGGAAGAGCCGAAGGTGCCGGAACCTGCCGCGGTGCCGGTGTCGGAGGGGCGGGAAGAAAGCATGCCCTCCACTCTCCGCCACGGGTAGGGGCCGTGTAAGGGTCCGCCGCCCCCGACGGTCAGGGACCAAAGTCCCTGTCCGCCCGTCCCGTCAGCGCTTCTCGGCCTGAAGCCTCGCGACGTACGCCGCCGCCTGTGAACGCCGCTCCATGCCCAGCTTGGAGAGCAGGCTGGAGACGTAGTTCTTGATGGTCTTCTCGGCGAGGTGCAGCCGCTCGCCGATCACCCGGTTCGTCAGCCCTTCGCCGATCAGGTCGAGGATCTTGCGCTCCTGCTCGGTCAGCCCGGCGAGACGGTCGTCGCCCTTGCTGTCCTTGCCCTCGCGCAGCCGCTCCAGCACTCGGGCGGTGGCCGCCGGGTCCAGCAGGGACTTGCCGGCCGCCACGTCGCGTACGGCGCCGAGCAGCTCGTTGCCGCGGATGGCCTTCAGCACGTACCCCGAGGCGCCCGCCATGATCGCGTCGAAGAGGGCCTCGTCATCGGCGTACGAGGTGAGCATGAGGCACTTGATGCTCTCGTCCCGCGAGCGGACCTCGCGGCAGACCTCCACGCCGCTGCCGTCCGGCAGCCGCACGTCGAGGACGGCGACGTCGGGCCGGGTCGCCGGGATGCGTGCGAGCGCGTCCGCGGCAGTGCCCGCCTCGCCGACGACCTCGATGTCCTCCTCGGAGGACAGCAGCTCGTGGACTCCGCGCCGGACGACTTCGTGATCATCGAGCAGGAATACCGTGATTTTTCCTTCTTCGCGCACATTCGCAGTCTCACACACTCCTTGGTCGTCCGCCCTTCCCTGCGACTGCCGGCCGGGATAACGTGCCGTTGTTCCGGCCGCCTGCAAGGCTGTTACCAGTGCTGTGACCAGGGGGACTTGGCGATTTTCTGGATTTACTTGGAAATCCAAGCAAAATCGCAGGTCACAAGGTGTTTCGCAGTTATGCGATGCACTGGGTAACGTGCTTATGACAGGACGCTCGCCGGGGCACCTGTCACGCCTGTTCCCGGCCGAGTGGCACCCACCCCGTGCACGGGTCCGGACACAGGCGAGCCGCACTGGTTCCCGGCCATCCCGGGGGCCGGACCGACGGAGGAGCACGCACGTGACCGTGGAGAGCACTGCCGCGCGCAAACCGCGACGCAGCAGCAAGCGGACCAGCGCCGCGAAGACGCCCGCGAAGACGCCGGAGGGTTCTGAGCCCCAGCTGGTACAGCTGCTGACGCCCGAGGGCGAGCGCGTCGAGCACCCGGACTTCGAGATCGACCTGAGCGCGGACGAGCTCCGTGGTCTCTACCGGGACATGGTCCTGACCCGCCGATTCGACGCCGAGGCCACCGCGCTCCAGCGCCAGGGCGAGCTGGGCCTGTGGGCCTCGCTGCTGGGCCAGGAGGCCGCGCAGATCGGCTCCGGCCGGGCGCTGCGCGACGACGACTACGTCTTCCCGACCTACCGGGAGCACGGCGTCGCCTGGTGCCGGGGCGTGGACCCGACCAATCTGCTCGGGATGTTCCGCGGCGTGAACCACGGCGGCTGGGACCCGAACACCAACAACTTCCACCTGTACACGATCGTCATCGGCTCGCAGACCCTGCACGCCACCGGCTACGCCATGGGCGTCGCCAAGGACGGCGCGGACTCGGCCGTGATCGCGTACTTCGGCGACGGCGCCTCCAGCCAGGGCGACGTCGCGGAGGCCTTCACCTTCTCCGCCGTCTACAACGCGCCCGTCGTGTTCTTCTGCCAGAACAACCAGTGGGCGATCTCCGAGCCGACCGAGAAGCAGACGCGCGTGCCGCTCTACCAGCGCGCGCAGGGCTTCGGCTTCCCGGGGGTGCGGGTCGACGGCAACGACGTACTCGCGTGCCTGGCCGTCACCAAGTCGGCGCTGGAGCGGGCCCGGCGTGGCGAGGGGCCCACCCTCGTCGAGGCGTTCACCTACCGGATGGGCGCCCACACCACCTCCGACGACCCGACCAAGTACCGGGCGGACGAGGAGCGGGCGTCCTGGGAGGCCAAGGATCCGATCCTGCGGCTGCGTACGTACCTGGAGAAGCAGGACCTCGCCGACGCGGCGTACTTCACCGCGCTGGAGGAGGAGAGCGAGACCCTCGGCAAGCGGGTCCGCGAAGCGGTGCGGGCCATGCCCGACCCGGACCGGCTGGCGATCTTCGACCACGCCTACGCCGACGGCAATCCGCTCGTCGACGAGGAGCGCGCCCAGTTCGCCGCCTACCAGGCATCGTTCGCCGAGGAGGGCAACTAGCCATGGCCGCTGAGAAGATGTCCATCGCGAAGGCGCTCAACGAGTCGCTGCGCAAGGCGCTCGAGACCGACCCCAAGGTCCTCATCATGGGTGAGGACGTCGGCAAGCTCGGCGGGGTCTTCCGCATCACGGACGGGCTCCAGAAGGACTTCGGCGAGGACCGGGTCATCGACACCCCGCTCGCGGAGTCCGGCATCGTCGGTACGGCGATCGGCCTGGCCCTGCGCGGATACCGCCCGATCGTCGAGATCCAGTTCGACGGCTTCGTCTTCCCCGCGTACGACCAGATCGTCACGCAGCTCGCGAAGATGCACGCCCGGGCCCTCGGCAAGATCAAGATGCCCGTCGTCATCCGCATCCCGTACGGCGGCGGCATCGGTGCCGTCGAGCACCACAGCGAGTCGCCCGAGGCGCTGTTCGCGCACGTGGCGGGCCTGAAGGTCGTCTCGCCGTCCAACGCGAGCGATGCCTACTGGATGATGCAGCAGGCCGTCCAGAGCGACGACCCGATCATCTTCTTCGAGCCCAAGCGGCGCTACTGGGACAAGGGGGAGCTCGACACCGAGTCCATCCCCGGTCCGCTCCACAAGGCCGCCGTGGCCCGTGAGGGCTCCGACCTCACGCTCGTCGCGTACGGCCCGATGGTGAAGGTCTGCCTGGAGGCGGCCGCCGCCGCGCAGGAGGAGGGCAAGTCGATCGAGGTCCTGGACCTGCGGTCGATGTCCCCGATCGACTTCGACGCCGTGCAGACCTCGGTCGAGAAGACCCGCCGGCTCGTGGTGGTCCACGAGGCGCCGGTGTTCTACGGCTCCGGGGCGGAGATCGCGGCCCGGATCACCGAGCGCTGCTTCTACCACCTCGAAGCGCCGGTGCTGCGGGTCGGCGGCTACCACGCCCCCTACCCGCCGGCCCGGCTCGAGGACGAGTACCTGCCCGGGCTCGACAGGGTGCTCGACGCCGTCGACCGCTCGCTGGCGTACTGAGGAGAGGGTCGTGACGACGATGACCGAAACGTCTGCTCGTTTCCGTGAGTTCAAGATGCCCGACGTGGGCGAGGGGCTGACCGAGGCGGAGATCCTCAAGTGGTTCGTCCAGCCCGGCGACACCGTCACCGACGGCCAGGTGGTCTGCGAGGTCGAGACGGCCAAGGCCGCCGTCGAGCTGCCGATCCCCTTCGACGGGGTGGTGCACGAGCTGCGCTTCCCCGAGGGCTCGACCGTCGACGTCGGCGAGGTGATCATCGCGGTGGACGTGGCCCCGGGCAGCGGTGACGCCCCGGCCGCGCAGGAGGCCGCTGCCGAGACCGTTCAGCAGCCTGTCGCGGAGGCCGAGCCGGAAGCGCCCAAGGGCCGTCAGCCGGTGCTCGTCGGCTACGGAGTCGCGGAGAGCTCCACCAAGCGCCGGGCCCGCAAGGGTGCCGAGATCCCGGGTCCGGCCGCCGCCGCGATCCAGGCCGAGATCAACGGCCACGGCGCGAAGGCCGTGGAGAGCCGTCCCCTCGCCAAGCCGCCGGTGCGCAAGCTGGCCAAGGACCTGGGCATCGACCTCGCCACGGTCACCCCGACCGGGGAGGGCGGCGTGATCACCCGCGAGGACGTCCACGCGGCTGTCGCGCCGGCGCCCGCCGAGGCCGGCGTACGGGCCGAGGAGGCCGCCCCGGCCCCCGCGCCCGTGGCGGTACCGGTGGACCGGGCGGGCCGCGAGACCCGCATCCCCGTCAAGGGCGTGCGCAAGGCCATCGCGCAGGCCATGGTCGGCAGCGCCTTCACCGCGCCGCACGTCACCGAGTTCGTGACCGTCGACGTGACGCGCACGATGAAGCTCGTGGCGGAGCTCAAGGAGGACAAGGAGATGGCGGGGGTCCGGGTCAACCCGCTCCTGATCATCGCCAAGGCGCTCCTGGTCGCGATCAAGCGCAACCCGGGGGTCAACGCCGTCTGGGACGAGGCCAACCAGGAGATCGTGCAGAAGCACTACGTCAACCTGGGCATCGCCGCAGCCACCCCGCGCGGTCTGATCGTGCCGAACATCAAGGACGCGCACGACAAGACCCTGCCCCAGCTGGGCGAGGCGCTGGGCGAGCTGGTCTCCACGGCGAGGGAGGGCAAGACGTCCCCCGCGGCCATGGCGGGCGGCACGGTGACCATCACCAACGTCGGCGTCTTCGGCGTCGACACGGGTACGCCGATCCTGAATCCGGGCGAGTCCGCGATCCTCGCGGTCGGGGCGATCAAGCTCCAGCCGTGGGTGCACAAGGGCAAGGTGAAGCCCCGTCAGGTCACCACGCTGGCGCTCTCCTTCGACCACCGGCTGGTCGACGGCGAGCTCGGCTCCAAGGTGCTCGCGGACGTCGCGGCGATCCTGGAGCAGCCGAAGCGGCTGATCACCTGGGGCTAGGAAGCCACGCAGAGGGGCCCGCCGCGCGATGCGGCGGGCCCCTTCGCGTGTGTGCGTGGCAGGGTCACTTCTTGAACGCGTAGTCCAGGAGCTTCTTCGCGTCGGACGTCCGGGTGGTGGCGGACGTCGAGGTGAGGACGGTCCCGATGACCGTCTTGCCGTTGCGGGTCGCGGCGAAGACCAGGCAGTACTTGGCCGAGGGGCCCGACCCGGTCTTCACGCCGATCGCGCCGCTGTAACCGCCCAGCAGCGGGTTGGTGTTCGACCACGACATGTAGCGGTAGCCGCCGCTCTTCGTGGTGACCTTCTGCTTGGTCGACTTCGTCTTCACGATCGCGCGGAACGTGGAGTTCTTCATCGCGCTGGCGGCGATCTTCGTCAGGTCGCGCGGCGTGGAGTAGTTCGAACCGCTGCCGATGCCGTCGAACGAGTCGAAGTGGGTGTTCTTCAGGCCGAGGCTCTTCGCGGAGGCGTTCATCTTGCCGATGAAGGACTTCACCCGGGCCGCGCGTGTGGAGCCGGAGCCGAACTTGTCAGCGAGGGCGTACGCGGCGTCGCAGCCCGACGGCAGCATCAGGCCGTACAGGAGCTGGCGGACCGTGACCTTGTCGCCGACGATCAGCCGGGCCGACGAGGCGGTGTTCTTGACGATGTAGTCGCTGTACGCCTTCTGGACCGTGACCTTGGAATCAAGGTTCAGGTTCTTCTGTGCCAGCACCACCTTGGCGGTCATCACCTTGGTCGTGGAGCCGGTGGAGCGGCGGGTGTCCGCGGCCTTTCCGTAGAGCGTCTTCGCGGTGCCGCTGTTCATCACGAAGCCGCCCTTGGCGGCGATCGTGGGCGTCGGCGGTGCCGCAGCCTGAGCCGTGGAGGCGAACGCGCTGCCCACGAGGACGGCGCCCGCGGTGAGAGTGACGGTGGCGGCGACGCTTACGCGGTTTATGCCCTTGAGACCAGTTTTCAAGTCGAACGCTCCAAATACACCTGAAATGCGGCTACATGGGGTGCCGCTCGGTGATGAGACTCGCGAGAAGCCCGGATGGATGCCCTCTCGTACGGGTGATTTCACACCCGGCCGGATTCGGCCGGACACCCGGGTCGGCCGTCCGCTTCCCCGTCCGGGATCCGGACGGGGAAAGCGGACGCACCCATCTTGTATCTATGCTGTGTGCATGCCTGCCGCATCCACTGCCGAACCTGCCGCCCGCAAGGCGGCCCCCAAGCCCCCACCCGCAGCCGAGCGCGTCTACACCCACATCAAGGAGGCGGTCCTCGACCGCCGCTACGAGGGCGGCACGCTCCTCACCGAGGGCGACCTGGCCGAGGCCGTCGGCGTATCCCGGACCCCGGTGCGGGAGGCGCTGCTCCGTCTGGAGGTCGAAGGGCTGATCAAGCTCTACCCGAAGAAGGGCGCGCTGGTGCTCGCGGTCTCCGCGCAGGAGATCTCGGACGTGGTGGAGACCCGGCTGCTCGTGGAGGAGTTCGCGGCGCGTAAGGCCGTGCCCGCGTCGGCGCAGCTGATCGCCCGGCTGGAGCAGCTCCTGGAGGAGCAGCGGGAGCTCGCCGAGGCGGGTGACCTGGCGGCGGTCTCCGTCAAGGACCGGTGCTTCCACGCCGAGATCGTGAGGAACGCGGGCAACGAGATCCTCTCCCGTCTCTACGACCAGCTCCGTGACCGGCAGCTGCGGATGGGTGTGGCCGTGATGGAGGCGCACCCCGGCAGGATCGCCGCCAACATCACCGAGCACGGCGAGCTGCTGGACGCCATCAGGGCCGGCGACGCCGAGGGCGCCGCACAGGTCGTGCGGCGCCACGTCAGCCGGGTCAAGGTGCTGGTCCGGGGTGATGACCGATGAGCTCCGCGTCCCCCACCCTCTCCCTGCCCGGAGACCCGCCCGGCGGCCGGCGTGCCGTGTGGGTCTGGGGCATCGGTGTGGCCGTCTACTTCGTCGCCATCATCTTCCGTACGAGTCTGGGCGTCGCCGGGCTCGACGCCGCCGACCGGTTCGAGGTCAACGCTTCGGCCCTGTCGACGTTCTCCATCCTGCAGCTCCTCGTCTACGCCGGCATGCAGATACCCGTGGGCCTCATGGTCGACAGGCTCGGCACCAAGAAGGTCCTCACCATCGGGGTGGTGCTCTTCACGCTGGGGCAGCTGGGCTTCGCGCTCTCCCCCTCGTACGGCATGGCGCTCGCCTCCCGGGCGCTGCTCGGCTGCGGCGACGCGATGACGTTCATCAGCGTGCTGCGGCTCGGCGCCCGGTGGTTCCCGGCCCGGCGAGGCCCGCTGATCGGACAGGTGACCGGGCTCTTCGGGATGGCGGGCAACCTCGTCTCGACCCTCGTCATCGCCCGCGCGCTGCACGGGTTCGGCTGGACCGCGACCTTCGTCGGCAGCTCGCTGGCCGGCGTGGTGGTGCTGCTCCCGCTGCTGCTCTTCCTCAAGGACCACCCCGAGGGCCATGAGCCGCCGCCCGCCGAGCACGCCGGAGCGTCGTACGTGCGGAAGCAGATCGCCGCCTCCTGGCGGGAGCCGGGCACGCGCCTGGGTATGTGGGTGCACTTCACCACGCAGTTCCCCGCCATGGTCTTCCTGCTGCTGTGGGGCATGCCGTTCCTGGTCGAGGCCCAGGGGCTGAGCCGGGGCACCGCCGGTGAGCTGCTCACCCTGGTGGTGCTCTCCAACATGGCCGTGGGGCTCGTCTACGGGCAGATCATCGCCCGCCACCACGCGGCGCGCGCCCCGCTGGCCCTGGGGACGGTCGCGATGACCGCGCTGCTCTGGGCGTCGACGATCTTCTACCCCGGAGACCACGCGCCGATGTGGCTGCTGATCACCCTGTGCGTGGTGCTCGGCTCCTGCGGACCGGCCTCGATGATCGGCTTCGACTTCGGCCGGCCGGCCAATCCGCCGGAACGCCAGGGCACCGCTTCCGGCATCGTCAACATGGGCGGCTTCGTCGCCTCGATGACGACACTGTTCGCGGTCGGCGTCCTGCTGGACGCGACCGGGGACGACTACCGCGTCGCGTTCGCGTCGGTCTTCGTCCTGGAGGCGCTGGGCGTCGTACAGATCCTGCGGCTGCACGCCAGCGCCACCCACAGGGAACGCGACCACCACGTCGTCAGCCGGGTGGAAGCCGTGCACGTCCCGGTCTGACGGCGGTACCGGCGGAGCGCCCGTCCCGGTCCGTCCACGGGCGGGCGCCGCCGGTCACGGGGTCACGGGGTCACGGCGAAGTGGCGCAGGATCTCGGCCGCCAGGGCCTGGTCGCCGTCGATCTTGATCCGGTCCTCCACGGCCTGCGCCCGGACCCGGCCGCAGGCCAGCCGGTAGTACGTCTCCCAGTCCATCGCCAGGGTCGCCGCGGGGCCCAGCGACGGCGCGCCGTCGACCGAACCGCGGCCCTCGCCGTCGACCCTGACCGTACGCAGGAACTCCAGCGGGCCGTGCACATCGAAGACGACGGCCGAATTGGGCGGCGCGCCCGCGTCCTTGGCGACCACCTTCGCCAGTCCAACCAGCAGGGTGTCCCGGACGACGAGGGCGCCGGGGGAATCCAGATTGCCGGGCTGTCCCAGCGTGGTGCGCAGGTCCTGCTCGTGCACCCAGACGTCGAACGCCCGCATCCGCAGTGCCAGTTCCAGCGTCTGCTCGGCGCCGAGGGGCGCCCGCACCATGGTCTCGGGGGCGCGCGACTCGTTGCGCAGCTGACGCATGCGCCGGATGAGCGTGTACTCCAGCTCCGAGGTCATCTCCGGCGCGGTGTGGTGGCGCCGGACGTCGACCTGCATCTCCATGTAACGCTGGTGGTCGTTCTGCACGTGGTAGAGGTCGCGCGGCAGCGTGTGGATCGGGCGGGGGTCGCCGAGCTGCTCGCACTCCATGCCGATGACGTGCGAGACGATGTCGCGTACCGACCAGCCCGGGCAGGGCGTCCGGCGGTTCCACTCCCCCTCGACGAGCGGCTTGACCAGCTCGGATATCGACTCGACGGAGTGGGTCCAGGCATCGGCATAGGTCTGGAGGCTGGGATGGACGGTCACGTGACCCCTCGTGCGGTTCTGCGGTGCATGGGCTGGAGAGCAGGGAGTGCCGACGGGAGAGCCGGCACCGACGTCGCTGTCTGCGGCTGCGTGGGAGGTTCGCTCGCTAAGTTACGCTGCGAGCAGGCACCCCGGCAGTGCTTTCGTGTGACGATCGTAGGCCCGCGTTGACGGCTTCCATGCCAGGACGGTGGTAGTGTGCACGCCTCCCTCATCCAGATCGCAGTAAACCCGGATGAATCGGTCAATTCCCGTAGAGAGCGCGCGGCTTCGCTGGTCGTGGCCCAGCGGGGTGCGGACCTGGTCCTCCTGCCCGAGCTCTGGCCGGTCGGTGCCTTCGCCTACACCGCGTTCGCCGATGAGGCCGAGCCGCTGCAAGGCCCCACCCACGACGTCATGGCGAAGGCGGCGGCCGAGGCCGGGGTCTGGCTGCATGCCGGGTCGTTCGTCGAGCGCGCCGAGGACGGCACCCTCTACAACACCTCGCTGGTCTTCTCGCCCGAGGGTGCGCTGGCCGCCGCCTACCGCAAGATCCATCGCTTCGGCTTCGACAAGGGCGAGGCGGTGCTCATGGGGGCCGGGGAGGAACTCGTCACCGTCGCTCTGCCGGAGACCGTCGTCGGCCTCGCCACCTGCTACGACCTGCGCTTCCCCGAGCAGTTCCGGGGGCTCGTCGACGCGGGGGCGGAGACCCTGGTCGTCGCGGCCGGCTGGCCGGAGCGCCGTCGTTCGCACTGGACCCTGCTGGCGCAGGCCCGTGCGGTCGAGAACCAGGCGTACGTCCTGGCGGTCGGGTCCGCGGGCACCCACGCGGGGGTCGAGCAGGCGGGCCACAGCATCGTCGTCGATCCCTGGGGCGAGGTGCTTGCCGAGGCCGGGGCAGGCGAGGAGGTGCTCACCGTGGAGTTCGACCCGGCGAAGGCCACCACCACCCGGGAGCAGTTCCCGGCCCTCAAGGACCGCCGCCTCGGCCTCGCGCCACGGCGCCTGGCCTAGGCTGGGCTTCGCGGGGTCTGATCCAGCCTGATCCAAACGAAAGACCCCCGACGCAGACGTCCCGGGGGGGCCCGGTTTCACGTGAAACCGGGCCCCCTCGGCGGTCCCACCGGCCCCCGGTCAGTCCTCGCCGTGGTCCTTGTCGTGCTCCTTGTCCGCGAGGACGATGACGCACACCGCGACGGCGAGGAGCAGGGGCACATCGGCGTCCTCCCGCACGATGTCGACGCCGTAGGTGTCGCGGACCGTCAGCCAGCGCCGGGAGACCTGGGCGAGCAGTTCGCCGTCGTAGTCGATGGCGAACTCGCGGTCCAGGATCTTGCCGCTGACGTCCAGCTCGGTGCCGTCCACCAGCGCCACCCGGTAGTGGTTGCGCAGGAGCGAGAGCCGCTTCCGTTTGATCCTGGCGAGCTCCTCGCCGTCCCGTTCGATCAGCATCGTGTCGCGCAGGCTGATCAGCTTCTGGCGGATCTCCACCAGCACCTGGCCGCTCGTGTCCTTCAGCTCGAAGGTGTCACGGAGCCGCATGGCCTTGCCGTCGACGAGGAAGAGCTTCCGCCCGTCCGCGTCCTCGATCCAGTAGTCGTCGCCGACGCCGAACAGTCGCTCACGCACGAGAAGTCTCATGGATCACAGGTTCCCCGACGACCTGCCGGAATGCGCGCAGGCCACGGTGCTGTTGACTGTTGTCATGACAGCACGTGCACGTGTCCGCGCCCCCGAACTGATCGGCAAGGGCGGCTGGCTCAATACAGGCGACCGGCAGTACACCCTGGCTGACCTGCGGGGACGCATCGTCATCCTGGATTTCTGGACCTTCTGCTGCGTGAACTGTCTGCATGTGCTCGACGAGCTGCGTGAACTGGAGGAGAAGCACCGCGACACCGTCGTGATCATCGGTGTCCACTCCCCGAAGTTCGTGCACGAGGCGGAGCACCAGGCCGTGGTCGACGCCGTCGAGCGGTACGAGGTGCACCACCCCGTCCTCGACGATCCCGAGCTCGCCACCTGGAAGCAGTACGCCGTCCGCGCCTGGCCCACGCTCGTCGTCGTGGACCCCGAGGGCTACGTCGTCGCGCAGCACGCCGGTGAGGGGCACGCGCACGCCATCGAGAAGCTGGTGGAGGAGCTGGAGGCCGAGCATGCCGCGAAGGGCACCCTGCACCGCGGCGACGGCCCCTACGTCGCTCCGGAGCCGGTCGCCACGCACCTCCGGTTCCCCGGCAAGGCGCTCGCACTCCCGGACGGCGGCTTCCTGGTCTCGGACACCACCCGGCACCGCCTGGTGGAGCTGGACGCCGACGGCGAGACCGTGCGGGGCCACTTCGGCGCGGGTGAGCGCGGATTCGTGGACGGCGGCCGCGACGAGGCCCGGTTCAGCGAACCGCAGGGCCTCGCGGTCCTGCCGGACGGCCGGATCGCCGTCGCCGACACCGTCAACCACGCGATCAGGGCGCTCGACCTCGCGACGGGAGTGACGACCACGCTCGCCGGGACCGGGCGCCAGTGGTGGCAGTCCTCCGCCACCAGCGGCCCGGCCACGGAGGTGGACCTCTCGTCGCCGTGGGACATCGCCTGGTTCGGTGACCGGCTGTGGATCGCGATGGCCGGGGTGCACCAGCTGTGGACGTACGACCCCGGGCAGGGCACGGTGCGCGTCGCCGCCGGGACGACCAATGAGGGTCTGGTGGACGGACCCGGGGACGAGGCGTGGTTCGCGCAGCCGTCCGGCCTGGCAGCGGCCGGCGACCGTCTCTGGGTCGCCGACTCCGAGACCTCCTCGCTGCGCTACGTGGACCTGGAGGGCGCGGTCCACACCGCGGTCGGTACCGGTCTCTTCGACTTCGGCCACCGCGACGGCCCCGCGGAGCAGGCGCTCTTCCAGCACCCGCTGGGCGTCACGGCGCTCCCCGACGGCTCCGTGGCCGTGAGCGACACCTACAACCACGCGCTGCGGCGGTACGACCCGGAGAGCGGCGAGGTGACCACGCTGGCCACGGATCTGCGGGAGCCGAGCGACGCGGTCCTGGTGGACGGCGATCTGGTCGTCGTCGAGTCCGCGCGGCACCGGCTGACCCGGCTGCGGCTTCCCGAGGAGGCCGTGCGGGTCGCGGACCGGGCCCACCGCACCCAGCGCGCGGCCACGGAGATCGCCGCCGGCACGCTGCGGCTGGACGTGGTCTTCCAGGCGCCCGCCGGGCAGAAGCTGGACACCCGGTACGGGCCCTCCACCCGGCTGCTGGTCTCCTCGACCCCGCCGGAACTGCTGGCCGAGGGGTCGGGCCAGGGGACGGATCTGGGGCGTGACCTGGTCCTCGCGGACGGGGTCACCGAAGGCGTCCTGCATGTGTCCGCGATGGCGGCGTCCTGCGACGACGACCCGGACAACGAGTACCCGGCCTGCCATGTCCACCAGCAGGACTGGGGCGTCCCCGTGAGCGTCACCGCCGGAGGGGCGTCCAGGCTCCCGCTGGTGCTGGCCGGGATGGACGAACAGGGCTGACCACGGACCGACCGGCGGCGCCGCGCCACGAGCCCTCGGGCCACGTGCCGGCGCCGTGCCGCCCGTCGGGACGTCAGCTCACTGGTAGCGGCGCTCGTCCTCCGAGACGACCGTGGTGGTGGTGGGCGGCACGACCATGCGGCGGCGCCGCGCGATGCTCACGTAGACGAAGACCCCGACGAGGCCGACGAGCATCATGATCCAGCCGACCAGGTCGACGTTGACGGTATCCATTTCCCAGTCGGTGGCGAACGCCAGGATCGCTCCGGCACCGATCAGGAGAATGCATCCTCCGAGTCCCATGATTTCCGCCTCCTCGACGGCCCGGTGAATCCGGGCCGGTGTACGGATCGCGTACCCGGCCCGGCAACAACCATGTCAACCGGGGCGGTTGGGACGTGGAGGGATCAGCCCGCGAGGAACGCCGTGAGCGCGTTGGCCAGGAGGTACGGGTCGTCGGCGCCGCAGAGTTCGCGGGCGCTGTGCATCGACAGGATCGCCACACCGATGTCGACGGTCGTGATGCCGTGCCGGGCCGCGGTGATCGGGCCGATCGTCGTGCCGCACGGCATCGAGTTGTTGGAGACGAACGTCTGCCACGGCACGCCGGCCTTCTCGCAGGCCGCGGCGAATACGGCGCGGCCGCCGCCGTCGGTCGCGTAGCGCATGTTGACGTTGACCTTGAGGATCGGCCCGCCGTTGGCCACCGGGTGGTGCGTCGGGTCGTGGCGCTCGGCGTAGTTGGGGTGGACGGCGTGGCCGGTGTCCGAGGAGAGACAGACGGTTCCGGCGAAGGCCCGTGCACGGTCCTCGTACGAGCCGCCGCGGGCGAACACCGAGCGCTCCAGGACCGTGCCCAGCAGCGGCCCGTCCGCACCGGTGTCCGACTGGGAGCCGTTCTCCTCGTGGTCGAAGGCGGCCAGCACGGGGATGTACGGGAGCTCGTCGTCCGGCTGTCCGGCCACGGCGGCCAGCGCGGCCGTCGCGGCGTGCACCGAGAGCAGGTTGTCCATGCGCGGACCGGCGAGCAGTTCCCGGTCCCGGCCCAGGTAGGCGGGCGGCTCGACCGGGTGAGGCATGAGGTCCCAGCCGGTGATCTCCGCCGCGTCGACGCCCGCCGCGTCGGCGACGAAGCGGATGAGGTCACCCTCCTCGACGTCGCCGAGTCCCCAGATCGGCTGCATGTGCTTCTGGCGGTCGAGCTTGAGGCCGTCGGGGTTGGCGGAACGGTCCAGGTGCACGGCCAGCTGGGGGACTCGCAGCAGGGGCCGGTCGATGTTCACCAGCCGGTGCGTCCCGTCGCGCAGGGAGACGCGGCCGGCGAGACCGAGGTCCCGGTCGAGCCAGGTGTTCAGGAGCGTGCCGCCGTAGATCTCGACGGCGATCTGGCGCCAGCCGTACGCACCCGTGTCGGGCAGCGGCTTGACCCGCAGGTTCGGGGAGTCGGTGTGGGCGCCCACGATCCGGAACGGGGTGTGGGCGGTGGCGCCTTCCGGCACGTACCAGGCCACGATGGCGCCGCCCCGCAGGACGTACTTCCCGCCGGTGGAGCCGTCCCACGCGTCCGTCTCCTCGACCTGCCGGAATCCGGCCTTCTCCAGCCGCGCGGCGGCCGCGGCCACGGCGTGGTACGGGGAAGGGGCCGCCATCAGGAAGGCCATCAGATCGTCGGTGTGCCCGCGGTCGAAGCGGAGGGGAGAGCTCATGTTCTTCACTGTAACGACGGCGGACCGGGACGTTTAACGGTGTACGACGTCGGCCGCCGCCCGTGTCCGGAAAGTTGCCCTCCTCGTGACGAAGCCGCCACCCGGAGGGATCCGGGTGGCGGCTTCGTCACGAGGAGGGGGCGGCGAGGACTAGAACGCGGCCTCGTCCAGCTCCATCAGCGAGTTGTCGACGGCCTCGGCCAGCGCGCGCTCGTTGGAGACGCCCGGCAGGACGTTCGCGGCGAAGAACTTCGCGGCGGCGATCTTGCCCTGGTAGAAGGCGGCGTCCTTGGCGGAGGCGTTGCGCAGCTTCTCGGAGGCCACGACCGCGCCCTTGAGCAGCAGGTAGCCGACGACGACGTCACCGGAGGCCATCAGGAGGCGGGTCGTGTTCAGGCCGACCTTGTAGATGTTCTTGACGTCCTCGCCCGTGGCGGTGAGGTCGGTGATCATCGTGCCGACGATCGCCTCCAGGTCCACCGCGGCCTTGGCGAGATTGTCCAGCGAGCCGGACAGCTCCTCGTCGCCCTGGGCGCTCGCGAGGAACTTCTTGATCTCCTCGGAGAGGGTGTTGAGCGAGGCGCCCTGGTCGCGGACGATCTTCCGGAAGAAGAAGTCCTGGCCCTGGATCGCCGTCGTGCCCTCGTACAGGGTGTCGATCTTGGCGTCGCGGATGTACTGCTCGACCGGGTACTCCTGGAGGTAACCGGAGCCGCCGAAGGTCTGGAGCGACTGCGCGAGCTGCTCGTAGGACTTCTCGGAGCCGTACCCCTTCACGATCGGGAGCAGCAGGTCGTTGAGGCCGTTGAGCGCCTTGGCGTCCTCGCCCGCGGCCTCCTTCACCTGGATCGCGTCCTGGACGGAGGCGGTGTACAGCACGAGGGAGCGCATGCCCTCGGCGTACGCCTTCTGCGTCATGAGGGAGCGGCGCACGTCGGGGTGGTGCGTGATGGTGACCTTGGGGGCCGTCTTGTCCATGAACTGCGACAGGTCGGTGCCCTGGACGCGCTCCTTGGCGTACTCCAGCGCGTTGAGGTAGCCCGCCGAGAGGGCCGCGATGGCCTTCGTGCCGACCATCATGCGGGCGAACTCGATGATGCGGAACATCTGGCGGATGCCGTCGTGCTTGTCACCGATCAGCCAGCCCTTGGCGGGGTGCTGGTCGCCGAAGGTCATCTCGCAGGTGTTCGACGCCTTGAGACCCATCTTGTGCTCGACGTTCGTCGCGTACACGCCGTTGCGCGCACCGAGCTCGCCGGTGGTCCAGTCGAAGTGGAACTTCGGGACCAGGAAGAGGGAGAGGCCCTTGGTGCCCGGGCCGGCGCCCTCGGGGCGTGCCAGGACGTAGTGGAGGATGTTCTCGGACATGTCGTGCTCGCCCGAGGTGATGAAGCGCTTCACACCCTCGATGTGCCAGGAGCCGTCCTCCTGCTCGACCGCCTTGGTGCGGCCGGCGCCGACGTCCGAACCGGCGTCCGGCTCGGTCAGCACCATCGTCGAGCCCCACTGCTTCTCGACGGCGATCTCCGCGATCTTCTTCTGCGCCTCGTTGCCCTCGTCGAAGAGGATGCCGGCGAACGCGGGGCCGGAGGAGTACATCCAGACCGCCGGGTTCGAGCCGAGCAGCAGCTCCGCGTAACCCCAGATCAGGGAGCGCGGCGACGTCGTGCCGCCGATCTCCTCGGGCAGGCCCAGGCGCCAGTACTCGGAGTCCATGAAGGCCTGGTAGGACTTCTTGAAGGAGGCCGGGACGGGCGCGGTGTTCGTCGCGGGGTCGAAGACCGGCGGGTTGCGGTCCGCGTCGGCGTACGAATCGGCGAGCTCGTTCTCCGCGAGGCGGGTCACCTCGTCCAGGATGCTCTTCGCGGTGTCGACGTCCATCTCCGCGAACGGGCCGGTGCCGTACAGCTTGTCGCGCCCGAGAACCTCGAAGAGGTTGAACTCGATGTCGCGGAGATTCGACTTGTAGTGCCCCATGGGAAGGCTCCGTAATCAATAGCAGTGGCGCGCAGCGCCCCGTGGAGGAGTGAGGATCGGGCGACGGACGGCCGGGCGTGGGTATATCACCTGACCCCTACGATGATGCTACCCGTCAGTAATAAGACGCAACCCCTCAAGGCACAGATGTGTCCGATTACTCTTTGCGGCATGTATGGCTACGACCAGAACCCGGGCGCACAGCAGCAGATGGGCGGCGGCTACGGCGAGCAGCCGTTGTACCCCGAGCCCTCGCCGCCGTCCCTGGCCGACGCGGTACGGGCCTTCACGACCGGTTCGCTCTCCGCGGAGGACTTCCAGCAGATCTTCGCCACGGCGAAGGTCTACTGCCCGCGCGGCGACAACCCCGGCTTCCTGGCCCTCCACAACACCCAGCAGCCGGTGATCCCCATGTTCACCACGCTCAAGGAGCTGCGGAGCTACGCGGGCAAGGAGTCCAAGTACTTCGTGATCACCGGCGCCGAGGTGATCGACCTGCTGCCGACCGGCTACGGCTTCGTCCTCGACATGGAGGGTGATCACCGCATGGTCTTCGACGCGAAGGCCGTGGAGCAGATGGTGGACTTCGCGATGCGCCGCATGTACGGCTGAAGGTCATCGCCTCACGGGCGGCCGGGAGCCGTCCGCAGTCCGACACGGCCGAGGGCCCGCACCAGGATGGTGCGGGCCCTCGTTGCTGTCCGGGGGCGGCGGGAATGAAAGCCGCCTTGCAAGATGTTCACCGTTCAACTAAATTGGGATCAGAAGACTCCCGGAGGTGGCTCCCATGCCCGCAGTGACCGTCGAAAACCCGCTGACCCTGCCGAAGGTCGTGGCCCGTGACGAGGCCGTGGCCCGTCCCGTGCTGACCGTCACGACCGCGCCGAGCGGTTTCGAGGGCGAGGGGTTCCCGGTGCGGCGCGCCTTCGCCGGGATCAACTACCGGCACCTCGACCCGTTCATCATGATGGACCAGATGGGTGAGGTGGAGTACGCCGCCGGTGAGCCGAAGGGAACTCCCTGGCACCCGCACCGCGGCTTCGAGACCGTCACCTACATCATCGACGGCAGCTTCATCCACAAGGACAGCCACGGCGGCGGTGGCGCCATCGAGAACGGCGACACCCAGTGGATGACCGCCGGCAGCGGGCTCCTGCACATCGAGACGCCGCCCGAGGCGCTCGTCATGTCCGGCGGTCTCTTCCACGGCCTCCAGCTCTGGGTGAACCTGCCCAAGGCCGACAAGATGATGGCCCCGCGCTACCAGGACATCCGTGGTGGCCAGGTCCAGCTCCTCGCCTCCCCGGACGGCGGCGCGCTGCTCCGCGTCATCGCCGGTGAGCTCGACGGACACGAGGGGCCGGGCATCACCCACACGCCGATCACCATGGTCCACGCGACGATCCGGCCGGGTGCCGAGGTGACGCTCCCCTGGCGCGAGGACTTCAACGGCCTCGCGTACGTCCTCGCCGGGCGCGGGAGCGTCGGCGAGGAGCGCCGTCCGGTCCGCACCGGGCAGACCGCGGTCTTCGGCAAGGGGTCCTCGCTGACCGTCCGCGCCGACGAGACGCAGGACGGCAACACCCCGGACCTGGAGGTCGTGCTGCTCGGCGGGCGCCCGATCCGTGAGCCGATGGCGCACTACGGGCCGTTCGTGATGAACACGCAGGACGAGCTCAAGCAGGCCTTCGAGGACTTCCAGGCCGGCCGCCTCGGCAAGGTCCCGGCGGTCCACGGCATGTGACCGGCCTCTCCGGTCGTACGGGTGACGGGCCGTCACCCGTACGACCGTGCGGGAGGGACACCGCTCCCGGCCCGTGATCGGGTGGGAGGGTGCCTACCCGGAAGCCCCTCCTGCCCGATGTCGCCCGGCGGACGGCCGCTTGGTGCGGTGTCCTGCTCCTGGCCGTCGGCGTCGTGGCCGTGGCCGTCTGGCTGGTGGTGGTGCTCAAGACCGCGGTCACCCCGGTCCTGCTGGCGTTGCTCGGCACGGCGCTGCTCGGCCCCGTCCACCGCTGGCTGACCGCCCACAAGGTGAACAGATCCGTGGCGGCCGGACTCACCTGTGCCGCGCTCGTCGCGGTGGGCGGCGGAGCCGGATACATCGTCGTCACCGCCCTCGTGGACACCGGCGACCAGATCGTGGCCTCGCTGAAGGACGCGGCACAGTGGGTCATCGACCACTTCGACATCGAAGGGGTCGCCAATGTGGACGACCTGGCGGACAACGCGAAGAAACTGATCGGGAAGTTCGGCGCGAGTGCGGCGGGCGGACTGCTCACGGGGATCAGCGTCATCGGGTCGCTCGTGACCACCGCGGTCCTCGCTCTGCTGCTGACGTTCTTCTTCCTGCGCGACTCCGACCGTGCCGTCCACCTCGCCCACACCATCGCCCCGCGCGGCACGGGCGGGCTCGTGGAGGCCATGGGGCGCAGGGCCTTCGAAGCCGTCGAGGGGTTCATGCGCGGCACCACCTTCATCGCCCTGATCGACGCGCTCTGCATCACGGTGGGTCTGCTGATCCTGCGGGTGCCCGGGGCGGTGGGGCTGGGCGCGCTGGTCTTCGTCGGCGCCTACATCCCGTATCTCGGGGCCTTCATCTCCGGTGCCGTGGCCGTGCTGGTCGCGCTCGCCGACCGGGGCATCGTGATCGCGCTCTGGGCGCTCGGAGTGGTGCTCGCCGTCCAGGTGCTGGAGGGGCATGTGCTCCAGCCCGTCATCCAGAGCCGTACGGTCCAGATGCACCCCGCCACGATCATGATCGCGCTGACCGCGGGCGCGAGCGTCGCGGGGCTGCTGGGCATGCTGCTGGCGGTGCCGGTGTGCGCCGCGGTGTTCGGGGTGATCGGCGAGCTGCGCAAGGGATACGAGGCCGGAAGCCTGGACGGCACGGTTCCCGGGAGCTCATGAGCCGGTGACGCCCAGCTCGGCCGGCTCGGCGGACTCGTACAGCTCGAACCAGATCGACTTCCCCTCACCCCTCGGGTCCACCCCCCACGCGTCGGCGAGCATCTCCATCAGCACCAGCCCGCGGCCGCTGGACGCCATCTCCCCCGGACGCCGCTTGTGCGGCAGCTCGTCGCTGGTGTCGGCGACCTCGACACGCAGCCGCCGCTCACCGCGCTCGCCCGTCACCTCCGCGACGAGCAGCGCGTCCCCGTCGGTGTGGACGAGCACGTTCGTGGACATCTCGGAGACCATCAGCTCCGCCGAGTCGACCTGCTCCGTGTCCGCCCAGTCGTGCAGCAGCTCCCGCACCTGCTGGCGGGCGGCCGCGACGCGCTCGGGCTCCGCCTGGGCGATGCTCATGGCCGAGCGCCGCCCCGGGGCCCTGCGCGTCCGTGCCGCCTCGCGGCGCAGCACCATGACCGCGATGTCGTCCTCCCGGCGGTCCACCAGCGGCCCGGTCGTGTAGTGGGAGCCGGGACCGTGCACCGTCTGCACGAGGGCGTCCGCGAGCTCCTCCAGGTCCTCGACGGGCTTCTCCAGGACCGGCCTGAGCCTGGTCCAGCCGGTGGCCATGTCGTGTCCGCCGGTCTCGATGAGTCCGTCCGTGCACAGCATGATCGTCTCGCCGGGTCCCAGGACCACGCGGGTCGTCGGGTAGTCGGCGTCCTTCTCGACGCCCAGGGGCAGCCCTCCGGCGGTCTGCCGGATCACCGCGGTGCCGTCGACGCTGATCACCACAGGGTCGGGGTGGCCCGCGCGGGCGATGTCGAGGGTCCCGTTCCCGGGGTCGGCCTCCGCGTACAGGCAGGTCGCGAAGCGCGTCGCGTCGGACCGGTCCTCGCCGTCGTCGAGGTCGTACGTCTCGGTCAGCCCGGACAGGAAGCGCGAGGCCCGGGAGAGCACGGCGTCGGGGCGGTGCCCCTCGGAGGCGTACGCGCGCAGGGCGATCCGCAGCTGGCCCATCAGGCCCGCCGCCCGCACGTCATGGCCCTGGACGTCACCGATGACGAGGGCGATACGGCCGTTGGGGAGCGGGATCACGTCGTACCAGTCGCCGCCGACCTGGAGACCTCCTCCCGTCGGGATGTAACGCGCCGCCACCGTCAGGCCGGGGACACCGGGGCCCAGGGACGGCCTCATCGCCCGCTGGAGGCCCAGCGACAGCTCGCGCTCGGTCTCTGCCGCCCCGGCGCGGGTCAGTGCCTGCGCCAGCATCCTGGCCACCGTCGTCAGCACGGAGCGCTCGTCGGGGGAGAAGGCCACGTTGTGCCGGAACCCCGCCATCCAGGCGCCCATGGTGTGCCCGGACGAGATCAGCGGCAGGAAGGCCCAGGACTGGCGCCCGAACTCCTGGGCGAGGGGCCAGGTGGCCGGGAAGCGGCGCCGGTACTCCTCGGGGGACTCGAGGTAGATCGCCTGGCCGGTCCGCACGACCTCGGCCGCCGGGTAGTCCGTCTGGAGGGGCATGTCGGTGAACGGCTTCTCGTCGCCGACGTTGTGCCCGTGGTGCCCGATGATCGTCAGCCGCTCGCCCGAGACCCCGAAGACGGCGAGCCCGTCCGGCGAGAAGCCGGGCATGGAGAGCGAATGGGCGACCCGCAGAACCTCCTCGGTGGACCCGGCCTCGGCCAGCGCCCGCCCCGCGTCCAGCAGGAACGCCTCGCGCGACCGCCGCCAGTCGCCGGTGAGCGGGGTCTTCGCCGCGGTGTCCTCCGGGGGCTGGGTGACCTCCTGGAGGATGCCCGTCAGTACGTACGTGTGGCGGCCCGGGGTGTCCAGCGGGATCGGCTTCGACCGGGTGCGCACCGTGCGTACGACGGCGCCGTTCTCGTCCACGATCCGCATCCTGGCCTCGGCCACCGTGCCTTCGGCGATAGCGAAGTTCACGATGCCGTCGATCTCGTTCCAGTCGGCCGGGTGGAAGCGGGGGCGCACCTCCTCGCCGGGGCGGGCCGTGGCCTCGGCGGGCAGTCCCACCAGCCGCGCCGCCTCGGCGTCGAGCGTGACCGTGCCCGACGAGCTGTCCCAGCTCCACAGCCC
The DNA here is from genome assembly GCF_002941025.1 of Streptomyces sp. QL37. Lineage (NCBI taxonomy): Bacteria > Bacillati > Actinomycetota > Actinomycetes > Kitasatosporales > Streptomycetaceae > Streptomyces > Streptomyces sp. QL37. The sequence continues at coordinate 4,159,943 of NZ_PTJS01000001.1, read as the reverse complement.
GGTCCCGATCGCAGCCAGGATCTCCTCGGTGCGCATTGCCCCACTTTAGGAAGATGTTCTCCGCGGTCGCCACCGAGGGAGAGCGCCCGCGGGAGGCCGCGGGGCGGGTCTCGGACAGCCGTGCGGCGACAATGCCAATGAAGCGGTGCGTCCACGGGCGGTAGCCTGGGGTGTCAATCCACCCCGACCGCGAAGACTGGATGAACGACGATGCATCGGTACAGGTCCCACACCTGCGGCGAGCTCCGCGCCTCTGACGTCGGCACCGACGTCCGGCTGAGCGGCTGGCTGCACAATCGTCGAGACCTGGGCGGCATCCTCTTCATCGATCTGCGCGACCACTACGGTCTGGTGCAGCTCGTCGCCCGCCCCGGCACCCCCGGCAACGACGCCCTGGCGAAGCTGACCAAGGAGACCGTCGTCCGGATCGACGGCAAGGTCTCCGCGCGCGGCTCCGACAACGTCAACCCGGAGCTCCCGACCGGTGAGATCGAGATCGAGGTCACCGACGTCGAGGTGCTGGGCGAGGCCGCCCCGCTGCCCTTCACGATCAACACCGAGGACGGGGTCAACGAGGAGCGGCGCCTGGAGTACCGCTTCCTCGACCTGCGCCGCGAGCGCATGCACCGCAACATCATGCTGCGCTCGTCCGTCATCGCCTCCATCCGCTCCAAGATGGTGGCCCTCGGCTTCAACGAGATGGCGACCCCGATCCTCGCCGCGACCTCACCCGAGGGCGCCCGCGACTTCGTGGTCCCGTCCCGGCTGAACCCGGGCAAGTTCTACGCCCTTCCGCAGGCCCCGCAGCAGTTCAAGCAGCTGCTGATGATCTCCGGCTTCGACCGCTACTTCCAGATCGCGCCCTGCTTCCGCGACGAGGACGCCCGCGCGGACCGTTCGCCGGGCGAGTTCTACCAGCTCGACGTCGAGATGTCGTTCGTCGAGCAGGAGGACGTCTTCCAGCCGATCGAGAAGCTCATGACCGAGCTCTTCACCGAGTTCGGCAACGGACGCGAGGTCACCTCGCCGTTCCCGCGCATCCCGTTCCGCGAGTCGATGCTGAAGTACGGCAACGACAAGCCGGACCTGCGCGCCAAGCTGGAGCTCGTCGACATCTCGGACGTCTTCGCCGACTCCGGGTTCAAGGCGTTCGCAGGCAAGCACGTCCGCGCCCTTCCGGTGCCGGACACCGCGGGCCAGTCCCGGAAGTTCTTCGACGGCCTCGGTGAGTACGCCGTCGAGCACGGGGCCAAGGGCCTCGCCTGGGTCCGCGTCGGCGAGGACGGCACGCTGGCCGGACCGATCGCCAAGTTCCTCACCGAGGCGGACGTCAAGACCCTCACCGAGCGTCTGTCCCTCGTCCCCGGCCACGCCGTCTTCTTCGGCGCGGGTGAGTTCGACGAGGTCTCCAAGATCATGTCCGTCGTCCGTGTCGAGGCCGCCAAGCGCGCCGGCCACTTCGAGGAGGGCGTCTTCCGCTTCTGCTGGATCGTCGACTTCCCGATGTACGAGAAGGACGAGGAGACCGGCAAGATCGACTTCTCGCACAACCCGTTCTCCATGCCCCAGGGCGGCATGAAGGACCTGGAGGAGAAGGACCCGCTCGACATCCTGGCCTGGCAGTACGACATCGTCTGCAACGGCATCGAGCTGTCCTCCGGCGCCATCCGCAACCACGAGCCCGAGGTCATGCTGAAGGCCTTCGCGATCGCCGGTTACGAGGCGGAGACCGTCGAGCGTGAGTTCGCGGGAATGCTGCGCGCGTTCCGCCTCGGCGCCCCGCCGCACGGTGGCATCGCTCCGGGTGTCGACCGCATCGTGATGCTGCTGGCCGACGAGCCCAACATCCGCGAGACGATCGCCTTCCCGCTCAACGGCAACGCCCAGGACCTGATGATGGGCGCCCCGAGCGTGCTGGACGAGACCCGGCTGCGCGAGCTGAACATCCAGCTGCGTAAGCCCGTCGCGGCGGCGAAGGACAAGGCCGACGTCACGGACGCCGTGGCGAGGGACACCGGCGCGAAGTAGGCGTCACCGGTTCCGCTTCGGTTCCACGTGAAACAGTCCCCGGCCACCGGCCGGGGACTGTTTTTCGTTCAGCCGGTGGCGAAGGCATCCGCACAGGAGCGCACAGGCGTCCAGACGCCGCAGTGCCCCCGGAGAAAGGCCCGGGCCCACGACGGTTCCGGACTCTTTGCCTGCGTACGGGTGGACCGTGCGGAACTCCCGGACCTCGGGTACACGAACCGGGTACATCCGGATGGCCCCGGTTCCGGTTCGGCGCCGTCGGGCCCGGCAAGGACTGGCACGGGAAGTGCTCGTCCGCCCCCCACCGAGGAGTTCCGCACCGTGTCCGTCCCGCGTCGCCCGTACGTCCTGCTCGTCGCCCTGTTCCTGCTGGTCATCGGCTGTTCCGCCGGTGCGGTGCGGACCACCGACCCCTCCGCGCCCCGCGGCGCGGCCGGCCCGGAGTCCTCGGCCGCCCCGCCGCGCACCGTGGAGAGCCTCCGCCCCCCGGCGCAGATTCCGGAGCTGGGCCCGGAGACCCGGGCGCAGATCCCGGCCACCTCCCGGCAGGCCGTCGTGGTGACCGGGCAGGGCCCCGATTCCAACCGCTCCTCGGTCACGCTGCACAGCCTCGACGACCCCGCTCTCGGCTGGAGACCCGGGGCGGGCCCCTGGCCCGCCCACAACGGCATGGAGGGCTGGACGGACCACCATCTCGCGGACGACCTCCGGTCCCCCGTCGGGGTCTTCGGCCTCACCGACGCGGGCGGCCGGCTGCCCGACCCGGGCACGCTGCTCCCGTACGACGAGCAGCAACGCTTCGCGGTGAGCGGGGAGGGCTTCCTGGGGGAGCCGCTCGAAGGCTCCTTCGACTATGTCGTCGCCATCAACTACAACCGGACCCCGGGCACCAGTCCGCTGGACCGCACCCGGCCGCTCGGCGCGGAGAGGGGCGGCGGCATCTGGATCCACGTGGACCACGGCGGGCCGACCCAGGGCTGCGTCTCGCTGACCGAGGACCGGATGCGTGAACTGCTGCTCACGCTGGACCCCGCCAAGAACCCGGTGATCGTGATGGGGGACGCCGCGTCGCTGGCCCGATGAGACGCCGGACGCGCTGACAGGTCACGCACAGGAGCCCGGGTCCGATATGCGGTCGGGACCCGGGCTCCTGCACTGCGTACGCCGCTTACGCGGGCTTCTCCTCCAGGCGCGGGAACAGCACCGCGCCCTTCGTCACCGTCGCGCCCACGGGCAGCTGACCCCAGCGGCCCGCGTCCTGCACCGGCTGGTCGGCCAGGGCGCCCAGGGACGCCTCGGCGCCCAGGGACTCCCACAGCTTCTGCGAGGTGTCCGGCATGACGGCGTTGAGCAGGACCGCGACACCGCGCAGTGCGTCGGCCGCCGTGTACAGGATGGTCGCGAGCCGTGCCTGGCCCTCGGGCGACGTGTCCTTGGCGACCTTCCAGGGCTCCTGCTCCGTGATGTAGCCGTTGACCTGCTTCACGAAGTCGAAGACGGCCAGGATGCCGGCCTGGAAGTCGAGCTCCTCGCCGATCTTCAGATCGGCGGTGGCGACGGCCTGCGCCAGGCCCTCCTGGACCGCCCGCTCCGCGTCACCGGCGGCCGTGGCCTCCGGGAGCGCACCGCCGAAGTACTTGCCGACCATGGCCGCGACGCGCGAGGCGAGGTTGCCGTAGTCGTTGGCGAGCTCGGAGGTGTAGCGGGCGCTGAAGTCCTCCCAGGAGAACGAACCGTCGCTGCCGTACGCGATGGCCCGCAGGAAGTACCAGCGGTACGCGTCCACGCCGAAGTGTGAGGTCAGGTCCTGCGGCTTGATGCCCGTCAAATTCGACTTGGACATCTTCTCGCCGCCGACCATCAGCCAGCCGTTGGCGACGACCTTGCCGGGCAGGGGCAGGCCCTGCGCCATCAGCATGGCCGGCCAGATGACCGAGTGGAAGCGCAGGATGTCCTTGCCGATCAGGTGCACGTCCGCCGGGAAGGTGCCGTCGAACTTCTCCTGGTTGGCGCCGTAGCCGACCGCCGTCGCGTAGTTGAGCAGCGCGTCGATCCACACGTAGATGACGTGCTTCGGGTCCCACGGCACCGGGACGCCCCAGTCGAACGTGGAGCGCGAGATCGACAGGTCCTGGAGGCCCTGCTTGACGAAGTTCACGATCTCGTTGCGGGCGGACTCGGGCTGGATGAAGCCCGGGTTGGCCGCGTAGAACTCCATGAGCTTCGGGCCGTACTCGCTGAGCTTGAAGAAGTAGTTCTCCTCCTTGAGGAGCTCCACCGGCTTCTTGTGGATCGGGCACAGCTTCGTGCCGTCCTCGGCCTCGATCAGGTCGCCGGGGAGCTTGTACTCCTCGCAGCCCACGCAGTACGGGCCTTCGTACCCGCCCTTGTAGATCTGATCCTTGTCGTACAGGTCCTGCACGAACTCCTGCACACGGTCGGTGTGCCGCTTCTCCGTCGTGCGGATGAAGTCGTCGTTCGCGATGTTGAGGTGCTCCCAGAGGGGCTTCCAGGCCTCCTCGACGAGCTTGTCGCACCAGGCCTGGGGGGTGACGTTGTTCGCCTCGGCCGTGCGCATGATCTTCTGACCGTGCTCGTCCGTGCCGGTGAGGTACCACACCTTCTCGCCGCGCTGGCGGTGCCAGCGGGTGAGCACGTCGCCTGCGACGGTCGTGTAGGCGTGGCCCAGGTGAGGAGCGTCGTTGACGTAGTAAATGGGGGTCGAGACGTAGTACGCCTTCGCCCCCTGCTTCTCGGATCCAGTGGCCGCCATGGTCGAAATCCTAACGGTCCGTGGGAGATCCACTCACATCGATAAGGGCCGCCCCGGCTTCGGAGAGCTTTGCGAAACATCCCTTCCCGTACCAAAGACGCATCCTGGGAGGAGTGGGCTCACGTGCACGAGGCAGGGGACAACACGATGCGGGTACTGGTCGCCGAGGACGAGGAGATCCTGGCCGAGCTGGTGGCGACCGGGCTGCGGCGCGCGGGATTCGCCGTCGACACCGTGTACAGCGGGGACGCCGCGCTGGCCTACCTCGGGCTGCACGACTACGACGTCGTCGTCCTGGACCGTGATCTTCCCCGGGTGCACGGTGACGACGTGGCGCGCAGGCTCGTGTCCGCCGGCTCACGGACCAGGATCCTGATGCTCACCGCCTCCGGGACCATGGAGGACCGGGTGGAGGGGCTCGATCTCGGCGCCGACGACTATGTGAGCAAGCCCTTCGAATTCCCCGAGCTGGTGTCCCGGGTGCGTGCCCTGCGGCGCCGCAGCGCCCGGCCCGTGCCGCCGCAGCTGGAGCGACACGGCATCCGGCTCGACAGTGTGCGCAGGGCCGCGACCCGGGACGGGCGGGACCTGGATCTGTCGCCGAAGGAGTTCACCGTGCTGCAGCTGCTGCTGGAGGCCGACGGGGGCACGGTCAGCGCGGAGGAGCTGCTGGAGCGCGCCTGGGACGCCAACGCCGACCCCTTCACCGGCGCCGTCCGCGTCTGCATGAGCAAGCTCCGCGCCAAGCTCGGCGAACCGGCGCTGATCCGTACCGTCCAGGGCGTCGGATACGCCCTGTGAGCCGGCTGCTGGAGCTGGTGCGCGCGACCGGGGCGGCGCAGGCCCGGCACTCGACCATCCGGATGCGGATCGCCCTCGTCTACGGCGGGGTCTTCCTGGTCCTCGGCACGGCGCTGCTCACCACGGTCAATCTGGCGTCGCGCGCCGGCACGGACTCGCAGGCGCGGGCCATCGCCACGTCGGCGGCGGTCGCCCAGCCGGGCTTCGTGGTCAACGGCCCCCTGCACGCGCGGGGCCGCCTCGGTCCGCCCACGGTCTACGACGTCACCGACGACGTCAGCGACGCCGCGAGCCGGGAGCTCCTGTACTGGTCGGTCGCGGCGCTGCTCGTCATGACGGGGTGCGCGGTCGGCGTGGGCTGGTGGACCGCCGGGCGGGTGCTGCGGCCCGTCCACGCGATGACGGCGAAGGCGCGGCGGCTCTCCGAGCACACCCTGCACGAGCGGATCGCGTCGAGCGGTCCGGACGACGAGCTGAAGGAGCTGGGGGAGACGCTCGACGCGCTGCTGGCGCGGCTGGAGAAGGCCTTCGACAGTCAGCGGCGGTTCATCGCCAACGCGTCGCACGAGCTGCGGACCCCACTGGCCACCCAGCGGGCGGCGATCCAGGTGGGGCTCGACGACCCGTCGCCGGAGGACCTCGTACGGACCCGGCAGACGCTGCTGGACAACAACCGGCGCAGCGAGCGGCTCATCGAGGGACTGCTGGTGCTGGCGCGCAGCGAACGCGGGCTGGCGAAGAGCGAGCGTGCGGCCGTCGACCTGGCGCAGGTGGTGGCGGAGGAGTCCGCCCGGCCCCTGGCGTCGCCCGGCCCGGACGTGACGGTCGTGGCCGAGCCCTGCGTCGTACGGGGGAACCCGCAGCTGCTCGCGCAGCTCACGGCGAATCTGCTGTCCAACGCGGTGCGGTACAACGTGCCCGGAGGCCGCGTGGAGGTGTCACTGGCGGCGGACGGGGTCCTGGTGGTCCGCAACACCGGCCCGGTGGTGGCCGAGGCGGACATCGCCGGGTTCTTCCAGCCGTTCCGGCGCGGGGAGGGGCGGGACCGGATGGGGCAGGGATCGGGGCTCGGATTGTCGATCGTACGTTCTATCGCGATGGCCCACGGCGGTACGGTCACGGCGGTACCCGGCCCGGAGGGCGGGCTCGCCGTGACCGTACGGCTGCCGGTGGATCAGTCCTCCGCGACGACTCCGCGGGCGGCGGCCCAGGCGGGCAGCGCGGCGAGGACCTCCCGGTAGAAGGCCGCGTCGGGGACCTCGCGCGGGGCGGGGCCCGCGTGGAAGAACCCGGCGTTCTCGACGTCCAGCCTGCGCAGGAAGTCGAAGGCCTTCGCGTCCTCGTCGCCGAACGCGACGAACTGGAAGAAGAGCGGCAGCTTTTCCGCGTCCGCCAGGGCCTGCTTGGCCGCCACCTTGGCGTCCGGGGCGCCGTCCGTCTGGAAGACGACGAGCGCCGGGCCCTTGGCGCCGGACTTCTCGTAGTGCGAGACGACCTCCTCGACGGCCCGGTGGTAGTTCGTCCGGCCCAGTCGGCCGAGGCCGGCGTTCAGTTCGTCGATCCGGCCCTCGTGGGCGGTGAGGTCGATCGCCCCGGTGCCGTCGATGTCGGTCGAGAAGAAGACGACGGGCACGGTGGCGTCCGGGTCCAGGTGGGCCGCGAGCGCCAGGGTGCGGTCGCCCAGGTGCTGGGCGCTGCCGTCCTTGTAGAACGGCCGCATGGAACCGGACCGGTCGAGCACCAGATACACGGTGGCCCGCAGCCCGGTCAGCCCGTGCGCCTTGAGCCCGGCCTGCGCGGCCTTGTACGGGGTCACGAGCGCGGGCGCCGCCGCCTTGACCCGGGTGAGGGTGACAGCGGGCTTGCCGGCGGGGGCGGCGGCCTTGGCCGCGGGCGCGGCCTCCTGCTCCGGGGCGGCCTCCTGCTCCGGGGCGGCTGCGGCGACCGGCTCGGGCTCGGCGACGGGCTCGGTTTCGGCGACCGGCTCCGGCTCGGCGACGGGCTCGGTTTCGGCGACCGGCTCGGCCACCGGCGGCTCCGGGGTGGCTTCCGGCTCGGCAGCAGCGGCGACCGGCTCCGGCTTGTCGACCGGCTCGGCCTTGGCGACGGGCTCCGGGGCGGCTGCGGCGACCGGCTCGGCCTCGGCGACGGGCTCGGCTTCGGCGACCGGCTCGGCCTTCGACGGCTCCGGGGTGGCTTCCGGCTCGGCAGCAGCGGCGGCGACCGGCTCGGGCTCGGCGACCGGCTCGGCCGGCTTCTCGGCGGCGACCGGCTCGGGCGCGGCCTCCGGCTCGGCAGCAGCGGCCGCCTCCGTCTTCGCCTCGGCGCCCGTCGCCTCGGCAGCGGGAAGCGGCTCCGCCTCCGGCTCCGGGTCGATGTCGATCGTGATCGGCGTGGCGGCAGCCGGCTCCGTCACCGCGGCGGTCTCCTCGGCCGCGTCCTTCCCGGCGTCCGTGGCCGTCTTCGCCTCCGGGTCCGACCCCTGGGCCGGGACCCTCGGCGCGGACGTGGAGGCAGGGGCGGTCGCCGAGGTCGTGGCCGCCTTGTCGAAGGCCGCCGCGACCAGGTCCGACGCCTGTCCGCTGTCGTCCCCCGTACCGGAGGACCGGTCCGAGGAGGAGGCCGGGGCCGGTACCGAGGCCTTCGCGGGCTCGGCCGCCGGAGTGGTGGTCTCCGGCTCCGGCTCCGTGGGCTGGGTGCGCTCGGCCTGGGGCGGGACGGTGGCCGTGGTCGGCTCGTCCTGCTCCGTCCGGCCGAACACCTTGCGCAGCAAGCTCCGAATGCCCATGGGCGAGGCCTTTCGCATGAGTTGGGTGCGATAAATGTCCGTACTGCGGGAATTGATCCCTGGCCAGGGCGGATACGTAAGGTTAGCGGCCGGATCCGGCCGTTCGGTGGCGCGGCCCGCCCCTGCGTCAACCGAGCTCCAACCGAGTCGTCACCGAGTCCTGAACGGGGCCCAGGACAACGGGAAGAGCAGCGGTGTCCCGGACTTCACCCTCTGTTCACCGGCAGTCCCACGAACGGCGTGGATGCGCACCTACCGTCACGCGTGACACACAGACGGAGGGACGAAAACGTGCGCGATCTGCTGCCGCTCATCGGCTCGCACCAGGGCGGGCGCTCTGCGCTGACATGCCGCTACCGCTGCGGTGACGCCTGCTTCCAGGAGGTCCCGAACACCAGCGACAACGAGTACGCCGGCGACATCATCGCCGGTGCCCTGTCACGCCGGTCGATGATGCGCGCCGCCGCCGTGGTGACCGTGGCCGCCGCAGCCGGAACCGCCGCTCTCGCCGGCCCCGCGGCCCCGAGTGCCGAGGCCGCGCCCCTCGCCGGCCGTCCGGGCGGCAAGCCGAAGCCCACCGCCCCGGGCGCCCGGGGCCTGCGCTTCGCGGCGGTCGCGCCCAACACGGACGACAAGGTCACGATCCCCGACGGCTACGGCCAGAACGTCGTGATCCGCTGGGGCGAGCCGATCCTGCGCGGTGCACCCCGTTTCGACCCCGACAAGCAGTCGGCGAAGGCGCAGGCCGGCCAGTTCGGCTACAACAACGACTTCCTCTCCCTGCTCCCGCTGCGCGGTGAGCGCGGCCGTCAGGTGCTGGTCGCCAACCACGAGTACACGGACGAGATCCTGATGTTCCGTGGATACGATCCGGCCAGCCCGACCCGTGAGCAGGTCGAGATCGCCTGGGCGGCCCACGGACTCTCCGTGGTCGTCGTCCAGGAGGAGAACCGCACCGGCAAGCTCGCGCCGGTCAACCGCCACCCGCTGAACCGCCGCCTCACCGCGACCAGCGAATTCCGGGTCACGGGACCGGCCGCCGGGAGCCCCCTGCTCCGTACCTCCGCCGACCGCACCGGCCGCAAGGTGCTGGGCACCTTGAACAACTGCGCGGGCGGCACCACTCCGTGGGGGACCACGTTGCACGGCGAGGAGAACTTCAACCAGTACTTCGCCAACGGTTCCAGCGACACGGACAAGCGCTACGGCATCGGCACGGCCGCCACCGAGCGCAAGTGGGAGCGGTTCGACAAGCGCTTCGACCTGGCGCAGGAGCCCAACGAGGCACACCGCTTCGGCTGGGTCGTCGAGCTCGACCCGTACGACCCCGACTCCACGCCCCGCAAGCGGACCGCGCTCGGCCGGTTCAAGCACGAGGCGGCGCAGCCCCGGCTGACCGCCGACGGCCGCCCCGTCGTCTACATGGGCGACGACGAACGGTTCGACTACTTCTACAAGTTCGTCTCCAGCAAGCGGATGAAGAAGGGGAACTCGCGGGCCGCCCGGGAGCACAACCTCACCCTGCTGGACGAGGGAACGCTGTACGTCGCCAAGCTGACCGGGGACTCCCCGGCCGCGGAGTTCGACGGCACGGGCAAGCTCCCCTCCGACGGCGAGTTCGACGGCAGCGGCGTCTGGATCCCGCTCGCCACGGGCACCACGTCGCACGTCCCGGGCATGACGGCTGAGGAGGTGTACGTCTTCACCCGTCTGGCCGGTGACAAGGTCGGCGCGACCAAGATGGACCGTCCCGAGGACGTCGAGCCCTCACCGCGCACCGGCCGGGTCTACGTCGCGCTCACCAACAACACCGACCGTGGCAAGGCGGGCAAGGCCGGCGCCGACGAGGCCAACCCGCGCAACGCCAACAAGCACGGCCAGATCCTGGAGCTCGCGGAGAACTGGGACGACCCGGCGGGCGACGGGTTCGCCTGGCGGCTGTTCCTCGTCGCGGGCGACCCGCAGGACCCGGCGACGTACTTCGCAGGGTTCCCGAAGGAGAAGGTCAGCCCGATCTCCTGTCCCGACAACGTGGCCTTCGACGACCACGGCAACCTCTGGATCTCCACGGACGGTGCCCAGCTCGGCTCGCACGACGGCCTGTTCGGCGTCGCGACGCAGGGCGAACGGCGGGGCGAGCTCAAGCAGTTCCTGACCGTGCCGACCGGCGCGGAGACCTGCGGCCCGGTGATCCAGGACCGCCGCGTCCTCGTCGCCGTGCAGCACCCGGGTGAGATCGACGGCGCCACCGTCGAGAAGCCCGCGAGCACGTGGCCGGACGGGCCGGGCAGGATCGTGCGCCCGTCGGTCGTCGCCGTCTGGCGCAAGGACGGCAGCGACATAGGCGTCTAGCCGTCCGGCTCCGCACAAGCGGAGCCGTCACCGCGGCCTGTGTCCTTGTGGTGCACGGCTGATGGGTGTCGTTCAAATGTGCGTACGACCTGCCTGACTGTGTTGCTAGCGTGACCGGCCGTTGTGCCTGATGGGGAATCAGGCACAACGGCTGATCAGTACGCGCACTCACGAAGGGCTCCACATGGGACAGCCATTCCGCCGATCACGCCTCGCGGCCTGTGCCGGTCTCCAGGGTGAAGTCGCCCGGACGGCCGGGGACCACGGCCTGCGCGTCGGCCGTAGCGGACGGCGCGGACCCCGTACCCGAACCCGCCAGGTCGTCCTGCTCCCCTTCGGGCGCGTCCTCGAAGCCGTCGTCCGGCATGCCCTCATGGCCCGGGACGGGATCGTCCGCCGCGACGGCGCGAGGGGCGCCGGCAGGGGTGGCGGCCGTGGCGCCCGTCGCCGGCACCAGCGCGGTCATCAGTGCGCCGGCTGCGACGGCACAGGCCGCGAGGCGTGATCGGCGGAATGGCTGTCCCATGTGGAGCCCTTCGTGAGTGCGCGTACTGATCAGCCGTTGTGCCTGATTCCCCATCAGGCACAACGGCCGGTCACGCTAGCAACACAGTCAGGCAGGTCGTACGCACATTTGAACGACACCCATCAGCCGTGCACCACAAGGACACAGGCCGCGGTGACGGCTCCGCTTGTGCGGAGCCGGACGGCTAGACGCCTATGTCGCTGCCGTCCTTGCGCCAGACGCCGCCACCGTCGAGAAGCCCGCGAGCACGTGGCCGGACGGGCCGGGCAGGATCGTGCGCCCGTCGGTCGTCGCCGTCTGGCGCAAGGACGGCAGCGACATAGGCGTCTAGCCGTCCGGCTCCGCACAAGCGGAGCCGTCACCGCGGCCTGTGTCCTTGTGGTGCACGGCTGATGGGTGTCGTTCAAATGTGCGTACGACCTGCCTGACTGTGTTGCTAGCGTGACCGGCCGTTGTGCCTGATGGGGAATCAGGCACAACGGCTGATCAGTACGCGCACTCACGAAGGGCTCCACATGGGACAGCCATTCCGCCGATCACGCCTCGCGGCCTGTGCCGTCGCAGCCGGCGCACTGATGACCGCGCTGGTGCCGGCGACGGGCGCCACGGCCGCCACCCCTGCCGGCGCCCCTCGCGCCGTCGCGGCGGACGATCCCGTCCCGGGCCATGAGGGCATGCCGGACGACGGCTTCGAGGACGCGCCCGAAGGGGAGCAGGACGACCTGGCGGGTTCGGGTACGGGGTCCGCGCCGTCCGCTACGGCCGACGCGCAGGCCGTGGTCCCCGGCCGTCCGGGCGACTTCACCCTGGAGACCGGCACAGGCCTGACCGGGCTCGTCGACAAGCTGGACGCCGCCCTGCCCAAGCAGGGCCTCACCGAGCTCATGACCCAGGCCAACCGTGAGGCGGGCTGGAACTCCACCTGTGGCGACGCGGCCATCTACGGCCCCGACCTGACAGCGGCCCCCCGCGTCTGCTGGAAGGACGACGACGCCACCTCGTCCGAGTGGATCCCGCAGGCCATCACCGGCGTCTCGGACGCCCAGGAGGACGAGGACTGGGGCACGTCGGACGCCGAGCCCATCGCCGTGGGGGCCTACGACGACCAGAACCCGGGCCGCAGCAACTACGCCTCCGGCCGCAGCAACTGCGTCCAGGACTCGGCGTCCGACGCCTGCAACGAGAAGGGCATCCGGGTCAGCTTCTTCAACCAGGCCACCAAGAAGTACCGCCATGTGCTGCTGGCCTGGCCCTACCTGAACTCCAAGGACCACATCTCCTTCGACGCGCTGCACGCGAGCGAGGGCAAGTGCACGCAGGAGTCCGGTGTGACGGACGCCTGCAGGGCGCAGAACGGCATCCACGCCGGCGGCATGGTCTGGTACGGCAACTACCTGTACGTCGCCGACACCGCCAACGGCATGCGGGTCTTCGACCTCCGCAAGATCATGGACCTCAACCCGGACAACGACTCCGCGGTGCACGACCCGACGCCGGACGGCCTGGTCAGCAACGTCGTCGACAAGAAGCGGGTGGGCCGCCAGAACAACGTCTGGTACGGATACGGCTACCGGTACGTGATGCCGCAGGTCGCCTCGCTGAAGTTCACCACGGCGAAGAACGGCGGGAGCACCAGCGAGAACCAGTGCTACGCCACCGGCCGCCCGAAGGCCTCGTACATCTCGCTCGACCGGACCGGCGACGACCACATGGTCCTCGGTGAGTACTGCAACACCAACAACGGCGGCTCCAGCAACGGCCGCGTCGGCACCTACCCGATGACCGCGCTGACCGCCGCCGTCGAGGGCGCGTCGGGCACCACGGCCAAGGCGGACCTCGCGTACGGACTGCCGGACACGGGGACCTTCGGGGGCGAGGAGCTCTGGCACAAGATCCAGGGCGTCACGCGCTACGACGGCAAGTGGTACTTCCACCGCAGCAACGCCTACGACAACGGCCGGCTGCTCCAGGCCGCCCCGGGGACCGTGGACGGCACGACGCAGCTCGTCGCCAACCCGAAGATCCTGGAGAGTTCCTTCGGCCCCGAGGACCTGTATCTCGCGCACGGCAGGGGCGACGGCCTCGCCCCGAAGCTGTGGTCGCTGAGCGAGCACGCGCCCAGCAGGTGCGGGGTCTGCAAGCGGGAGCTGTACAGCTACGACATGGGTGAGGTCATCGGCGGCTTCGGCTCCTGACCCCACAGGGGTGCCTCACCGGATTACAGTCGTACGCATGGTTTCCGGTGAGGCGCCTCAGGCGGAGGGAAGCGTCCGGGTCGACGCCTGGATCTGGGCGGTCCGGCTGACGAAGACCCGCTCGCAGGCGGCTGCCGCCTGCCGTGCGGGACATGTGCGGGTCAACGGCGAGCGCGCGAAGCCCGCCCAGGCCCTGCGCACGGGCGACGAGGTGCGGCTGCGGCACGCCGGCCGGGACCGGATCGTGGTCGTCTCCAAGATCGTGAAGAAGCGGGTGGGCCCGCCGGTCGCCGGTGAGTGCTTCGTCGACAACAGCCCGCCCCCGCCGCCGCGCGAGGTGGCGATCCAGGTCCCGGTCCGTGACCGGGGCGCGGGCCGCCCGACCAAACGGGACCGCCGCGAGATGGAACGCCTCCAGGGCTTCCAGGGCCGGGGCCCGGACGGCCCCTGAGGGCTGCCCCTTCAGCTCTGGTAGCCCTCCACCTCGTCGGCGGGACGCACCCGCGCCTCCGCGGGGTCCTCGCCGAACTCGCTGAGCGCGCGCCGCTGCCGCAGCAGGTCCCAGCACTGGTCCAGCTGGACCTCCACCTCGCGCAGCCGTGACCGTTCCTCGGCGGAGAGGCCCAGTTCCGCGGTGGAGCGGGCGCGCAGGGCGCGCTCCTCGGCGATCAGTCCGTCGATGTTCTCGAAGATGTCCTGCTCGGCCATGAGAGCTCCCGGTCCGGTGTCCTGGGGGACGTGTTCGTCAGATGACGAAGACGGTCTTGCCGCGCGCCCCGCCCGCGCGGTTCTGGACGAGTGCCTGCGGAGCCTTCTCCAGGGGAAGCTCCATGTCGATGGGCACGTCCAGCTCCCCACGTGCCACCGCCGAGGCCAGCTCGTCCAGCACCGCGGCGGTCGGGGCGAGCCGGAAGTCGGCCCAGGCGATGCCCGGCGGAGCCGGGACGCCCCGGGTGGTGACCGCGACTCCGCCGTCACGCACCAGCGCGGTGTACGCCGCGAACGAGCCGGTGTCCGCCGAGACGAGGTCGACGAGGGCGTCGACACCGTCCGGGTACAGATCGCGCACCGCGGCTTCCAGCGCTTCGGGGCCCATGGTCGTATCGACGGTGGCGGTGGCGCCGAGCGCCCCCATCCGCCGCTTCTCGTCGCCACGCACGGCGGCGACGACCGCAGTCCCCCGGGCCGCCGCGAGCTGGGTCAGGAAGCTGCCCACGCCGCCCGTCGCCCCGACGACCAGCAGGCTGAGTCCGCTGCGCACGGCCGTGCTCGACAGGATCTGCGCGGCGGTCGTCCCCGCCGACGGCAGCGCCGCCGCGAGCTGGAGCGGCACGTCGCGCGGGACGAGGGCGATCGGGGAGTCCTGCGGGACGCACACGTATTCGGCGAACGCGCCACAGCGTCCGAGGGGCGGGGCCGTGGCGCGGCCGAAGACGGGGTCGCCGACCCGGAAGCGGTTGTCGCCGCTGCCGATCATGTCCACCCGGCCGGCGAAGTCGGTGCCCAGGACGAGCGGGAACACCGGCGGCCCGGCACCGTCCGCAGCGCCGTCGGCGGTCTGGAGGTCGAGCGGGTTCAGCGCCGCGTACTCGACCTTGACCCGCACCTCACCCGCCCCGGGGTCGGGCTTCGGCACCTCGACGGGACAGGGCTCCGCACGGAACGCGCTGACGGCGATGGCTCGCATACGGCAGACCTCTCACTCGCCCCCTGCTCCCACCCACTGTCGCCCGGCCCACGCACCCGCGCACGTCGGGCCGGAGACCCCGGATCACCCGTCGTGGAGGGCCAGTGAGACGAGCAGGGCCCGGTGGTCGGTGCCGCTCAGGTCCAGGAAGCGGGCGGACCGCACGGAGAAGTCGTCGCTGACCAGGACGTGGTCGATCTGGGTGCGCAGAGGCGTACGGCGGTCGGCGGGCCAGCTGTACGTGCGGGACCTGCCGGCGATCCTCGCGCTGTCGTGGAGCGCGCCCGCGTCGAGCACCTCGCGGAAGGCGGCATGGTCCTGGGAGGCGTTGAAGTCGCCCGCGAGCAGGACCGCCCCGCCCTTGGCCCCGGCCGCGAAGTCCCGGATGCGGCCGAGCTCGTCCCGCCATCCCCCGACCCTGCCCGGCACCGGCGGCAGCGGGTGCGCGAGCTGGAGCCGGACGTCCCTGCCGGCGACCTCGGCCACCGAACCCGGCATCGCCATGACCCCTGCGACGGGATCGGCGGGCCGCAGCGGATACCGGCTGAGCAGGGCGGAGCCGAGCGAGCCGTCGAGGCGGACGACCTCGCGGTAGGGGTACGCGGCCTGCGGGACCCGGGCGGCGAGGGCGTCGGCGCAGAGCAGATCGCACTCCTGGACGAAGACGAGGTCGGGCCGTTCGCGCCGGACCGCGTCGATCAGCTCGTCCGTGGCGCCGCCGAACTCCACGTTGGAGGTCAGGACGCGCAGCTCGGCCAGGACGGGCCCCTGTGCGCCCGTGGTGCCGGGGCCGTACGGCCTGGCGTACCAGCCGGTGGCGGCGAGCACCACGGCCGCCCAGACCATGCCCGTACGCCACCGGGCGATGCCCGCGAGCGCGAGGCCCGCGCCACCGGGGACGAGCAGCCAGGGCAGGAAGGCGAGGGCCTGGGGCACCGGCGTGGGGCCGTCGGCGTCCGCGGCGCGGAAACCGAGCACCAGGGTGGCGCAGGACAGGGCGAGCGCGGCGCACCCGCCGGCGGCTGCCCGCCCCCGCCCGCGCGGGCGGACCCCGTCCCTCGCTGCCGCCCTCGTGGCGCTGCTGCTCACGCCGGGAGTCCTACCCGCGCCGGGCCGCCATGACCCGCCCCACGAGGCCGCCGACCGCCAGGACCGCCCCCACGAGCAGCACGATCCACACCGTCGTCCGCAGGGACGCGGTCAGCGCGTCGTACACCGCGGCGGCCCCGCCCCGGTCGGTTCCGGGCACCTGGCCGAGCACCCGGTCGCGGCCGGCGGCGACCGCGATCCGCAGCAGGGCCGCGCCGATGACCAGGCCGCCGCCGACCACGGCGGCGGCCGTCAGACCGGCGCGGACACCGCCTCGTACGAGCGTGAGGCCGAGCACCAGGACGAGCAGCACCACCGTCGCCACGGCCGGCCAGACGCTGCAGTACCTGAGCCACTGGAAGGAGGACCGCAGGTCGTCCGCGCGGTCGGCGGACAGCACGGTGATGGAGGTCTCCCGGACCGGGATCCGGTCGGCGAACGGCACCCCGCTGCTGACCAGTTCCTTCTTGACCTCCTCGATCACCGGCGCCAGATCGATGGTCACCGCCTGCCCGTCGTCCCCGTGCAGCGAGGCGGTCACGGCCTGGTGCGCCGTCCGGTTCGCGCTCTCCCACGCCCGCCGGAACGCCTCGGTCGTGGTGAACGACAGGGCGGACTCGTGCAGGAACTGCTCGACGGTGTCCTGGAGCGGGCCGACGTCGATGTTCTTCATGGCCTCGTCCGTGACCAGCGTGGCGACGGTGTCCCGCACTTCGGCGTCGGAGGCCAGCGGCGAGACGGCGGCGAGATAGCGGCCGGTGTCGTCGAGCTCCAGATCGACCCACGCCGAGAGCGCGCTCACCGGTACCAGCACGGCCAGTACGACGAGCAGCACCGCCGAGAGGGCCGCTGAGAGACAGTTCCGCACAGGCACCAGCCAATCCCCTGCGGCGGCGGGGCGCCCCCGGGCCGTGGGCCATTCGAGTTGCCGGGCGGCCCGGCCGGGTGTGCGCTGGAGGGACGGGGGCGACGGAAGGAGCTGTGCGCCATGGCCACACACGCGACGATGCCGACGCGCCGGCGGACGCAGGCCCGCGCCCCCGCCCCGGCCCGGCAGGAGCACCGGCACACCGCGCTCGCCTGGGCGGTGCCCCTGGCACTGGGAGTGATCCTCGGGTTCTGGGCCTTCTTCATCAATCGGGACGGTGGAGCGACCACCGGCGGACAGATCTGGCTCGGGGTCGTCTCCGGGGCGGTCTTCGCCGCGCTCTGCTACGCACTCGCACGGGTCCGGTGGGCCCTGCCGCGTGAGCTGCGGGCAGCGGCCTTCGGCGTGCTGGCCGGGGGCGCGGTCGGCTTCCTCTCCAGCCTGAACGGCAAGAGCGTGCTGATGTCGGGCTTCATAGGCCTGGTGGTGGCCGCGGGGACGTTCGGCACGATGTTCTACGCCTACTACACGCGCGAGGAGTGACCGGCCGTCCTTCCGGAGGAAGGGGCGCGGTGGCCGGATCCGATCCGGTCGCCGCGCCCGTCCCGTTCCGTCCGATCCGCCCCGCCACCGGCGTGCACCGTGCCATCGTTGGCCCGTATCCGCCCTCGACAGAGCCGACAGGGAAGGGACCATGAGCACTGAACTGGCCATCGAGACCACGGGGCTGGTGAAGGTCTTCGGTGACAACCGCGCGGTGGACGGCGTCGATCTCGCCGTGCCCTCGGGCACGGTCTACGGAGTGCTGGGCCCCAACGGGGCCGGGAAGACCACCACCGTGAGGATGCTGGCGACGCTGTTGCGACCGGACGCGGGCCGGGCCCGGGTCTTCGGGCACGACGTCGTGAAGGACGCCGACACGGTCCGCAGCCGGGTCAGTCTCACCGGGCAGTACGCCTCGGTCGACGAGGACCTGACCGGTACGGAGAACCTGGTGCTGCTGGCCAGGCTCCTCGGCCACTCCAGGCCCGCCGCCAGGACCCGGGCCGCGCAGCTGCTGGAGGCCTTCGGACTGAGCGAGGCGGCCGGCAAGCAGGTGAAGAACTACTCCGGCGGGATGCGGCGCCGGATCGACATCGCCGCGTCCATCCTGAACACACCGGAGCTGCTCTTCCTCGACGAGCCGACGACCGGGCTCGACCCGCGCAGCCGTAACCAGGTGTGGGACATCGTGCGGGCCGTCGTCGCGCAGGGCACGACGGTCATGCTGACCACCCAGTACCTCGACGAGGCCGACCATCTGGCCTCCCGCATCGCCGTGATCGACCACGGCAAGGTGATCGCCGAGGGTACGAAGGGTGAGCTCAAGGCGTCCGTCGGCGCCGGGTCCGTCCATCTGCGTCTGCGCGACCCCGGGCAGCGCCCCGAGGCCGAGCGCGTGCTGGCGATCGCGCTCGAGGCGACGGTGCAGCTGGACCACGACCCGGTGGCGCTGACCGCCACGGTCGGGGGCCACGGCACCGACAAGGGGGCGGCCGAGCAGGCCGCCCGGGCACTGGCGGAGCTGGCCCGGCGCGGCATCCACGTGGACAACTTCTCGCTGGGACAGCCCAGCCTCGACGAGGTCTTCCTCGCGCTCACGGACAAGAAGGGGGTAGCGGCATGAGCACCGCGCCCACCACGGCCGAACGCGACGACGCCGAACTCACCGCACCGGACGCGAAGACCCTGGCCTCCCTGCTGGTCGGCCAGGAACGGCCGCACCGGCCCAGCGCGCTGTCGGCGTCGCTGACCTTCGGATGGCGGGCCATGCTGAAGATCAAGCATGTGCCCGAGCAGCTGTTCGACGTGACGGTCTTCCCGATCATGATGGTCCTGATGTTCACGTATCTCTTCGGCGGGGCGCTGGCCGGCTCCACCGAGGGCTACATCCAGTTCCTCCTGCCCGGGATCCTCGTCATGAGCGTCGTGATGATCACGATGTACACGGGCGTCGCGATCAACACCGACATCGCGAAAGGGGTCTTCGACCGCTTCCGCACCCTGTCGATCTGGCGGCCGGCCCCCATGGTCGGCTACCTCCTCGGCGACGTCGTGCGCTACCTCCTGGCCTCGGCCGTCATGCTCGTCGTCGGCATCGTCATCGGCTACCGGCCGGACGGCGGAATCCTGGGCGTGCTGGCGGGCGTCACGCTCCTGCTGGTCTTCTCGTTCGCCTTCTCCTGGATCTGGACGATGTTCGGCCTGATGCTGCGCACCGAGAAGTCGGTGATGGGCGTCAGCATGATGGTGATCTTCCCGCTGACGTTCCTGAGCAACGTCTTCGTCGACCCCAGGACCATGCCCGGCTGGCTGCAGGCGTTCGTGAACAACAGCCCGGTGACGCATCTCGCGGCCGCCGTGAGGGAGCTGATGGCCGGCAACTGGCCGGCGACGGACATCGCCTGGTCGCTGGGCTGGTCGGCGCTGTTCGTGGTGGTCTTCGGCGCGGTGACGATGCGGCTCTACAACCGGAAGTGACGGCGGCGGACCGGAGCTTGACCTTCCCGGTGGGGGAAGCCCCACAGCGTGTCCTGCGTCGTGGCCGGCGTCGTCGCCCTCTGACATCGCGTCCCGCCGGGGCCGGGCCCAGACTGGAAGGGGGACGGACACCGGCTCTGGAGGAGCCATGACGGCGACGACATGGAACGAGACGCCCGTCGCGATCCGGACCGACGAGGCGGAGCTGCGCAGGACGGAGATCGGCGGTGACCTGAGCGTCGCCCTGATCCGGCTGGTCAAGGGCGCGGACATGGGCCCGGCGCTCAAGGGGCTCCCCGACGACATGTGCCCCTGCCCGCACTGGGGCTACCTCCTGAAGGGGCGGCTGAGGCTGCGGACCGGCGCGGGCCCGGAGGCGTACGAGGTCTACGAGGAGGGCCAGGCGTTCTACTGGCCGCCCGGGCACGTCCCCGAGGCGTTGGAGGACTGCGAATTCGTGGACTTCTCGCCCACTGAGGAGTTCGACCGGGTGATCAGCCACATCAACGCTCAGGGCTGACGCGCCACGGAAGGGCGGGCATCCGGTGTGCCGGATGCCCGCCCTTCAGCGTGTTCGCTCAGTCGCGGACGACGGTGACCGGGCAGTCGGCGTGCTGGGTGACATGGAGGCTGACCGAGCCGAGCAGGGTCGCCTTGAAGCCGGTGTAGCCACGGGCGCCCACGACCAGCAGGTTCGCTCCCCTGGCGCGGTCCAGCAGGGTCTGGGCGGGGTTGCCGATCACGACGATCTTCTCGACCGCCGCCGCTCCCTCGGCGCCGAGGGCCTCCTCCAGCGCCTCGGTGAGCGCCACGGTCGCCGCCTCCTGCGGGTCGAAGTCCTCCGGCATGCCCGGCATCATGGACGCCCAGCTGGTCGCGGGGTACTCCCAGCTGTTGACCGCCTCGACGGTGTCGCCGGTCAGCTCGGCCTGGCGCACGGCCCAGCGGAGCGCCTTGATCGAGGCGTCCGATCCGTCCACGCCCACGACGATCCTGCCCATGTCTGCCTCCATTGTTTTCAACATTTGCGGCATACAGGGATCAACTGTAGTCAAGGCGGGCATCGGGGGCCCGACGACCCCCGATGCCGGGTGTTCAGCCGACCCGCAGGCCGGCGAGCTGCTCCTCGAACGGGACGACCGCGTCCTCGCCGTCGTCGAGGGTGAGGGCCCGGGAGGCGCCGGAGACGGTCCGCCCGGTTACGGCGGAGGCGAGCTCGCCTCCCGCCCGCCGGATCCGGGAGGGCAGGCCCTCGGTGTACTCGTCGCCGTTCGAGCCCCAGTCCTCCGACGCCGCGTACACGGAGGTCGGCAGGACGACGGCCCGCAGATAGGCGAAGAGCGGCCGCATCGCGTGCTCCAGCACCAGCGAGTGCCGGGGCGTTCCGCCGGTCGCCGCGATGACGACGGGCTTGCCGGTCAGCGCGGTGTTGTCGATCAGGTCGAAGAAGGACTTGAACAGCCCGCTGTACGAGGCGGTGAAGACGGGCGTCACGGCGATCAGCCCGTCAGCCCCGGTCACCGCGTCGATCGCCTTCTTCAGGCCGGCTGGCGGGAAGCCGGTGACCAGGTGGTTGGCGATGTCGACGGCGAGGTCGCGCAGCTCGACGACCTGGACCTCGACGTGGCGGTCCTGGCCGGACGCGAGCCGTTCACGCGCGGCCTCGGCGAGCCGGTCGGCCAGCAGCCGGGTGGAGGAGGGGCTGCTGAGCCCCGCCGCGACGGCGACGATCTTCAGGGGAGTGGTGGCGAGCGCGGTCATCGGAGCTCCTTCGGGTCCCCGGCGGCGGCGCGGGCGGCGGCGACGGCGGGGTGGACGGGGGCGTCCGGCACTCCGGCCGGGCGCAGGCGGGCGAACTCCTTGCGCAGCACGGGCACGACCTCCTCGCCCAGGATGTCGAGCTGCTCCAGGACCGTCTTCAGCGGCAGACCCGCGTGGTCCATCAGGAAGAGCTGGCGCTGGTAGTCGCCGACGTCCTCACGGAAGGAGAGGGTCCGCTCGATGACCTCCTGCGGGGAGCCGACGGTCAGCGGGGTCTGCTGGGTGAAGTCCTCCAGGGAGGGCCCGTGCCCGTAGACCGGCGCGTTGTCGAAGTACGGGCGGAACTCCCGTACCGCGTCCTGCGAGTTCTTCCGCATGAAGACCTGGCCGCCGAGGCCCACGATCGCCTGCTCGGCGGTGCCGTGCCCGTAGTGGGCGTAGCGCTTGCGGTAGAGGTCGACCATCTTCCTGGTGTGCTCCATCGGCCAGAAGATGTTGTTGTGGAAGAAGCCGTCGCCGTAGTACGCGGCCTGCTCGGCGATCTCCGGGGAGCGGATCGAGCCGTGCCAGACGAACGGCGGGACGCCGTCCAGCGGGCGCGGGGTCGCGGTGAAGGACTGAAGCGGGGTGCGGAACTTCCCCTCCCAGTCGACGACGTCCTCGCGCCACAGCTTGTGCAGCAGCGCGTAGTTCTCGATCGCGAGCGGGATGCCCTGACGGATGTCCTTGCCGAACCAGGGGTAGACCGGCCCGGTGTTGCCCCGGCCCATCATCAGGTCGACGCGGCCGTCGGCCAGGTGCTGGAGCGTGGCGTAGTCCTCGGCGATCTTCACCGGGTCGTTGGTGGTGATCAGCGTGGTCGAGGTGGAGAGGATCAGCTTCTCGGTGCGGGCGGCGATGTAGCCGAGCGTGGTCGTCGGGGAGGACGGGACGAACGGCGGGTTGTGGTGCTCGCCGGTCGCGAAGACGTCCAGGCCCACTTCCTCGGCCTTGAGCGCGATCGCGAGGGTCGCCTTGATCCGCTCGTTCTCGCTCGGTGTCGTACCGGTCGTGGGGTCGGTGGTGACATCCCCGACGGTGAAGATCCCGAACTGCATGGCGCCCGCCTCCAAAGGTGTTGAGCGGAAGTTGTTGAACCTTGAACTATGTGAACACACCCTACAACGGGGCACCCCCTCTCTCTATTCCGGCCCTCTCCGCGACACCCGGCCGGCGGGAAAACGGTCCGCGTCGCGGGGGCCGGTGCGCGCTACACTCGGCCCATGACCTCCGTACCGTGCCGGAACTGGTGGCGCTCCTCCTAGGAGCGGCCACCTTCTCCGCGCGGAACCAGGGCCGTTCGATCTTCGGACGGCCCTTTTCGCTGCCCCGGTGCCCTGCGGCGGGCCGTCCTCCACGCGTACACCACCAGCGAGGAGACCCCCGTGACCATGACCACCGACCCTGCCGTCAGCCCCGCCGCGCGCCGCAGCGCCGAGCTGGAACAGCAGCTCGCCCTGGACCCCGGCCGCTTCCGCGTCCTCACCGGCGACCGGCCCACCGGAGCCCTGCACCTCGGGCACTACTTCGGCACTCTCCACAACCGGGTCCGGCTCCAGGACCTCGGCATCGAGGTCTTCGTGCTCATCGCCGACTACCAGGTCCTCACCGACCGTGACGTCGCCGAGCGGCTCACCGAGCACGTGGAGGGGCTGCTCCTGGACCATCTCGCCATCGGGATCGACCCGGCCCGCACGACCGTCTTCAACCACAGCGCGGTCCCCGCCCTCAACCAGCTGATGCTGCCCTTCCTGTCCCTCGTCTCCGTCGCCGAACTCGGGCGCAACCCCACCGTGAAGGACGAGATCGCGCACTCCAGGCAGTCCGCCGTCAGCGGCCTCATGTACACCTATCCGGTGCACCAGGCCGCCGACATCCTGTTCTGCAAGGGCAACCTCGTCCCCGTCGGCATGGACCAGCTGCCGCACCTGGAGATCACCCGCACCGTCGCCCGCCGCTTCAACGAGCGGTACGGACAGGTCTTCCCCGAACCCGACGCTCTGCTCTCCGCCGCGCCCCTGCTGCTCGGCACCGACGCCACCAAGATGAGCAAGAGCAGGGGCAACTCCATCGCCCTGGGTGCCGACGCCGACGAGACCGCCCGGCTGATCAAGGGAGCCACCACCGACGCCGACCGGCACATCACCTACGACCCCGAGCTGCGGCCCGGGGTGTCGAGCCTGGTGCTGCTGGCCGCGCTCTGCCTCGGCCGCGACCCGCACGAGGTCGCCGAGGAGATCGGGAACGGCGGCGCGGCCGGTCTCAAGCGGACCGTGACGGAGGCCGTCAACACCCGCATGGCCCCGATCCGCGCCCGCCGGGCGGAGTACGCCCGGGACATGGGGTACGTACGGGACGTGCTGCGCGCCGGCAACGAGCGGGCGAACGCCGTGGCCGAGGAGACGCTTCAGGAGGTGCGGGACGCCATGGGGACGATCCGTTAGCCCGGCGGCGGGTCCCTGGGCACACCGGCCCGCATGCCTGTCTCACTGCATCACATCGTCATCGACGCCCATGATCTGCCCGCCCTGGCCCGGTTCTGGGCCGACGTCCTGCGCTGGCGCATCCTGTCCGAGCGGGAGAAGGAGGTCGTGATCGGACCGGACGTGAACGCGCCGGTGGGTATCTGCTTCATGCCGGTGACGGACCGCAAGGGCGTCAAGAACCGCCTGCACCTCGATCTGACCGCCGCCGCCGCGGACCGGGAGGCCGAGATCGAGCGCATCCTCGGACTCGGCGCCCGTCACGCGGACGTCGGGCAGACCGGCGACGAGTCGTGGACCGTGCTCGCCGATCCCGAAGGGAACGAGTTCTGCGTGGTCCGCCCGAAGGAGACCCTCATCGGCTGAGGACCTCCTTCGGGCCTCACCGGCGCACCGCCGAGCGCTGCCCGCGCAGCATCTCTGCCAGACCGCGCCGGGTCGCGGCGATCACGACCCGGTCCTCCGGCCGCAGCACATAGCCCGGGTGCAGGTCCCAGACCAGCCCGGAGGGCCGGTCCGGGTCCCCCGGGCCCGGCGGGTCGAGGGGGTCGTACGGCGGTACGGCCGCCAGGTCCGGGAGACGGTCGGCCGGCGGGGTGGCGTCCAGGGCCAGGACCCGCCAGGCGCCCGCCCGGAACGCCTGGTCGACGGTCCGGCCCTCCAGATGGGGATTTCCCGCCACCTCCAGGGCGGCGAAGAGCATGACCTTGCGCTCCACCGGAACCGCGCCCAGGATCTGCCGGCCCATCATGGCGACCGCGAACGCCGGTGCGGCCAGGTGCGACACGGAGCGGGAGCGGGTCAGGGCCCCCGGGTGGGCGGTGCGCAGGGTGCGGTAGACGGCGGTGGCGAACTCGTCGTCGTACAGGCGCAGCGCCACCCGCAGGCCCGGCTTCACCGAGCGGGCGTACAGCGCGGCTTCGAGGTTCGTCGTGTCGACGCTGGTCAGGGCGAGCAGCGCGCGGGCCCGGCGGATCTTCGCCGCCTCCAGGACGCCCTCCTGGGTCACGTCCCCGAGGACCGTCGGGACGTGCAGGCTGCGGGCCAGCGGGATGCCCCGCGCCTCCGGGTCCTCCTCGACGACCACCACCGGGATGTCCAGCTCGCGCAGGCGCACCAGGACCCTCGTGCCGATCTTGCCCAGCCCCAGCAGGACCACATGGCCCGACAGACCGCGCGGGGGGCGGCGCAGGGAGGACGCCGTGCGCAGCGTCCCGAACGCCTCCAGGACGGCGGCGACCAGCAGGGGCAGCAGCAGGAGCCCGGCCATGCCGGAGAGCAGCTGTATGACCTGGCGGGAGTCCGAGTCGGTGTCCTCGACCGCGGGGTCGCCCATCGCGAGCAGGTCGAGCAGGGTCAGATAGGCGGCGTGCAGCGGGCTGTCGCCCGTGGTGATCACCGAGGCGACGGCCAGGCCGACGACGGCAGCCGCGACGCCCAGCGCCGACCAGCGCAGCCGCCGGGAGAAGACCTGGCCGAGCGGAGCGCCCCGGCCTCCCATGCGGGCGGGCGCCCGGTCGGGCCCCGCCTGGCTGATGGCCTCCAGGACGACCGTGCCCCGGCCCGTGGCGGCGTTCACCGTCGCCAGGTCGGGCAGCAGCTGGGGGCCCTCCTCACCGCTGCTGTCGGAGCCCTCGCTGCCGGCCGGGTCCTGGCTGGTCGAGGAGAGGAGCGCCAGCGTGCACAGCCCGGGGTCGGCGAGCTCGCCCGGGCGGGGCGGGGTGCGTTCCACGGCGCGCAGGAGCAGGCCCTCGGCCTGGATGACCTTGCTGCTGCCGGTCAGCGCGGTGGCCGCCAGGGCGGGAGCCGCGGTGTCGGCGTCGGACAGGACGGTGGTGGAGGCGTCCAGCGCCGCCGGGTCGAGTCCGGGCATGGAGACGGCGGCCGCCTGGTCGAGCAGTGTCTCCAGGTGCTGGCCCAGCTTGCGGTTGTAGAGCCGGATGACGAGACGCAGGCGCGGATTGAGCCGGCGGGCCGTCAGGGCGGCGCGGATGTTGAGCTCGTCGTCGTCGTAGACGAGCGCGAGCGCGGCGGCCCGGTCGACGCCCGCCTCTTCCAGCACGTCGTCGGAGGGCTCGTGCGCCTCCATGATGCGGACGGCCTCGACCCCGGCGTTCGTGTCGCCGTTCCCGTTCGCGCCGCCCGCCCCGTTGCGGTTCATCGCGGCGGACATCCGCCCGAACAGGGCGCCGGCCCGGGCCCGTTGGGTCAGGGGCACGTCCGGTCTGCTGGGCTCCCGGCCCGGCGGGACGAGGAGCGTGACCCGCTCCCCGTACACGTAGCGCAGCTCCACGGCGAGCCGGCGGCCGAGAGTGTCGTCCCCGCAGACCACCATGTGGCCGCTGCTCGGGGGGCGTTGGGGCTGTTGCGGAAGTGAGGACACATGACCCAGCATGCCTTGCTCCCTCAGGTTCAGTCGGGCGTGTCGGTGATCATCGCGTGACGGGGGCGTGGGCCCGCGTCCGGCCGTCGGGGCCCCACCGCGCGCTCGATGGCCGCCTCGACCGCCGCGATCCGGTCCGCGAGCAGCCCCAGCGCACCGACCGCGCGGGAGGCCGGGTCGCCGTCCGGGCCGCCGAGTGCCCGCGTACGCACATAGGCGGAGGCGATCGCCGACCTGCGCTCCGCCTGGGCGGGGGTGAGGGTGCCCCGGAGGGCCGCCAGCTCCAGCAGGTTCGACTCGGCGCCGGTGGTGAGCGTCTGGGCCTCGCCCGCGTAGTGGTCGTCGACGACGGCGGACAGCTCGGCGTCGTTCATCACGGGCACGATCCGTTCGGCGATCCTGTTCATGTTGCGGTAGGAGCCCTGGAGCCGGAACGGCGGCTCGGTGCGTGTCGCGTCGGTCCGCGCCGCCGACGCGATGTACGCCGCGTTCACCGCGAGGACCGTCTCCCGGGCGGTGAGCAGATGACGCAGCACCGACACGATCCGGTCCAGCTCGGCCGGCGCGTACGCGTGCTCCAGCCGGCCGGCGTGGGCCGCGGCGTCCGTGGCGGACGCCATGCGCACGAGCAGCGCGAGGTCGGCGCGGGAGCGCCCCGCGAGCGGGGCGAGGACCGGGTTGGCGGTCAGGGCGTTCTCCACGAAGCTCAGCGCGAAGACGTCCTCCCTTCCGCTCAGCACCTCGCCGAGATTCCATACGTCGGCCCGGTTGGCGAGCATGTCCGGAATCCTGAACCGGTCCCCGGACCCGGTGTACGGGTTGCCCGCCATGACCACCGCGAACCGCTTGCCCCGCAGGTCGTAGCTGCGCGGCTCGCCGTCCCTCACCCCCTCGACGCGGCGGGTGGCGTCACAGAGCGGGATGAACTTCTGGAGCAGCTCCGGCGAGGTGTGCTGGATGTCGTCGAGGTAGAGCAGGGTGTTGTTGCCCGACTCCAGCGCGAAGTTGATCTTCTCGACCTCGTGCCGGGCGGTCGCACCGCGCGCCTGCGCCGGGTCCAGCGAGGTCACGTCGTGGCCGAGGCCGGGGCCGCTGACCTTCACGAGGACCATGCCGAGCCGGTCGGCGACGTACTCCATGAGCGTCGTCTTGCCGTAGCCGGGCGGGGAGACGAGCAGCAGCAGCCCCTGCGAGTCGGTGCGCCGGTCCGCGTCGGCGGTGCCGAGCTGCTTGGCGAGGCTGTCCCCGATCAGCGGCAGGTACACCTCGTCCAGCAGCCGGTTGCGGACGAACGCCGACATCACGCGCGGCCGGTGGTCGTCCAGCCGCAGCCGGGCCCGCTCGGAGTCGACGAGCGTGGTGCGCAGCCGCTGGTAGGCGCGGAACCCGGGCACGTCGACGGCCCGGAAGGCGGTGGTACGGGCGAGGAGTTCGTCCAGCCGGACGGTCATCGTCCCCCGGTCCACACGGGGGTGGTCGCCGAGCAGCCCGTGCACGGTCGCGGTGAGCGGGGCGTCGCAGTCGTACCGTTCCAGATCCGGGCACAGCTCCACGGCCGCGGCCTCCGCCAGGTCCCCGGCGTCCGCCTCGCCGCCGCTCGCGGCGGCGTACGGGCCGAGCCAGCCCTCGACGAGCTGACGCCGGGAGGGGAGGTCGTCGTGGAGCGCGGCCAGGTCGTCGTCGTACGCCGAAGTCCCTTCGGCCCGGCGGAACTTCTCCAGGAACGTGCGGGTGGCTGAGTTCGTGACGAACCCGGCGGGGCCGCTCGTCAGCTCCTCGAAGAGGTACGCGGCGGCCGTCTCCCCCGCGCCCATCACGGCCGCCCACTCCTCCTGGAGGGCGTCGATCGCCGGGGCGAGCCCGAAGGTGTCGCGGGCCCGCGCCAGCGAACCGGCCCGGCGCGTCCAGGAGGCGCGCAGGGCCTCGTCGGCCTCGTGTGCCCAGAACAGCTGCGCGGCGGCGCGCACGGCGGGTTCGTACCGCAGCAGCCCGGCTCCGGCGTGCAGCTCCAGCAGAGCAGTCAGGATCGCGGTGGCGTCCTCGTCGTGGACGCCCCGCTGATGCCCCTCGTCGTACGCCGCCGCTGCCGCCTCCCGCACGAGCGCGGCCAGGTCCCGCACGCCGGCCAGGGCGTCGGCGCCGTGCTCGTCCAGCAGCCGGGCGGCCAGGTGCTCGGCGCGGTAGACCTCTGGCGACTCCGAGGGCAGCAGCCGGTCCCAGTACGGACGGGTCGCCACGAACTCCGGGTCGGCGACGGGGGCCCGGTAGTCGGTGCCCGTCAGCGCGAAGGCGAGCCCGTCCGCATGGGGGACCAGGGTCAGGTCGAAGGGCTGGGTGTTCACCGCGAAGCGGTGCCGGCCCAGCCTGAGCACCGTGCCGCCGTCCGTGTACAGCTCGCCCCGGTCCCGCAGCGCACGGCCGGCCTCCTGGCGGGCGGCCTTCAGCCGCCCGTCGAGCTCCTCCGCGCGCACCGGGTCGCCCAGCCCGCGCAGCTCTTCGGCGGTGCGCCGGACCTTGGCGACCATCGGGTCGGACGCGAAGTACGTGTGGACGGCGTCCAGGTCCTGCAGCGCGGCGAGGCGCCGGGTGACCGTCTCCAGCACCCGGGAGGCCGAGTCCGCGAGCCGCTCGGCCCGCCGGGCGCGGGCGTCCTGAAGGGTCTGGCGGCGGACCGAGAAGGCCTCGTGGACCTCGGTCCTGCGCTCGGACAGCCGGCCGAGGAAGTCGTCGGACTCCGCGA
Source organism: Streptomyces sp. QL37 (assembly GCF_002941025.1). Classification (NCBI taxonomy): domain Bacteria; kingdom Bacillati; phylum Actinomycetota; class Actinomycetes; order Kitasatosporales; family Streptomycetaceae; genus Streptomyces; species Streptomyces sp. QL37. Next base: position 4,130,910 of record NZ_PTJS01000001.1, on the reverse strand, counting down.
ACCGGGACTCCAGGTTCTCCAGCCGGAGCAGCAGCCGCGCCAGCTGCTCGTCGCAGGCCCCGGGGGAGTCGGCGGCGGCCAGCGCCCCCGTGACGGCCTGCCCGAGCAGCGCGAACTCGGCGGCGAACTCGGCCCTGCCCTCCTGGGACAGCAGCTCCCGACGGCGGGCGTCGAGGGTGGCGCGGGCCCGGTTGGCGTCGCCCAGCACCCCGGCGATCCGCTCCAGGATCGACGTACGGACGGTGGCGTCCCCGATGTCGAGCCCCGTCACCACGTCCGTGACGGTCGTCAGTCCGTCGGTGATCTCCGTCAGCCGGTCGCCCACCTCCGAGGCACCCGCGACGGCGGTCAGCGCCTCGGCGGCCCCGGTGAGGGCGGCGAGCTCCTCGTGGTGGCCGGTGAAGGCGTCCTCGCGGGCGAGGAAGGACACGGCCCGCCGGGCTGCCGACGCCAGATCGTCCTCGGCCTCGGCCGACAGCTCGGCGATCCGCCCGGTGTCCGCGTACCGCATCTCGGCGAGTGTCGCCAAGTGGCCGTGGATGCAGCGAAGTTCGGTGAGCTGGTCGACCCAGGCGGCGGCGGAGCGCGGGGCCTCGCCCCGGATGCGGCGCACCAGGGCGGTGAGCCGGCCGGCCGTCCCGTCGAGTGCCTCGGCGGCCTGCCGGGTCAGCTCCTGCACCGTCTCGAACTCCGCGAGCACCTGCCGCGCGGTCCGGCCGATCTCGTCCAAGGGCTCGGCGAGCAGGCCCAGACCGGGATCGGCGAGCCAGTGGTAGCGGTCGCTCGCCCGGGCGCAGTCGCCGACGAGCCGGGCGTACACGGCGGCGGTCGGCGTCATGTCGCGTACGCCGTGCGCCAGGGCGAGGCAGTCGGAGATCCCGCGCACCAGGTCGGCGTTGCCGGTCCGGGCGAGCGGGCCCGTGCCGGCGGGGCTCGACGCGGCGTAGGTGTCGGAGACGTACGGGGTCTGCCAGCGCTGGAGCGGGTGCACACGCGCCGGCCCGTCCTCGCCGCCCCTCAGCAGGACGAGGGTGCCGTCGTCCAGGAGCGCGTGCCCCCGGCCGAGCAGCGGGGTCGCGACCTCCTGGCGGATCAGGTTGTACGGCAGGAGCAGGGTGCGGCTCTCGTCACGGGACCGGAAGACGTACAGCACGTCCTCGCCGTTGGGCGAGCGGACCGCGCCCTCGAAGACCGGGTCGGTGAGCTCCTCGGCGGTGTCGAAGGTCTTGGCCGCGCCGGTCGTGAGGTAGTAGCCGCCGGGGAAGATGATCCCCTGGTCCTCGGGGAGCCGGTGGCACGACGGCCCGATCGCGTCCAGCCGCCGGACGCGGCCGAGCAGCGTGTTGTGGACCAGATGGCGCCAGGCCTCCTCCTTGTACGGGCGCACCCTCAGCAGGATCAGCGGCCCGGCCCGGGCGTACTCGACGTCGGCGTCCGCCAGGGACTGCAAGGGCTCGTCGACGGGCTCCTCGTAGATCCCGTCGGGTGTCCCGGTGTCGTCCTCGGTCTTGACGGTGAGCGTGCCGCCCAGGGTGTCGACGAAGAGCGCGCCGTCGGCCACGGCGATGTGCGGGTGCCGGCCGGGCCGGTGCGCGTCCCGGCCCGCGGGGGTCCAGTCGAAGTCGTGCGAGGGCGGGAAGACGTGGTCCCGGTCACCCCGCGCGTCCAGGAACTCCCCGGGCGTCCCGTCCGGTCCCAGGGCCCACCGCAGGACACGGACGTCCTCGGCGCTCTCACCGGTACGGAACACGGCGATCAGCCGGCCGTTGACCCTGCGCAGACGCAGCAGCCGGGCGTCGCGGAAGTAGCGGTGCAGGCCGGCGAACTCCCGTACGAACGCCTCGTCCGCCAGTGGTCCTTCGCCCGCCACCTCTTCCAGTCCCGGCTCCCGGAGGACGAGGACGTCACCGACCCCGGCCTCGCCGCCGGCCCCGGGGCCCCGCTCGAAGCCGAACAGCAGCCGGTCCCCGACCGCCACCAGGTCCCGGGCCAGCGAGGCGCGCTCGGTGTGCACCTGCTCGGTGGCCAGGAGCCGCAGTCCGGTCGACCCGAACTCCTCGGTCCGGCGCGCGTTCAGCGCCTCGGCCCGCCGGACGAGCTCATCGGCCTGCGCGCCGAGCCGCCGCCGGAGCACCTCGTAGGCACCGCCATCGGTGGGTGTGGCGTCACGGTCCATGCGTACGGCTCCCTACGGAAATATCACTCATGTCTTCGGCCGGGGTCCCGGGCGCGGCGGAGCTCTCACGCCGCCGGGGCGGACCCCCACGCCCGGGGCGGGCCCGCCCGGCGGCACTCCCCGGGCGGGTCCGGTGCGGCTACGCCACCCCCGCCGGCGCGGCCCCGTTCCTCGACGGTTCGGCCGCGACCGCCGTACCGCCGCCCTCCGTCGAGGACGACACCGTCATCCCCGCCAGCCCCAGCTCCTCCGCCGCGGCCAGCAACTGCCGCACCTGCCCGGAGGCCGCCCCCGACGTCCCCCGCATCAGCCGCGTCAGCAATGCGGACACCGTCAGACTCTGGACGTCCCCCGAGGTGACGGACCCCAGCACCCGGGTCAGGTCGTCCGTGAAGGACCCGCTGCCGTCCAGCCACGGCCCCGCGAGGGCCTGCGCCGTCCTGGAGTTGTCGACGAACCCGTCCACGCTCCGGCCCAGCGAGATCGACGAGACCAGCCGGTCGAAGAAGACCGAGTCCCCGCCGACGATGTCGATGTCCGCGTTCTCCAGCCCCGTCGCCAGGATCGTCGCCTGCGCCTCGGCCACCTGCCGCCGCACGTCGAACTCCGCGAGGCGGATCTCCTTCTCCGCGGCCAGCCGCAGGCGGTACTCCTCGTGCCCGCGCGACGCCTCGTCGAGCGCGGCCATCGCCGCCGCCTTCTCCGTGAGTCCCGCCGCCTCGGCCTTCAGCCGCTCGCCGATCACCGCCGCGTCCGCGGTCGCCTGCGCCCGCGTGCCCTCGGCGGCCGCCAGCGCCTTGAGCCGCGTGCCCTCCGCCTCGGCCTTGAGCCGGGCCTCGGTCGCCTGTGCCTCCGCGCGGCCGGACTTCTCGGTGACCTCGGCCTCCGCGTCCCGGACCCGTACCTCCGCCAGCCCCGCCGCGGCGGACTCGGCCTGGATCCCCTGCGCCAGCCGCAGCTTCGCCTGCGCGTCGAGGTCGGCCGTCTTCAGCCGGGCGTCCGCGAGCGTCAGCTGTTCGGCCGCCAGGTGGACCGCGGCCGCCTCCGCGGCCTCCGCCGCCTTGATGTCCTTGACCAGCTTCTCCTGGGCCTCCGCCTCGGCCGCGATGATCACGGACCTGCGGGTGCGCTCCGACTCCTCGACGGACCGCAGGGTCAGGATCGACTCCTCCTGCTCGGCGACCGTACGGTCGACCGCGATCCGCTCCCGGATCACGTCCGCGACCTCACGGCGCTCGGCCTCGACCTCCTTCGTGGCGGCGATCCGGTTCAGCTCGGTCTCCCGCTCGCGCCCTATGACCTCCAGCATCCGGTCCTTCTCGATGCGCTCGTTCTCCACCGCGATGACCCGCTCACGGTTCTTCTGCGCGACGGCGACCTCGCGCGCCTGGTTCTCCCGCTGGATGCCGAGCTGCTCCTCGGTACGGATGAAGGCGCTCTGCGAACCGAGCCGCTCCTCCTCCTGCACCCGGGCGGTGGCAGACTCCTCCCGGGCCCGCAGGGTCTCCACCTCGCGGCGCTGCTTGATCTCCGCCTCGGCCTGCCGGCGCTCCAGCTCCAGGATGGTCTCGCGGGCGTCGACGTCCTGCCGGGTGATCTCCTTCTGCTCGGTGCGCTGGAACTCGTTGGTCCGCACGTGCTCGATCGCCGTCAGTTCGGTGATCTTCCGGATGCCCTGCGCGTCCAGGATGTTGGCGCCGTCGAGCTGCGCCATCGGCGTCTGCTCGAGGAAGTCGATCGCGGCGTCGTCGAGGTGGTAGCCGTTCAGGTCGGTTCCGATGACCCGGATGATCCGGTCCCGGAACTCCTCACGCTTGGTGTACAGGTCGACGAAGTCGAGCTGCTTGCCGACGGTCTTGAGCGCTTCGGAGAACTTCGCGGCGAAGAACTCCTGGATGGCGGCCTTGTCGCTCGCACGCTCCGTGCCGATGGCCTGCGCGACCTTGATGACGTCCTCGACGGTCTTGTTGACGCGGACGAAGAACGTGATGTGGATGTCGGCGCGGATGTTGTCCTGGCAGATCAGGCCCTCGCGCCCGGTACGGCGGATCTCGATGGTCTTCACCGAGATGTCCATGGTCTCGGCCTTGTGCAGCACCGGGAGGACCACCGCACCGGTGAAGGTGACGTCGACCTTCTTGGTCTTGGAGATGATCAGGGCCTTCCCCTGCTCGACCTTCCGGAAGAGCCGGGTGATGACGAAGACGAGTGCGACGGTGATGAGCAGGACAACGGCGGCGAGCACGCCGATGCCCCAGGAGATTGCATCCATGTCGGTCCTTGCGGCTGGTGGGACGTACGAAGAGGAAGGGGAGTCCGGACGCCCGTACGAGGGCGCGCGGAACCACGGGCCCGTGGCCCGGAGGGAAGGGAGGCGGGTCAGCCGGCCTTGCGCGGCAGCGGGCGCGGGGCGAGCGACGCGTCGTACGGCGAGACCCAGAAGAACTCGCCGTCGGCGTCGTACGCGTAGAGGAGGCCCGTGCTGCCGGAGGTGAACACATCGCCCGGCGCGGACGGCCCGAGCGGCTGCCGCACCTGCACGATCGCGGTCGAACCGTCGGCGGCGGCGACCTCGGCCTGCCCGAAGTCGGCGCTGACGGATCCCGTACGGATCGTGCAGACCTGACCCACGAAATCCTGCCGGGACGGGGGAGGTTCCGCGGGGAAGAACCGGCGGAAGCGGCGTACGAGCATGCGGACCACCCCCCAGGCGATCAGGAGCGCCCCCGCCAGTACGGCGAGGTGCATCAAGGCCCGCAGGGTGCCGGTGGCTCCGCTGCGGAGGACCAGGACCGAACCGACGAGGCCGGTGAACCAGGAAACGGCGACGAACAGCGACACCGACACGGAGACGGGCACCCCGCCGAAGCCGACCGCTTCGCTGTCGAGGTCGGTGTCGAAGGAGTCGTGTCCCGTCGCTCCGACCAGCACCAGTAGCCAGAAGCAGACGACGACCACCAGGGCGCCGCCGAAGACGACAGCCGGGAAAGCGACTGCTGCGGAAAGGAATTCGGTCATCCGGCCCACCCCCTGCGACGCCGTGCGGTCCAGGGGCCGGGCGGCGTCGGGTGGGACGGGGGGACCGGCGCCGCGAGACCGCGAGCGGTCTCGCAGCGACCGGTTTCCTCCCCCGTGCTCCCCCGTAACCCCCGTGATTCCCCCGTGTGTTGCTGAACAGATCGTGTCAGTCGGGCGGGTCGGGGCGCATTGCCGGAATCCGGCAGCCTTTGCACGACCGGCCTGCCGGGCACCGGCACCGGCCTCCGTGCGTTGACGGGATGACGATGCCGGCGATGTGTGGAGGAGTGCGCAAGTGGCGGAGCCCGAGATCCCCGAACGGTTCCTGGAGGGTTATGCCCGGATTCTGGCCGAGGTCGCGGACACCGGCCGCCGTCTCACCCGGGACGAGCTGGAGACGCGGCGCACGCTCGGTCGTGAGGCCGCGGAGGCCGGGCATCAGCTGCGGGCCCTGGTGCGGCTGCATCTCTCGGAGACCCGCGCCGTCTGGCCGCTCACCACGCGTGGCGCGGGCGCCACGGACGCCGTGCTGGGCGCCGTGGAGCAGACGGTCGACGCGTTCGCGGAGGGCTTCGAGCGGGCGCAGCGCATCACGGTGCGGCGGGAGGAGGCGGCGCGGCGGGAGTTCATCGACGACCTGCTGTACGGGCGCAGCGACCTGGGGCGGCTCGCGGAGCGCGCCACCCGGTTCGGACTGCGGCTCTCCCGGGCCCATGCCGTCGCGGTGGCTGCGGGCCCGGAGGCCTACACCGAGTCCGACGCGGTGCCCCGGAGCGTGGAGGCGGCCCTGCTCGCCCGTTTCGGCGGCCGGAAGATCCTGCTCACCACGAAGGACGGCCGCCTCGTCTGCATAGCCCCCGGCAGCCAGCCCGACGTCCTGCGGTACTTCGCGAAGCAGGCCCACGCCGCGACGGACGGCGGCCAGGTCGCGGTCGGCCGCCCGCACCGGGGCCCCGGCGGGGTGGTCCACTCGTACGACGAGGCGCTCGACGCCCTCGACCTGGCTCAGCGGATGGGACTCGACGACCCCGTGCTGTACGCCTCCGACCTATTGGTCTATCCGGTGCTGACCAGGGACCGGCAGGCGATGGCCGATCTGGTGCGGAGCGAGCTCGGCCCGCTCAAGGAGGCGCGGGGCGGCGCGGAGCCCCTGCTGCGCACGCTCTCCGTGTATTTCGACGCGGGCTGTGTCGCCGCCGAGACGGCCCGCCGGCTGTCGCTGAGCGTGCGCGCGCTGACGTACCGGCTGGAGCGGATACACCAGCTGACCGGCTCCGACCCGTCCGACCCGATGCACCGCTACACGCTGCAGACCGCGGTGATCGGCGCCCGGCTGCTGGACTGGCCCGCGAAGGAGCTCTGACGGCCCGGCCGGCCCGTGGCGCGTACGGCCCGAAGGGCCCCGGGCCGTACGCGGCGGGGGTCCTACAGGTCGAACTCGTGCGGCGGCAGGTCCAGCGCGAAGCACGCCTCGCGCACGACGGCCTGCTCCGACTTGTCGAAGTCCCCGTCGGCGCCGCCGATCACGATGCCGATCTGGATGACGGCACGAGCCTCGGCGGGCTTCTTCCTCGCCTTGGCGATCTCCTGGAGCACGCTGACCTTGCCGAAGGCGAAGTCCGCCGTCAGCTTGTCCACGTAGTCGTTGAACCGGCGCTGAAGGTCGTCCGCCGGGAAGTTCCGCAGCACGTCGTTCGTGGCGATCAGCGAGGCGACGCGCTGCCGCTCGGACGGGTCGATGGAACCGTCGGCCGCGGAGACCAGGGCGCACATGGCCATGCTCGCGTCCCGGAACGCCCCGCTCTTCAGGTCGTTCTTCTTCGCCTCCAGCTGCGTCTGCATCGTCGACGCGGATTCCTTGATCCGATCCCAAAGGGCCATGACGTCTCCATACGTTGCGTTGCCTGTGGTGCGGAACGAACCGAACTCTACAGCGGTGTAGAAGTACGGCGGACGGCCTCCGGGGGCACGGCGGCCGACGGGCGCCTCCCGGCCGGTCAGTAGGATGCCGCGGATGAAGAGGCCCACAGGCACGGACGACGGCTCCACCCGGGACGGCCCACGGCTGCCCAGGCGCGGCCAGGGGCAGCTGGAGTCCCAGGTCCTGACCGTCCTGCGCTCGGCGGGCGGGCCCGCGACGGCCGGGTGGGTGCAGGAGCACCTCGACGGCGACCTCGCCTACACCACGGTCATCACGATCCTCTCCCGCCTCTACGCGAAGAAGGCCGTGACCCGCACCCGCCAGGGCCGTTCCTACGTCTGGACCCCGGCCTCCGACGAGGCCGGCCTCGCCGCCCTCCGCATGCGCCGCGTCCTGGACGGCGAACGCGACAGGGAGGCCGTCCTCGCCCGGTTCGTCTCCGCGCTGTCCCCCGGTGACGAGGCGAGACTCCGCGCGCTGCTCGCCCGCGCGGCCGACGACCCCGACGACTCCGACGGTCCGGAAGGCCGATAGCCACCACGATGGGCGTCTTCGTCTACCTGCCACTCGTCCTGCCGCTGACCGCCCTGCCCATGGCGCGTCTCGCCGAACAGCACCTGCACCCCAGGAGCGCCACCCGGCTGCTGGCCGCCGTGGGTTCGACGCTGGCCCTGTGCAGCACGCTGTGCCTGGCCCTGCTCATGGTGGTGGGCACGGCCCAGCTCCCCGGCAACCCGCTGCCCGACGGCTGGTCGGACCCGGAGGTGCGCGCCGCGCTGCCGTACGAGGAGAAGACGGGCCTGATCGCCATCGGTGTCCTGGGCGCGGTGCTGGTGGCCTGGGGCGGCACCCTGTCGCGCCACGCCCGGACCCGGATCCGCGCCGCCCGCGCCCTGCCGGCACCCGACGTCCACGGCGCAGCGGGGGAGCTCGTGGTGGTCCCGTCCCCCGACCCGTACGCGTACGCCCTGCCGGGAGGGGGCGGTCGGGTCGTCGTCTCCACCGCGATGATGGACCGACTGGACGCCCGTGAACGCGGCGCGCTCGTCGCCCACGAACGCGCGCACCTGACCGGCCGCCACCACCGCTATCTGCTGGTGACACAACTGGCGGCCCGCGCCAACCCGTTCCTGCTGCCCCTGCGTACGGCGGTGGCGTACAGCACCGAACGCTGGGCGGACGAGGACGCGGCGTACGCGGTCGGCAGCCGACGGGCCGTGGCCACGGCGGTCGGCAAGGCGGCGCTGTTCTCGCACCGCCCGGCGGGGCCCGCCGTGCTCCCCGCCTTCGCGGCGGCGGGCCCCGTGCCGCGAAGGGTGGCGGCGCTGCTCGACCCCGAACCCCCGGCCGGGCTCTGGCCCCCGGCCTCCGCGCACCTGGCCCTCGCGGCGGTGACCGCCACGGCGGGGACGGCGGCCTCGGCGCTGTCGTCGCTCAACGCGACGGTGACGCTCGTCGGCATCCTCCACGCGGCCACGCCGCTCTGACCGCCGCCCCGCGGATCCGTCAGTCGGAGTCGCGCCCGGCGTGCTCCGGCGTGAGGTCGTCGTGCGACGGCATCGGCTGCTCGGACGCCATGGCAGGCTTCTTCCGCTTCCCGGCCAGCGCGGCCTGGAGCTTCGAGGCGACCGGCTCCGTCCACCGGGCGGTGAGCGGCCCGAGGATCACCAGGATCAGCACGTACGCGGTCGCGATGGGCCCGATCCGCGGCTCCGTGGCCACGGCCAGACCGGCGATGACGATCGAGAACTCCCCGCGCGCGACGAGCGTGCCGCCCGCGCGCCAACGGCCCCGCGGCCCGATGCCGGCCCGCCGGGACGCGTACCAGCCGGTGCCGATCTTCGTGAAGACCGTGACGACCGCCAGCAGCGCCGCCGGAAGCAGCACGGGCGGGATCTCCGCCGGGTCGGTGGACAGCCCGAAGAACACGAAGAAGACGGCGGCGAACAGATCCCGCAGCGGCGTCAGCAGCTTGCGCGCACCCTCGGCGACCTCGCCGGACAGGGCGATACCCACGAGGAAGGCGCCGACGGCCGCGGACACCTGGAGCTGCTGGGCGACACCGGCCACCAGGACGGTGAGCCCGAGGACGACGAGCAGCAGCATCTCCGGGTTGTCGGAGGAGACCGCGCGGCTGATGAGACGGCCGTGGCGCAGCGCGAGATACAGGACGAACCCGACGGTGCCGAGCGCGATCAGCAGCGCGATGCTGCCGCCGGCCAGACCCACGCCGGCCAGCATGGCGGTGAGCAGCGGCAGGTAGACGGCCATGGCGAGGTCCTCGATGACGAGGACACCGAGGATGACGGGCGTCTCGCGGTTACCGAGCCGGCCCATGTCGGTCATCACCTTGGCGATCACGCCGGACGACGAGATCCAGGTGACCCCGGCCAGCGCGACGGCCCCCACGGGGCCCCACCCGAGCATCAGACCGGCTGCCGCACCGGGCGTCGCGTTGAGCACGAAGTCGACGACCCCGGACGGATACTGCGTCTTGAGGCTGGTGACGAGCTCCGAGGCGCTGTACTCGAGACCGAGCAGGAGCAGCAGCAGGATGACGCCGATCTCCGCCCCGATGGCGGTGAACTCCTCGCTGGCGCCGAGCGGCAGCAGACCGCCCTCGCCGAACGCGAGCCCGGCCAGCAGGTAGAGCGGGATCGGCGAGAGGCCTATCCGCCCGGCGAATCTTCCGATGATGCCGAGCCCCAGAATGACGGAGCCCAGCTCCACCAGCAGTGCGGTCGTGTCGTGCACGGTCAGCCCTCCGCAATGATCTCGGAGAGCGTGTCGACGCCCTCACGCGTTCCTACAACGACGAGCGTGTCCCCGATGGCCAGCCGGAAGTCCGGCCCGGGCGACGGATGCGCGCTGTGCGTACGCAGCACGGCCACGATCGAGGCGCCCGTCCGCGTCCGCGCCCGGGTGTCCCCGAGCAGCCGCCCGCCGTACGGGGAGCGGGTCCCGAGCGGGATGTGCTCGGTGACCAGGTCGATCCCATCGGTCCGTACGGCGTCGATCGGGGCCGCGTCGATGAGGTGCGCGAGCCCGGTGGCCTCGGTGGTCGTCAGGGGTACGGAGAGCACGCATGAATCTGGGTCGTCCTTCTCGTAGAACCCCAGGAACCTCCGCCCGTCGTGATGGACGACCACGGAGATGTGCTGCCCCGACTCGGTGGTGTAGTCGTACTGGACGCCGACTCCTGGCAGCGATGTGCGGTGCGTTCCCATGACTTCCTCCCGAGGAGCGCGCGGCGGCACGGCGCGCTTTTGATCAGCTTTTTATCTGCCCATTACCCTAACCGGGGCAAGGTTCCGGCCGTGGGGGCGGCGGAAGCGCGGGCTCCGGTCCTGGGTCGGCGGGGCCGCGCCCGAGGCCCGGGAGAGCTGGAGCCGGCCGGCACCCTGTCGTCCGCCCGAACGACCCGGGCCCGGCGGCGACCGAGGGTCGCCGCCGGGCCCGGAGGACGACAGCGGGGTGTCAGTCCTTGATCTCGATCTTCTCGCCGTCGGCGGCGGCCGAGGGCGCGGGGACCGCTGCGACGGACTCCGTGCCGCCGGCCTTGCCCTGAAGGTTCCGGAGCAGCGCCCCCAGGTCGACACCGGTGGTGGAGCTGAGGAGCTCCAGGCCCTGGGCGACGTTGTCGGTCACGGTGCGGGACAGCTGGCTCGCGCCGTCGGTCGAGATGACCGTCATCTTGTCGATGGCGCTCAGCGGCTCCGACGCCTTGGCGACGACCTGGGGCAGCACCTCGACCAGCATCTGGAGGACGGCCGCGTCGCCGTACTGCGCGAAGGCGTCGGCCTTCTTCTGCATGGCCTCGGCCTCGGCGGCGCCCTTCGCGGCGATGGCGGCCGCCTCGGACTCACCCTCGATGCGTACGGCGTCGGCGAGCGCGGAGCGGTGGAGCTTCTCACCCTGACCGGTGAGGCGGGAGCGCTCCGCGTCCGCCTCGGCCTCCTTGACCTGGGCGATGCGGCGGGCCTCCGCCTCCTGCTCCGCCTGGTAGCGGGCGGCGTCGGCGGGCTTGCGGACCTTGGTGTCGAGCTCGCGGTCGGTCAGTGCGGCCTGGCGCTGGGCCACCTTCTCCTGCTCGGCGAGGACCTCCTGCTGGCGGGCTGCCTCGGCGAGCGGGCCGGCCGCGTTGGCCTTGGCGGCGGCGGCTTCGGTCTCGGCCTTGATCTCGGCCTGCTTGAGGTAGAACGTCCGCTCGGCGATGGCGATCTCCTCCGCCGCCTTCAGCCGGGCCTGCTCGGAGGCGCGCCGGGCGATGGCCTCGGCGATGTCCGCCTCCTGCTTGGCGCGGGCGGCCTCGGGACGGCCGAGGTCCTCCAGGTAGGAGCCCTCGGTGGTGATGTCCTGGATCTGGAAGGCGTCCAGGATGAGGCCCTGGCCGGAGAGGCTGGCCTCGGCCTCCTCGGCGACCTGCCCGGCGAACGCGGCGCGGTCACGGATGATGTCCTCGACCGACATGCGGCCGACGATGGCGCGGAGGGCCCCGGAGAGCACTTCCTGGGTGAAGCCGACGATGCCGTTCTGCTGCTGGAGGAAGCGCTGGGCCGCGGCGCGGATCGCGTCCTCGCTCCCGCCGACCTTGACGATCGCGACGCCTTCGAGGTTGGACTTCACACCGCGCAGGGTGACGGCGCCGCGTACGGCGACGGGGATGTGGCGGCTGGAGAGGTCCAGGGTGAACTTCTGCTGGACGAACGGCACGACGAAGACACCGCCGCCGACGACGACCTTCTGACCGCTGTTGTCGATGCTGGTGCGGCCGGTCACCGGGTCGGTGGACTTCTTGCCGCGGCGCCCCGTGATGATGAAGGCCTGGCTGGGGCCGGCGACCTTGTATCTGGTGATCACGGCGAGGGCCAGGAGTACGAGAAGTACGACGATGCCGATGACGGCGATGACTACTGGGCTCATGAGAGATGTCCCCCTTGCCCTCCCCACGGGGTTCCCGGCGGGACGGCGGTCTGATCGGCTGTACGGGTTTCGGACAGGCGTGTGGCTCTGTGGTGGTCAGCGCTCGACGGGGCGGACCGTGACCGAGGTGGTCGAAAGCGTGGCCTCGACCCAGATCTCGGCGCCGCGTTCCACCGGGACGGCGCTCTTCGCGGAGAACTTCACGGTCTGGCCCGCGAGCCGGAGCAGGACCTCGCCGTAACCGTCGGCCGGGATCGGGGTGACCACCGAGCCCGAGGTGCCGACGAGGTCGTCCCCGCGCGGCGTGGCCGTGGTCTGATCCCGCATCAGGGCCTGGCTGAACTTCCATGTCAGCCAGGCCGCGACGACGCCCGCCGCCCCACCGGCCGCGAGGGCGAGGGGGATTCCGGCCCCGGTGGTGCCGAGGACGATCGCTCCCCCGAAGCCGAGCATGGACAGGAAGCCGGCGATGACGGGCAGGGAGAGCAGACCGTCGAAGAAGCCGTTCAACAGCCCGCCCAGCGCGTCACCGAGGAGGCCTTCCAGGATCCCGTCGAAGATCAGGGAGAGGGTGAGAAGTGCGATCCCCGCAATGCCGAGACCGAGGAGAACGGTCACGTGATCACTCCCCCGTTTGTTCGCTGTCCCCCGAAGAGCTTCCGTCGAACCGACTGAATGGTCCCACGGAGGACGTGGCGGCGGCACTGCCGGAGTCCGGCAGTTTTCAGGGAGTTCCGATGCCGGAAAGCTGCTGGGCGAGTGTGTCGAGGGACTGGAAGGTGACGCCGAGCAGGGCGACGTGCTTCCACCGCACCACGCCGTCCGGACCGATCAGGAAGACGGAGCGGCGTACGCCGATGCCGGGCGCGGCGACCCCGTAGGCCCGGGCGGTCTCCCGTCCGGTGTCGGCCAGCAGGGGCAGACGCAGGTCGTGGCCGCGGGCGAAGGACTCGTGGCTGTCCACACCCTGTGGACTGATTCCCCAGACCTCGGCGTCGAGGTTCTCGAAGGTCTCCAGGCCCGAGGAGTAGGAGCAGAGCTGCTTGGTGCAGACGGCCGTGTCGTCCCCCGGGTAGAAGGCGAGCACGACGGCCCGGCCGCGCGCGGCGGAGAGCGTGTAGTCGCGCCGCGTGAAGGTGTCTTCGGTGAGTATGCCTCCGGGGAGGGTGAAGTCCGGTGCGGGAAGGCCGATTCGGGGTCCTGACGCCATGTCGGCGCCTCCTTGGGTCGTGTACGGGAAGGGTCCGTGCCTCCCCAAGTGAACGGCACTTTCCACGCATCGACACGTTCGACCCATCCGTCCGCCCTCCGGCACCGAATATGGGGTGTGCGGGCGTCGGCCCGCGACCCCGATCTGGAGGTACGTGTGGCCGGAAGACCGCCGTCGGCAGCGGTGCTCATCCTCCACGGCGGCTACGAGACGGGCATGGCGGCGCCGGCACCCGGCGCCATGAACCTGCCCGGGCTGCGGATGCTGCCGGTCTCGCGCGCGGTGAGCCGGGCGGTGCGCGGTGACCCGGGCGTGCGCGTGCAACGCGTCCGCTACACGCACCGGGGCTGGAACGGTTCCCGCGAGGACCCCCTGCACGACGCCTTACGGGTGCTGGACGCACTGCGGCGCGAGGCGGGCGACATCCCCGTGGTCCTTCTCGGTCACTCCATGGGGGCCCGCGCCGCCCTCCACGCCGCCGGGCACCCGCTGGTCCGCTCGGTGGTGGGCCTGGCGCCGTGGTGTCCCCCCGGCGACCCGGTGACGCAGCTCGCGGGGCGCGACGTCGTCCTGCTGCACAGCACCCGGGACCGGGTGACGAGCCCGCTGGCGTCCCAGTCGCTCACGGCCAGGGCGCGCCGGGCGGGCGCCCGGACCTGTCTGGTGACGATCCCGGGCAGCGACCACGCGATGATCCGCCGTGCTCCGGCCTGGCACCACCTGGCGGGCCTGCTGGTGACGGGGCTGCTGGGCCTCGCACCGGTGCCGAAACGGGTCGAGGCGGCGTTCGGACTGCCGCGGGGCGCCGCGGCCTCCGAAGGGACCCTGTCGCTGGACGGACTCGACGCCGGCCGGCCGGGCACGCGGAGATGCGGCGCGGTGCGGGGCGGCGGACGATGAGGGGCCGGGTGCTCGGTGGCCCGTGAGGGCCGCGCGCTCCGCACCCGCCCGGCATGATCCCTCCGGAGGCTCCGTTGCAGGCCGAAGAGCACGCCGATCCGCCGCCCTTCGACGTGGCGGCGCTGGACGCGCTGATCGGCAGCAGCCCGGCGGGGGTGGCGGTCTTCGACACGGAGCTGCGCTACGTGTACGTGAACCCCGCACTCGAACGGCTCAACGGGGTGCCGGCCGCCGCGCACCTGGGCAGGGGCGTCGCCGAGGTGCTGCCGGACATGCACGTCCGGGCGAACGTCATGCGCCAGGTGCTGGCCGACGGAAGACCCCGTGAGATCACCACCAGTGGGCAGACCTGGGTGGACTCCGTCATCGAGCGGAGGTACTGGCGTGTGGCCCTGCACCGGTACGAGGAGGACGGACGGGTGCGCGGGCTGATCGCGATCGCCCAGGAGGTCACCGCGACCCAGAACGAGCGGGACGAGCTGCGGCGGGCCAGGAGCTATCTGACGCTCCTGGACAACGCGGCCGTCGCCATCGGTACGACGCTGGACGTGGAGACCACCTGCCAGGAACTCGCCGAGTTCGTGGTGCCGGTGATGGCCGACGTCGCCGTCGTCGAGATGATCCCGGAGGACAACGGGCGTCCCCGGCGTGAACCACCGGCCGGAGTGCTGCGCCTGCGGAGGGCCGGGGTGGCCACGACCCCGGAACTCGCCGACTCGATCGCCCAGTTCGGCGGCCCGGGTGCGGACATCGACTACCAGGAGGACGCGGCCGTGCCCCGCTGCCTGGCGGCCGACGAGCCGGTGATCGAGAACCTGTACGGCGACGAGCAGCTGGGCCGTTCGGCACCCACCCCCGAACGGGTCGCCGCCTACCGGGCCGTCGGCCTGCACTCGGCCGTCGTCGTGCCGCTCACCGCGCGCGGACGCCCGCTGGGGGCGCTCAGCCTGCTGCGGGCCGGGGACTCCCCTCCCTTCACGGAGGGCCTGGACGTGGTCGTCGCCCGTACGCTCGCGGGCCGCGCCGCCGTCGACGTGGACCACGCCTACCGCTACACGCACGAGCACCGCGTCGCCCGGGAACTCCAGCGCTCCCTGCTCTCCGAGCCGCGGGGGCCGAACCCGGGCATCGAGATCGCGTCCCTCTACCTCCCCGCGGGCGCGGGGGCGCTGGTGGGCGGGGACTGGTTCGACGCCATCCCGCTCCAGGGGGGACGGCATCTCAAGGTGATGGGCGATGTGATGGGGCACGGGGTGGAGGCAGCCGTCGCCATGAGCAACTACCGCTCGATGCTGCGCATCATGGCCGAGGACGACCAGCCGCCGCACCGCATCCTCGAACGGCTGGACAAGGCCGTGGAGCACTCCGGACTCGACCGGGCGGCGACCTGCCTGATCGCCGTGGTCGACCGGAAGGAGGGGGTCTGCGAGGTGGCCAGCGCGGGACATCCGCCACCGGTCTTCATCGACCCAGGGGCTGCCGGGGCGCGGGTGGCGCGCATGCCCGTGGGGCCGCCCCTCGGGACGGGCTTCGGCGGATACCGGACAGCGGTGCTGCCGTGCGGTCCCGGGACGGTGCTGTTCATGTACACCGACGGCCTGGTGGAGCGCCGGGGCGAGGACATCGACGACTCCATCGAGCGGCTCACACGGCTCACCATGCCGGTGAGCGGACGGCTCCAGGACCTGCTGGGGGAGGTCGTGGACCGCTTCGCCGAGGGGGCCGAGGACGACATCGCCGTGCTCGTCTCGCGGAGCCGGGGCTACTGAACACCTGCCGTACCGGGGCGTTGTCAGTGGCGGGTGCGAGGATCCACGGCATGGAACCTCTGCTGCTCACCGACATCGAAGCCGCCGTCCGCAGCAGTTGGGACGCGGACACCACCACGCCCGCGCACCGGGCGCAGTGGGATCCGGGGAACCCGGCCCGTGACCAGTGCGGTGTCACCGCGCTGGTGATCAACGTCCTGCTGGGCGGCGAGCTGATCCGGGGAGAGGTCCGGGTCGACGGTGTCCGCGTCGATCACCACTGGTGGAACCGGCTGGGCATGGGGATCGAAATCGACCTGACGCGTGAGCAGTTCGCCCCCCACGAGCGGGTGTCCGGGGGCGTGGCCGTCGAGCGTCCGGCGGAGATCGTGCGGCTCCGCGAGGAGTACGAGCTGCTCAGGGCCCGGGTGCTGGAGAGGCTGCGGGGGCGGATACGGGCTGGGGCGGTCTGAGCGCGAGGTCCCGCGAGTGGTCCTGGTCGCGGTGCCGGTTCAGCCGGTGTGCTGCCGGGAGTGTCCGCGCAGCCGGCGCAGGACGATCAGGGCGGATGTGACCAGGGGGAGCAGCCCCGCCACGGTGTTCGCGGCGGTCAGCTTGTCCTGGGTGCCTCTGGCCCGGCGCATCTGCTTGACCGTGCGGACGACGGCGATCACGCTGCTGCCCAGGCTCAGGAGCAGGCCGACCTTGGAGTTCGCGGGTTTCCTGGGCATCTGCGGCCTCCCGGTGACATCGCTGTGCGGGCCCCTCCGTCCACGTAACCGGCTACCTGCCGGGTCCGCAATCGGGGAGGCCGGCGGTATCCGGGGGTCAGGCGAAGAGGAAGCCGCCCGCCGTCGCCGCGCCCGCAGCCGCTCCCGCCACCGTCTGGGCCAGTGAGTGGTAGCCCAGCGCCACGCGCGACCAGCACACGGCGAGGGCCGCCGTACCCGCGCACAGCCACCACAGGGAGTGCGTGACGCTGAGAAGGGCCACCACGGCCGACGCGACCGCCGAGTCCACGGAGATCTTCCAGACCGTGTTGACCGCCAGGAGCACCGTCGTCATGACCCACAGGGAGATCATCGCGACCAGGATGCCGACGGGAGCGTGGCCGAGCACCATGATCAGCGCTCCGGTGCCGATCGAGCCGAGGATCACCAGGAAGATGGGTGCCCGCTGGGTCCGGTCCACGACATGGCGGTCGCCCCAGGTGCCGCGCCCGCGTTCCCACTCGATGTAACCGGCGGGGACGAGCCCGGCGCAGAGGGCTCCGAGGAAGCCCCAGGGCAGCCCGGTCCAGTCACCGGCGGAGGCCAGCCCGATGGCGAGCATGCCGACGAGCAGCGCGTTGCGGGGTTGCAGGACGTCCGTCACGGTGCGGGCAACCGTCGTGGCCGTGGTCGTGTCCATGCCGCTCATGCTGGGTGTGCTCCGGGTCGCGCGGACCACGCGGACACCGGCGGTGCGCGTGAATGTAGCCCTTCACGACGGGGGATGCGTGAAGGGCTACCCGTGCAGTATGACCGTTCGCCGGTCTGCCGACAACTGACCGGTCGGTCAGCCTCGTTGGGGTGTCCGCGCGGCTACGGAGGGCTCCGGCCGGGCACCGCCCGGCCGGCGGCCGCGCGCGGGCGACGCCGGAGACGGAGGAAACCTGTTCCGGCGGCGATAGACATGACCTACCCGTACGCCTAGGGTTTCTTGTGCAGTCAGGCCATATCGGTGGCCGGTGCGCAACAGAAGAGGTGCAGATGCCCCCGGAGTCCCCGTCGCATGCCACGGACCGTCTCGACGACGACGACTACCCCGCGTACACGATGGGGCGGGCCGCGGAGATGATCGGTGCGACGCCCGGTTTCCTGAGGGCCATCGGCGAGGCCCGCCTGATCACGCCGTTGCGCTCCGAGGGAGGCCACCGACGCTACTCCCGTTACCAGCTGCGTATCGCGGCCCGTGCCCGGGAGCTGGTGGACGGTGGCACGCCGGTCGAGGCGGCCTGCCGCATCGTCATCCTGGAGGACCAGCTCGAGGAGGCCCTGCGTCTCAACGAGGAACTGCGGCGGCCCGCGCCGGGCCGGAGTGGCGTCGATTCCTGAGCGGTGCACGGGTATATATCTGTTTCGCTCGGCACAGAAATACGCGCAATCAGCGGTGAGGGTTTATGCCCTGCACGGTGGAACGACGCCGTAGTGATATGGCGTACAGCTCGCTTGTGCCCGAATCGTGCTACTGTTGATCTCAGTTGCAGTTGTGGTTCCCAAAACTTCAAGTGCACTCACCGTTTTCACTCCGGTGGGCGCTCTTTTGTATTTCCGGTTTCTTCCGGTCGGGGCAATCATTTGCGGCGACGTAGGGCTCGCACAGTGTGGGCCCACGGGCAACGCCCCGAAGGAGATATGACATGGCTACTGGCACCGTGAAGTGGTTCAACGCGGAAAAGGGTTTCGGCTTCATCGAGCAGGAGGGTGGCGGCGCTGACGTCTTCGCCCACTACTCGAACATCGCCGCCCAGGGCTTCCGCGAGCTGCAGGAAGGCCAGAAGGTGAACTTCGACGTCACGCAGGGCCAGAAGGGCCCGCAGGCGGAGAACATCACCCCCGCCTGATCACTCAGGCGTACGGCGCAGCTGGGGCCCGCACCTTGGGGTGCGGGCCCCAGCTCGTTGTGTTTTCCCGGCCGAGGCCGTCGCACCGGTGGAGTAATTCCCGGTGAGGGCGGGCCGCGGCGCGGCAGTTATCTGCAGTCATATGGAGTACCGAATCCGGCCGGTTCATCCGGCGGACGGGCTTCGTTTTTCGATATTTCACCGGCTCGTTCTTGCGATTCTTGGCGCCGTACATGGCTGCAGCCGCCCGGAAAGAATCCCTCGATACGTGCCATTCGAGGGAAGGGTTCTTCTTTGAACCGCGATCGCACAGCTCGCACGAACGACCGATTTTCCCGGACGCGCTCCGGCGGATCCGGCGGCAGTCGTACCGCCAACGGATTCCGCGGGACGGCATCCGGCCGGCAGGGCGCCCCGGGTGCGGGGGGCCGCTCCGGCGGACCGAAGCGCTCCGGTGGCTACGGGCGCCGCTCCTCCTCCGTCTCGGGTGAGTTCGCCCTGCCGGTGACCATCACCCCGGCCCTCCCCGCGGCCGAGTCCTTCGCGGACCTGGACATGCCCGCGCCCCTCCTGGCGGCGCTGGCTTCCGAGGGCATGTCCGTGCCGTTCCCCATCCAGGCGGCCACCCTGCCGAACTCGCTCGCCGGGCGGGACGTCCTGGGCCGCGGGCGCACCGGATCGGGTAAGACGCTCGCCTTCGGTCTGGCGCTGCTCGCCCGCACCGCGGGCAACCGCGCCGACGCGCGCCGTCCCCTGGCCCTGGTCCTCGTCCCCACCCGGGAGCTGGCCCAGCAGGTCACCGACGCGCTCACCCCGTACGCCCGGTCCCTCAAGCTCCGGCTGGCCACGGTCGTCGGCGGCATGTCGATCGGCCGCCAGGCCAGCGCGCTGCGCGGCGGCGCCGAAGTCGTGGTCGCCACCCCCGGCCGGCTCAAGGACCTCATCGAGCGCGGCGACTGCAAGCTGGACCGCGTCGCCATCACCGTCCTCGACGAGGCCGACCAGATGGCCGACATGGGCTTCATGCCCCAGGTCACCGAGCTGCTGGACCAGGTCGGCGCGGACGGCCAGCGGATGCTGTTCTCGGCCACGCTGGACCGCAACGTGGACCTCCTGGTCCGCCGCTACCTGCACGACCCGGTCGTCCACTCGGTGGACCCCGCGGCCGGTGCGGTGACGACGATGGAGCACCACGTGCTCTACGTCCAGGGCGCCGACAAGTACGCCACGACCACCGAGATCGCGGCCCGTGACGGCCGGGTGATCATGTTCCTGGACACCAAGCACGCGGTGGACAAGCTCACCGACCACCTGCTGCACAGCGGTGTGCGGGCGGCGGCGCTGCACGGCGGCAAGTCGCAGCCCCAGCGCACCCGCACCCTGGACCGGTTCAAGACCGGTCATGTCACGGTGCTGGTCGCCACGAACGTCGCCGCGCGCGGCATCCACGTCGACAACCTCGATCTGGTCGTCAACGTGGACCCGCCGAGCGACCACAAGGACTACCTGCACCGCGGCGGGCGTACCGCTCGGGCCGGGGAGTCCGGCAGCGTCGTCACGCTCGTGCTGCCCAACCAGCGCCGCGAGATGACCCGGCTGATGGCGGATGCCGGCATCACGCCGCAGATCGCCCAGGTCCGCTCCGGCGAGGCCGAGCTCAACCGCATCACCGGAGCCCAGGCCCCGTCGGGTGTGCCGGTCACGATCACCTCGCCGGTGTCGGAGCGCGCGAAGGGCAGCGGTTCCGGTCCCCGTGGCCGGCGCGGCGCGCGTCCCGGTCAGGGGCGCCGCTCCAACGCCAACACGCCGACGCCACAGGCGCGTGCGGCGTCGGCGCAGCGCAGGGCCAACAAGGCCGCGTAGTCGCCCGGCCGGGAACCCGGCCGACCCTGTCCGGCTTTCTCCACGACACCACCCTGTTGAGGCACCATGCGCTGTGTCATCGCCCGCTTCCCCTTCGACCTCTTCAAGCCCGAGGTCGAGGAGCTGATGAAGGGCGTCAAGCCCGAGCCCGTCACAGGTGACGCGGTGGTGGTCAACCGCCGCGTCTACCCCGTCAAGCAGGTCGGCGAGATCATCACCCGGCAGGACCGCCGGGACTTCTCCGCCGGTGAGGTGACCAGGGCGCTGTCGCGTCTCGGATTCACCTGCCGCCCGGCGGAGGTGCCCGCCCCGGCGGTGCCTCTCACCCCGCTGGAGAACGCGTCCGCGATGCTCGGAACGCCCGGCGAGGTCTGAGCCTCCCCAGCGTCTTACGCACCCCCTGAGGCCTCCGGGCCCCGGGGGGTGCGGTGCGTCCGGGAGGACCGTTCCGGTGGTCATCGGCCGACCGGGCGCTCCCGGGGACGGGGAAGCCCTGGGAAGCCGGCTGCTCAGGGGGTGAGGATCAGCTTTCCGGTGGTCCGGCGTGCGAGCAGGTCCTCATGGGCGCGGCGGGCCTCGGCCAGCGGATAGCTGCCGCCGGCCACGGGCCTGAGGCGGCCCTCGGCGACCAGGGTGAAGAGCTCCTTCAGAGGACCGCTGACCCCGTCCGGCGCCGCGAGTGCGGGGCGCAGCCAGAATCCGACGACGGAGGCGTTGAGCCTGCCCAGCCGGCCCGGGTCGACGGGGGTGAAGCCGACGCGGGCGGCGTTGCCGTAGGTCACCAGCCGTCCGAAGGACGCCAGGGAGTCCAGGGCCCGGTCGAAGAGCTCCCCGCCCACGGCGTCCAGGACGACGTCCGCCTTCTCCGAGAGGGGGTAGGTGATCACCGCGTCCGCCCCGAGGTCCAGGGCGAGCCGCTCCTTGTCCGGTGTGGAGGCCTGGGCCAGCACCCTGCCCGCTCCGAACTCCCGGGCCAGCTGCACGGCCAGACTGCCGACCCCGCCCGCCGCGGAGTGCACGACGACGGTCTCGCCGCCGCGCAGCCGGGCCGCGGACCGCAGCAGGTGCCAGGCGGTCAGGCCCTGCATCATGAGGGCGAGTGCCTGCGCCGCGCCGAGGTCCTCGGGGATCTCCACGACGCCGGACTCCTTGGCGGTGACCTGTTCCGCGTACCCGTGGGAGACCCGTGCCAGCACCCGCCGGCCGTCCTGGGTGCGGCCCACGACCTCGCTGCCGGGGACGTACGGCAGGGCGTCGGCGGCGAGGTAGGAGCCGTCCACCTGGTGGGTGTCCGCGAAGTTCACCCCGGCGGCCTCGACGGTGAGGAGCACCTCTCCGGGGCCGGGCACGGGAGCGGCCAGTTCCACGGGGCGGAGTACGTCGGGGCCACCGAAGCGGTCGAACTGGATGGCGAGCATGCCGCAGAGTACCGCGGGGCCCTCCTGGTGGGTGAGGGCTCCCGCGGTCCGCCGTCGGAATCCGGTGTCCGCCGTCGGAATCCGGTGAAGGGTGAGACGAAAACAGGACATTCAGTCGGTTATGGGTGTGGCCCCGGGGGGCCTTGGCTGAGGTCCGGGGGAAGCGGCCATGGCCGGGTTCCGGAGTGCCTGCCAGACTGCGGCCATGAGCGATCTTCTCCACGACAGAGTCGTCCTGATCACCGGGGCGAGCAGCGGTATCGGTGCGGCGGCGGCGCGGGTGTTCTCCGAGGAGGGTGCGACGGTGGTCCTGGCCGCGCGCCGGGAGGACCGACTGGCCTCGCTGGTGGCCGAATTGAGGGACAAGGGGGCCCAAGCCTCGTACGTCGTCTGTGATGTCACGGTGGCGGACGACGCCGCCCGAGCCGTCGGCTTCGCGGTCGACACCTACGGGCGTCTGGACTCGGCCTTCAACAACGCGGGGCTCGGCGGCGACCGGACTCCCCTGCATCTCATGGGCGATGACGTCTACGACGCCGTCATGGACACCAACGTGCGTGGCGTCTGGAACTGCCTCCGCCACGAGATCGCGGCCATGTTGCCCAATACCAGGGGCTGTTCCATCGTGAACAACAGCAGTGTGGGCGGGCTGGTGGCCATACCCACGGCCGCGCCCTACATAGCGGCGAAGCACGCCGTCGTCGGCCTCACCAGGGCCGCCGCCGACGAGTACGCCCAACAGGGCATCAGGGTCAACGCGGTGGCGCCCGGCACGACGCGCAGCGAGATCACGGCCGACTGGTTCGGACGCAACCCAGGCCTTGAGGAAATGGTCAACGGGCTGACACCGCAGGGGCGTACGGCCGAGCCCGAGGAGATCGCCAACGCGGCTGCCTGGCTGCTCAGCGACCGCTGCCCCTTCCTCACGGGCACGGTCATGCCGGTGGACGGCGGCTTCGTCAACCAGTGAGCCCCGTCAGCCGCAAGGACCGGTCAGCCGGCTCCGGAAGACCGTCTCCCCGTCCTGTGTCGCCGTGACCAGTACCGAGGTCTCTCCGGGGGCGGCGGGCAGGATCTCGGCGGAGATCCAGCAGGGCCGGTCGAACTCGGCGTACCGCTCGAACGTGGTGGTGACGGTGGTCGGTTCGAAGCGCACGGGGTGAAGGGCCCCGTGCGCGGCCTGGTCCGCGGCCTCCATCAGGGCGAGCCCCGGGACGTGGTCGACCGGGTGGTCGTAGAGCACGGTGTTGTCCACGTCGTTGCGCAACTGCCAGCGCCGGGGGCGGTCTCCGGCTGCCAGGACCACGTCGGCCGGGGCGGACCGGCCCACGCTGCGGGGATCGACCGGAGCCGGCAGCGGCCAGGCGTTCCAGTCGACGTCGAAGTGTTCGCCGCGGAGCCGTCGGTAGACGCGCGTGGAGAGCCAGCCGAACTCGGAGTCCGCGCGCACCACCACGCTGCCGCCCTGGAGGATGCGGAACTCCATGTCGAGCGAAGTGACCTTCCTGCCGCGCTCCTTGGTGCTCTTGACCGTGACCTCGACAGCGAGGTCGCAGGGCTCGTCGGAGGGCACCTCGAACCCGGGAGCGACGGTGAAGTCGAAGTAGTTCAGCACGGTGTGATCGGAGAGGGGTGCGCCGTACGCGGCGTGCGCGATGGTCAGGCCGCTCTGCCGGACGGTCTGTGTGAGCATCCGCGGGTCGTACGGGAGACCGGCGGCCGGGGCCGGCCATGTCGCGGACAGCGAGAACTCGCCATCTTCCCCGCGCCCCCAGGACGTGAGGAGGACCATGTCGGAACGTCCGAGGTGGACGTACTCCTTGCGGATGCGGTCCCGCCCCTCGGCCGCGGGGAGCGGCAGGCACGGAACAGCGGGTATGTCGGGCACGGCCCTCCCGGACATGGCGCAAAATAGGCATTACGGCGCTGATATGATACCGGTTCACCGGTACTTTTTGAAGTAGCGTCCTGCAACGTTCAAAGGGGAGCGCGAGTTGGCACGACAGCAACGGGCGATCCGCACGCGCCGGATCTTCCTGGAGGCGGCCGCCGAGGTCTTCGACGAGCACGGCTACGACGCCGCAACCATCGCCGCGATCCTCGACCGGGCAGGTCTCACGCGGGGCGCCCTCTACTTCCACTTCACGTCGAAGGAGGAGCTGGCCCGCGGTGTCCTCCTGGAGGCGGTGACGTCGGACGGGGTCACCCCGCAGACCTTCAAGCTGCAGGAGTGGGTGGACATGGCGCTCCTGCTCGCCTACCGGCTGCCACGGGAACCCCTGCTCAGCGCCTCGATCCGGCTGTCCGTGGACCCGCGTGCGCGCGGGCTCTTCGGCACCCGCTGGCCGGACTGGATCGCTCTCGGGACGGAGATGCTGATCGAGGCCAAGGAGCGCGGCGAGCTCCTTCCGCACGTCGATCCGGAAGTCACATCCCGGCTGGTCGTCGGGGCATGGACCGGGGTGCAGCTGGTGACCGAGTCCATGGCCGAGCCGCCGGACCTGGTCGCCGAGATATCCGCACTCTTCGAGCTCATCCTCCCGAACAACGCGGTCCCGGGCGTGCTGGCCCGGCTCGACACCTCCCCGCACCGCGCCGCACGCATCATCGAGCAGCAGCAGGCGGTCGCCGTTTCCTGACCACGCGGGGCGGTGCCCGGGCCGAGGCGGCAGGGGTTCACCCGATTGGGTGTGGGCGCCTGCGACGTCGCTGGTCAGCCCGCATGGTGGCCCTATGTGGCTTCGCCGAACCGCTGTGTGCGCCATGGTCGTGCCGCTGGCGTTCCTGGTCCTCCGGGACGCGCCGGTACGCCTTGCCGCGCCCGACCGGGCCACCGCGAAGCCGGCCGCTCCGCCGGCCGCCCCACGGCCCGCGATCGTCAGCCGGGCGGAGTGGCACGCGGACGAGAGCCTGGTGAAGGAGCACGCGGTGTACACGGGGGCGGTGAAGGCCGTCTTCGTCCATCACACCGGTCACACCAACAGCTACGACTGCGCCGACGCCCCCAAGATGCTCCGGGCGATGGAGGAGATGCACGTCCGGGGCGAGGGCTGGGACGACATCGGCTACAACTTCGTCGTCGACCGCTGCGGGACCATCTACGAGGGCAGGGCGGGCGGTGTCGGACGCTCCGTGCGCGGGGCCCACACCACCGGGTTCAACGCGCACAGTGTGGGCATCGCGGCCCTCGGCACCTTCGACCCCGGCGTGCCGGTGCCGAAGGCGCTGATCGAGGGGATCGCGAAGGTCGGCGCGTGGAAACTCGACCGGGACGTCGACCCGCGGGGCTTCGTGAGACTGGTCTCGACGAACGACGACAGCCTGTACCGGCGCGGTGAGGTGGTCCACCTCCACACCGTCGCCGGTCACCGTGACACCTTCTCGACGTACTGCCCCGGCGAGGCGCTGTACGCCCAACTCCCGGTGATCCGCGCGGAGATGGCCAGGCTGCGGGACCGGGCTAGCGCGCGACGTACTGGGTGAGGACCGCCTGCACCTCGTAGATGTCGACGCCCTTGGTGAACGTCTTCTGTATCGGCGTCGCGGATCCGGAGACCCAGATCTTGAGCTCGGCGTCCAGGTCGAAGGTCCCCGCCGTCTCCACCGCGAAGTGCGTGATGCTCCGGTACGGGACGGAGTGGTACTCCACCTTCTTGCCGGTGATCCCCTGCTTGTCGATGAGGACGAGCCTGCGGTCGGTGAAGAGGATCGTGTCGCGGATCAGGAGATACGCGGCGTGCACCTGCTCCCCCTGCCCGAGAAGCCGTGCGTAGTCACGCTGTGCGGCCGCCGGATCGACGGTGTGCGCGTTACCGAACAGTGCCATGAAGGACCCTCCACCCGAGTGAATGTGCGGGCGTTGAACGCGTCAAAGCCCAACGAAAAGATTATCGGCGGCTTATCTGTTCGTGCCCTTGCACACCTTCCGGAGCACAGCGGAGGAAATACCGTCATGCCGGCATCACCCCTCGCCAAGCGGCCCGTCGAATCGGTGCTCGCCCTTCTGCTCGTCCTCCTGAGCGTGCTCGGCCTCGCCGGCCGCAGCGTCGCCGACGCCCCCGCCCAGGCACCCGCCCAGGCCGTACCGGCGCAGGCCGCCCCCGCCCGGGCCGTCGTCGCACCGACCGTCACGGGAGGCACCGACTGGGACCGCATCGCCCAGTGCGAGAGCAGCGGGCGCTGGGACACCAACACCGGCAACGGCTACCACGGCGGCCTCCAGTTCGCGCCGTCCACCTGGCGGGCCTACGGCGGCGGGCAGTACGCGCCCCGCGCCGACCTCGCCACGAAGTCCGAGCAGATCGCCGTCGGCGAACGCGTCGCCCGGTCACAGGGAATGGGTGCCTGGCCCACGTGCGGACGCCTCGGTGCGAACGGTACGTCGAGCTCCTCGTCCGGCAGCGCTGACAGCGGCAGTGTCGACGGGAGTGACACGGCGCAGTCAGCACCCGAGCGTCAGTCGACCGGCAGTTCGAACAGTGGATCGTCCGGCAGCACGTCGTCCGGGAACACGTCGTCCGGGAACACGTCCTCGGGCAGCACGAACGACAGCGACGACAGCACCGCCGGCAGCGACAGCGGCGCGACGCACCACGCCGAGGACCTCGCCGACGCGGAGACGTACGTCGTCGAGCCCGGTGACTGCCTCTCGGTGATCGCAGAGCGTGCGGACGTGTCCGGTGGCTGGCCCGCGCTGTACGAGCTGAACCGCGAGGCCCTGGACCACGGTCCGCACCTGATCTTCCCCGGTCAGCACCTCCGACTGAACGCCTGACCATGACGACCGCGGTGATTCAGCGACCCAGCAGGGCCGGAACGTCCTCGGGAAGAAGCCGGCGCAGCACGTCGAGAGCCGGGGAGTCCACTGCGGAGAGCCTGCGGGCCTGGTGCGTGGTCATGGTGTCGAGAATCTGCCGCGAGGTACGCGCGTTGCCGAACGAGGCATCACGCGGAAGCGCGTCCACATAGCCGTGAAGAGCCTTGAGCGTGTCGTCCGGGCAGCCGTATCCGGAGTCCGCGGCGTGCCGGGCCATGATGCCGACGAGTGCGTCGGTGGTGTAGTTCTCGAATTCCACGGAACGCGAGAAGCGTAAGGCGAGACCCGGGTTGGAATCCAGGAAGCGCCGCATCTCGTGGGTGTAACCGGCCGCGATGACGACGACGTCGTCACGGTGGTCCTCCATCAGCTTGAGCAGTGTCTCCACGGCTTCACGGCCGAAGTCGGAGGTCGCCCCCCCCTCGGGAGTGAGGGTGTAGGCCTCGTCGATGAACAGCACACCACCCAGGGCGCTTTCGAAGACCCTCCTTGGTGAGCTGCGCGGTGTGGTCGACGTAACGGCCGACCAGGTCCGCGCGTGCCACCTCGACCAGCTGTCCCCGGGGCAGTGCCCCCAGAGAGCGCAGGAGTCCGACGTAGAGGCGGACCACGGTGGTCTTACCGGTGCCGGGAGGCCCGGAGAAGATCAGATGGTGGCTGACCTTGGGTGTCGGCAGACCGGCCGCTTTGCGGCGGCGGGAGGAGTCCAGGAGGGACACCAGGTCGTTGACCTCGCGCTTGACCGCTGCCAGACCGGCCATGGAGTCGAGCCGGGACAGGAGCTCGGTGGAGTCCGAGGCACCACTCGCGGGATCGGCGGGCGGCGCGGCCGGTGCCGAAGGAGGCGTCGCGGGTCATGGGCGTGTAGTGCGCGGCGAGGGCGTCGGGCGTACGCGGGTCCAGCTCGTGGCGGTGGGTCCCACACATGGACTCGGTGATGGTGGCGAGCTCTTCGACCGAGTAATTGGCGAATTCGACGGTGCGGGTGAAGCGGGAGGACAGACCGGGGTTGGACGTGAGGAAGGCGTCCATCTCGCCGGTGTGAACGGCGGCGATGACGACGACGTCGTCGCGGTGGTCCTCCATGAGTGTGAGCAGGGAGTACGCCTCGTCGGTGAACAGGACCCCGCCGAGGCCCGAGCCGCTGCCACGGCGGTCGGTCCCACGACGAGAGGCGAGGCCATGACGGCCGGTGGGGCGACGCACGCCGTGCGGCGGATCAGCGGCCCAGCACCGGGACTTCGGGGCGGACGGCACCGTGGCGTACCGCAGTGGCGACCCGGCCCGCCGGGATCGCGAGCAAGCGCGTGGACATCTATCAGGCGGTCACCGCCCGACGGAGTGCGCACCCCGGGCGGAGCCGGACTTCTCCCCGGCCTCCGCCTCGTGCCGGTGGCACTCGGGGTTGTGACACGGCCCCGCGCCCCAGTGCGGGACGAAGATGCCGAGGGTCTTGTGCCGCGCCAGCACGGTCGCGACGGGCTGCTTGCAGGCCGGACACACGTACTCCGCCTGCCGGTCGGTCTGACGCTCGGTTCTGGCCATGTTTTTACGGTAGCTCCGGAGGGGACATTTAGAAACTTTTCCGACTTTTTACTCGTGTTTGCCTCAGGGCTTGCACAGGGCTCGGTGCCTCCGAGGCGAGCCCGCTCCGGCGGGCCCGCGTTCGGGAGCCACGAGGAGCGGGCCGGGCCGGAACCTGGTGCCATGGAACGGGGACGCCTCGACGAAGGGACCACCGGGCATGGCACGTGCAGCGTCACCGGCCGCAGTCCTGCTCTCCGTGCACGCCGTCGTCTTCGACACGGACGGCGTGATCACCGACTCCGCTCCGGCGCACGCCGCAGCCTGGAAAAAGGCGTTCGACGCCTGCCTGGCCACCCACCAGGGTCAGCGGCCCTTCGACGAGGAGGAGGACTACCGGCGCTACGTCGACGGCAAGGCCCGCATGGACGGTGCCGCCGCGTTCCTCGCGTCCAGAGGCCTCGACCTCCCCGAAGGCAGCCCCGACGACCCCCCGGGCCCGGAGACCGTAGGGGCCGTCGCCGCCCGCAAGGACGAGGCGTTCACCCTGCGCCTGCGCGACCGTCCGATCGACGTCTGGCCGGGGACGGTCCGCCTCCTGCACGTGCTGCACGAAGCACGCGTGCCGTTCGCCGCCGCGTCCGCGTCCCGGCACGCGACCGAGCTGCTGGCCGGGGCAGGGCTGCTGGACCTGTTCACGGCGGTCGTCGACGG
This sequence comes from Streptomyces sp. QL37, assembly GCF_002941025.1. Taxonomy (NCBI): domain Bacteria; kingdom Bacillati; phylum Actinomycetota; class Actinomycetes; order Kitasatosporales; family Streptomycetaceae; genus Streptomyces; species Streptomyces sp. QL37. Next base: position 4,102,074 of record NZ_PTJS01000001.1, on the reverse strand, counting down.
CAACGAGGCGCGCCGCCTCGAACTGCCCGGCAAACCGGACCCCGCCCTGTTCACCGAGACGGCCCGGCGCCTGGGAGTCCCGCCCGGGGACACCGCCGTCGTGGAGGACGCCCTGGCCGGAGTGGAGGCGGGCCGGCGGGGCGGCTTCGGGCTCGTCGTCGGGGTCGACCGGACCGACAGCCCGGAAGGAGCGGCCGACCTGCGCCGTCACGGCGCTGACCTCGTGGTGGCCGATCCGGGAGACCTGCTGATCAACGGGGAGGACTGATGGCGCGCGGCTGGATCTGGTCCTACGAGGGGTACGACCCGGAGAAGGAACGCCTGCGTGAGGCGCTCTGCACCCTGGGCAACGGCTACTTCGCCACCCGGGGAGCGGCGCCCGAGACCCCGGCCGGCGAGAACCACTACCCGGGCACGTATGTCGCGGGCTGCTACAACCGGCTGACCTCCTCCGTCCAGGGGCGGCAGGTCGAGAACGAGGACATGGTCAACCTCCCCAACTGGCTCCCGCTGCGCTACCGCATCCGGCCCGCCGGTTCCCGCCCCGGCCCGTGGCTGACCCCCGACCACGCCCACCTCGTCGACCACCGCCAGTCGCTCGACCTGCGCGGCGGGACACTGACCCGCCACTCGGTGTACGAGGACCCGGCCGGCCGCCGGCTGACGGTGGAACAGGAGCGCCTGGTGCACATGGGCAACCCCCATCTCGCCGCGCTGCACACGGTGTTCACCGCGGAGGGCTGGTCCGGCGAGCTGGAGGTGGAGGCGGGGATCGACGGAGACATCCGCAACAACGGCGTCGCGCGCTACCGCGCCCTGGCCGACCGCCACCTCACCGGCTGGGAGACCGGCACGGAGCCCGGCTCCATGGTGTGGCTGCGCTGCCGCACGGTGGAGTCGGACATCGGCATCGCCCTGGCCGCCCGCACCGTGGCCTCCTGCGGCCCGGAACGGAACGGCGACCACCGGGCCGAGCCGGAGCAGCAGCCGCGTGCGGTCCACCAGACGCTGCTCCTCCCGCTCGCCCCCGACTCCGGTGCCGTCGTCGACAAGACCGTCGGCCTCTACACCTCCCGCGACCCGGCCATCGGCAGTCCGCTGCGGGCCGCCGTGTCCGCGGTGGGCGAGGCTCCGGCGTACGTCCGGCTGCGGGCCTCGCACCGCCGGGCCTGGGCGGACCTGTGGCAGCAGGTGAAGCTGGAGGTGCCGGGCGAGCCCGGACACATCCTGCGGCTGCACCTCTTCCACGTGCTCCAGACCCTCTCCCCGCACACCGCCGAGCTCGACGTCGGGGTGCCGGCCAGGGGCCTGCACGGTGAGGCGTACCGGGGGCATGTCTTCTGGGACGAGCTCTTCGTCCTGCCTTTCCTCAATCTGCATCTCCCGGAGGTCTCCAGGGGGTTGCTCGACTACCGCCACCGGCGGCTCCCCGCGGCCTGCGCCGCCGCGCGCGCGGTGGGCAGGGCGGGGGCGATGTACCCGTGGCAGAGCGCCGACGAGGGGCGTGAGGAGACCCAGGAGGTGCACCTCAACCCGCGCTCGGGGCGTTGGCTGTCCGACCGCTCACGGCTCCAGCACCACGTCGGCTCGGCGGTGGCGTACAACGTGTGGCAGTACTGCCAGGCCACCGGCGACACGGAGTACCTCTACTCCAAGGGGGCGGAGATGCTGATGCAGATCGCCCGCTTCTGGGCCGACAGCGCCGAGTGGGACGACGCCCTGGGGAGGTACCGCATCCGGGGAGTCGTCGGGCCCGACGAGTACCACGACGCCTATCCGGATTCCGAGGCCGCCGGGCTCGACGACAACACGTACACGAACGTGACCGCGGCCTGGGTGCTGGCGAGGGCCGGTGAGCTCTGCCGCACGCTGCCCCGGAGCCGGTGCCGGCAGCTCCTCGACCTGATCCGTCTCGACCCGGCGGAGCTGGAACGATGGGACGACGTCTCCCGGCGGCTGTACGTGCCCCACCACCGTGGTGTCATCAGCCAGTTCGCCGGATACGGGGACCTGGAGGAGCTGGACTGGGACGGCTACCGGCAGCGCTACGGGGACATCCGGCGGCTCGACCGGATCCTGGAGGCGGAGGGCGACACCGTCAACCGCTACCAGGCGTCCAAGCAGGCCGACGTGCTGATGCTCGGCTACCTCTTCTCGCCCAAGGAGCTCGTCGCGCTGTTCGGCCGGCTCGGCCACGCGCTCGACGACGAGACCTGGCGGGCCACCGTCGACTACTACGTGGGCCGTACGAGCCACGGCTCCACCCTCAGCTCCCTCGTCCACGCCTGGGTGCTGGCGCGCGTCCACCGCGACGACGCCTGGGCCTACTGCGAGGAGGCGCTGATCGGCGACGTGGCCGACATCCAGGGCGGTACGACGGAGGAGGGCATCCACCTGGGCGCGATGGCCGGCACCCTCGACTTCGTGCAGCGCGGCATGACGGGCCTCGCCACCCGCGAGGACGCCCTGTGGCTCGCGCCCGCCACGCTGCCCCAGCTCTCCAAGTTCCGTATGCGGCTCCGCTTCCGCCGGCACTGGGACGTGGACCTGCGCATCCGCGCCGAGCGCCTCAGGATCGCCGTACCGGACTCGGAACGGCCGGGGGTCCGGGTGAGGGTGGACGGCAGCTCCTACATCATCGAGCCGGGCACGGCGCGCTGGCTGGAGCTGCCCGAGGACATGCCCGGCGGCTGGTGAAGGCCCGGTTCACGCGGGCCGGGACCCAGTTCACGCGGGCCGGGAGGAGACCAGTACGCCGATCTTGTCGATGCGGTGCTCCGGGTTGTGGTGTGCGTCGCGCCAGAAGTTCCCGGCCGCGTCGTCCTCCGGGGTCGCGCAGGTGGACAGGGTGATCATCGCCCGGGTCGGCCTCTCACCCGGCTCACCCGGCACCTCGGCCCGTTGTCCGGCCAGCGAGCGCTCGGACCGGAAGGACGTCTCCCTGGTCTCCGTGATCCGGTACTCGTACACCGTGGAGCCCTCGGTGACCAGGACCTTGTCGCCCTTCTCCAGCGACGGCAGTTCGCGGAACGGGCCACCGGCGGAGAGCCGGTGGGCCGTCACGAGGTAGTTCCCGGTCTCGCCGGGCCCGACGCCGCCGCTCTCGCCGTACGGGCTGGCGGCCACCCCGCGGTCCTGGACACGGGTCCCGGGCCCGTCGTCCGTCGTCCCCTCGTACGGGACCACGCGCAGGTCCGTCAGGCCGATCGCCGGGATGGTGAGCTCGGCGGTCGCCGTGCGCGGGTCGGTCCGGTCGGCCGGGGCCCCGGCCGAGGGGACCACTGCCGCCGGTGCGGCCGTCGCGGCGGCCGGGGGAGGGCCGGCGGCGGCCACCGCCGGCCCTCCGGCCGCCACCAATGCGACGGCCGCGCCCGCGAGGGCCCGGGAAACGCCTCGGAATCCTTGGGAAGGGTGCATGACGGGATCCGGATCAGTAGCCGGTGGTGCCTGCGGCGGGCTGCCCGTGAGCGCGGCCCGCACCCTTCCAGTACACCACCGGTCACCCGATCACGTCGGGTGCGCCGAGCAGCTCGCGCACCTCCTCGGCGCTCAGCTCGGTGAGCTCCTCGCCCACGAGCAGCCAGCGGGTGATTCCGACCGAATCCAGGAACGCCAGATCGTGGCCCGCGATCATCAGCGCCCCCTCGTAGGACTCCAGGGCGCTGGTCAGCTGCCGCACGCTCGCCAGGTCCAGATTGTTGGTCGGCTCGTCCAGCATCAGCAGCTGCGGGGCGGGCGTGGCGAGCATCGTCGCCGCGAGGGCGGCCCGGAAGCGTTCCCCACCGGAGAGGGTGCCCGCCGGCTGCTCGGCCCGTGCCCCCTTGAACAGGAAGCGGGCGAGCTGGGAGCGGATCTCGTTGTCGGTGGTCCCGGGCGCCGTACGGGCCACGTTCGCTGCGACGCTCAGCTCGTCGTCCAGCACGTCGAGACGCTGCGGAAGGAAACGCAGCGGCACATGCGCCCTGGCCTCGCCGGCCTCCGGCGCCAGCTCCCCGGTGAGGGTGCGCAGCAGCGTCGTCTTGCCCGCCCCGTTACGCCCGATGAGCGCGATGCGCTCCGGCCCCCGGACGTGGAGTTCACCGTCGCGCAGGGCGCCGAAACGGGGCCTGAGCCCTTGCGCGCTCAGGACCGTGCGGCCCGCCGGGACGGCGGTGTGCGGCAGCCGGACACGGATCTCGGCGTCCTCCCGGATCGCCTCCGACGCCGTGTCGAGCCGCTCCCGTGCCTCCTGGAGACGGTCCTCGTGCAGACCGTGGAGCTTGCCGGCCGCCTCCTGGGAGGACCTCTTGTGCGCCCCCGCGACGATCCGGGGAGCGCGCCGCTGGGCGTCCATCTTCTTGTTGTGCCGCTGGCGGCGGGCGACCTTGATCTGGGCCTCCTCCAGCTCGCGCTTCTGACGGCGTACGTCGGACTCGGCGGCCCGCACCATGCGCCCGGCCGCCTCCTGCTGGGTGGCCAGCGCCTCCTCGTAGGCGGACCAGCCACCGCCGTACCAACTCACCGCACCGGCCCGCAGATCGGCGATCCGGTCCACGCGTTCCAGCAGGTCACGGTCGTGGCTGACCACGAGGAGCACTCCGGAGCGCCAGGACTCGACGGCGTCGTACAGCCGGCGTCGCGCGAACACATCGAGGTTGTTGGTCGGCTCGTCGAGCAGCAGGACGTCGGGGCGTTCCAGCAGAAGTGCGGCCAGCCGGAGCAGCACGGTCTCGCCGCCGGACAGCTGTCCCACGGTCCGGTCGAGGCCGATGTCGCCGAGGCCGAGGGACCCCAGGGTCGCCAGGGCCCGCTCCTCGACGTCCCAGTCGTCACCGACGGCCTCGAAGTGCCTCTCGGCGACGTCGCCGGCCTCGATCGCGCGCAGCGCCGTACGCCGCTCGGTGATGCCGAGGGCGTCCTCGACGCGGAGACCCGTGTCGAGGGTGAGATTCTGCGGCAGGTAGGCGAGGTGCCCGCCGACGGTCACCGAGCCCGCGGACGGCTTCAGCCGGCCCGCCAGCAGCCGCAGCAGGGTGGACTTCCCGGAGCCGTTGGTCCCGACGAGCCCGGTGCGGCCCCGGGCGACGCTGAGGGACAGTCCGTCGAAGACCTCCGTGCCGTCCGCCCACCGGAAGGAGAGGGCGGAGCAGCTGAGGGAGACGGCGGGCGTAGTGGGGTGGGTCATGTGGTCCTCGCAGTCGCAAGCGTGTGAACAGGGGCTTCGTGTGCGAGCACCACGCGGCGACCGGCCGGGAGAGGAAGGGGTGCGGTCCTCCGGACATACGGGGGACGGAACCAGCACCGAGGTCGCATCCACGCGGTGGGTCACGGGGCGGCAGGAAAGCCGACAAGGCGTGACGGGCTACGGCAGGGGCCGTACCGCGCGATGATCGCGGACCTCAGATGCGCAACGTCCACCTCTATCGGAGACAACAGGACTCAAAAACTGTACACCGGACGCGTTCCGGGCGGGCCGGAATTACGCCAGGGGCGCCCGGTGCGGGGCCGGCGGGCCCTCTTGACGCGGGGCCGCGGGCGTCCATACCGTCTGCTCGCCCGATCGCAAGCCGCTCGAAACTTTTCGGTCCCGCGAGGCGACCACGGGAAGAGGAGGCGGCGTTGCGCCGGGCCCCCCGTCCGGAGGTGCCGCCCGGGCAGCTCCGGACAAGGGGGCGCCCGCATCCCGCCCCTCCAGCCCAGGAGACACGCCTCCATGAGACCGCACCCCGCAGGACCCCCGGCAGCCCCGGACACCGCCCGCCCCGCCGGCTTACGGGCCCGGCCGGCTGCCCGCCACCTGGTCGCCGTACTCACCGGAGCGCTGCTCCTGGCCGCGGCCGCGCCCGCCCTGTCCGCCGGGCCCGCGCCGGGCGGCCACAACGCCCGTTCCTGGACCGGGACATGGGCCGCCGGACCCACCACGGCCCCGGCGTCGGACACCACGGAGTTCAAGAACGAGACGATCCGCCAGACCGTCCACACCAGCATCGGCGGCGACCAGGTCCGCGTCAGGCTGTCCAACGAGTTCGGCAGCGGGCCCCTGGTCATCGGCGAGGCCCGTGTCGCCCGCCCGGCACCCGGCGGGCCCTCCTCCCGTATCGACCCGCGCACCGACCGGCCGCTCACCTTCGGCGGGCGTACCTCGGTGACCGTCCCCGCGGGCGCCCCGCTCCTCAGCGACCCGGTCTCCCTGCGGGTGCCCGCCGGGACCGACCTCGTGGTGAGCATCCACCTGCCCGGGCCCACCCGCGGCTCGACGCTCCACGCGTCCGCCTTCCAGCACAATCACGTGGCTGCCGGGAACGTCACCGGCCGGGCGGACATCGAGCCGACCGCGACCGTCGACCGCTGGTACTTCCTGACCGGCGTGAGCGTGAGCACCGGCCGGTCCTCCTCCGCCGTGGTCACGCTCGGCGACTCCATCACCGACGGCTCCGACACCGACGTCGGCGCCAACCACCGCTGGCCCGACTTCCTCGCCGGCCGGCTGCGCGCCTCCGCCGGACCGGACGCCATGGGCGTGCTCAACGAGGGCATCGGCGGCAACCGCCTCCTGCACGACCCCAACCCGCCCGCCGGGTCCGACGCCGAGGACTTCGCGGCGTACTTCGGCCAGAGCGCCCTGCGCCGCTTCGACCGCGACGTCGCGTCCCAGCCGGGCGCCGAGCACCTGATCGTGCTCCTCGGCGTGAACGACCTCGGCCACCCCGGCACCGTCGCCCCCGAGTCGGAACGGGTCACGGCGGCCGAACTCATCGAGGCCCACCGTCAGATCATCGCCCGCGCCCACGACCGTGGCCTGAAGGCCTACGGCGGCACGGTCCTGCCCTTCAAGGGCGACACCCTGGGCTTCTACAGCCCGGAGAACGAGGCCGCCCGGCAGACCCTCAACCGCTGGATCCGCACCGGCGGGGAGTACGACGGGGTGGTCGACTTCGACAAGGCGCTGCGCGACCCGTCCGACCCGCAGCGACTCCTCGCACGCTACGACAGCGGCGACGGCCTCCACCCCAACGACGCCGGGGCCGAGGCGATGGCCGGGGCGGTGCCGCTGCGCCTTCTGCGCTGAACCCTGTGCTCCCCCGCCGCGCGGGCGGCGGGGGAGCACTCGCACGACATACATCAATCCGGTACATGGACTGCCGTTGGTACATGTCGATGAAGCGCACCAACGTCTACGCGGATCCCGAAGACCTCGCGATCATCAAGGAGGCCGCCAAGCGGCGCGGCACAAGCGAGGCCGAGATCATCAGGGAGGGCATCCATCTGGCCGCCATGGCCAACCGCGTCTGGGACGAACCGCTTTTCTCCCGTACGTTCACCGGTCCAGGGCGCACGCTCGCCAAGGACGAGGTCCGGGATGCCGTGGCCGACGCGGTCCGGGGCGAGGCGGCTCCCGGGGGTACCGGGTGATCATCGTCGTCGCGGACACCTCAGGCCTGCTCGCGGCCCTCGACTCGGCTCATCCCGGACACCGGGGGCCACGGAAGCGATCATGGGGGCGGGGCTGCTCGTCATGTCGCCTCTCCTGCTCGCCGAGCTCGATCACGTGGCCACGAGGGAGCTGGGACGTACGGCCGCGGTGAGCGCGATCGACGACATCCGGGGCTGGATGCGCCGCGGCCGGGTCTCGGTGCCGGAGATCACCGACGGCCACCTCGGCGTCGCCCAGTCGGTGCGAGCCCGCTACGAGGCGCTCGACCTCGACCTCGCCGACGCGGTGAACGTGTCCCTGGCCGCCGACTACGACACCGACGCGATCCTCACCCTGGACCGCCGCGACCTCCGCGCCGTGCGTCCGCTGGGCCGCCACAAGGCGTTCCGTATCGTGCCGGACGATCTGCCGCTCTGATCCGGCCGGCGCCCGGCCCTGCCGCGGCTGCCCCGCCCCCCGCCCGGTCAGCGCAGGGTCTTCAGCATCTCCGCACCGAACGGCGTGATGTCCTCCGTGCGCCCCCGCAGGGTCTTCGCGGCCCACTCGGGGTCGGCGATCAGCGCACGGCCGACGGCGACCAGGTCGAACTCGTCGCGTTCCAGCCGGTCCAGCAGCTGGTCGATGCCGGTGACCGACGAGCTGTTGCCCTGGAAGGCGCTGAAGAAGTCACCGTCCAGGCCGACCGAGCCGACGGTGACCGTGGGCCTGCCGCTGATCTTCTTCACCCATCCGGCGAGGTTCAGGTCCGAGTCGTCGAACTCCGGCAGCCAGTAGCGGCGGGTCGAGGCGTGGAAGACGTCGACACCGGCCTCGGCCAGCGGCGTGAGGAGGGTGTCCAGCTCCTCGGGCGTCCGGGCGAGCTTCGCCTCGTAGGCGTTCATCTTCCACTGGGACATGCGGAAGAAGAGGGGGAAGGAGTCGGACACGGCCGCGCGGCACGCCGCCACGATCTCCGCCGCGAAACGGGTGCGCGCGACGATGTCCCCGCCGTACGCGTCGGTGCGGCGGTTGCTGCCCTCCCAGAGGAACTGGTCGATCAAGTAGCCGTGCGCTCCGTGCAGTTCGACGCCGTCGAAGCCGAGACGCTCCGCGTTCGCCGCCGCGTCGGCGAACGCGGTGACGACGTCGTCGAGGTCCTTCTGCGTCATGGCGCGCCCCTTGGGCTCGCCCGCCAGGGACACGCCCGACGGCCCGACCGGCTCCGCCTCCGCCACCGGCGGGGCGCCCTCGGAGCGCGTGACGCCGACGTGCCAGAGCTGCGGGATGATCGCGCCGCCCTCGCGGTGCACGGAGTCCACGACACCCGCCCAGCCGGCGAACGCGTCCTCGCCGTGGAACAGGGGGATCCGGCCGCTGGTGCCGGCGGAGGCGTGGTCGACGTAGGTGCCCTCGGTGATGATCAGCCCCACACCGCCGGCGGCGCGGCGGGCGTAGTAGTCCGCCACGTCCTGGCCGGGGACGCCGTTCGGGGAGAACTCCCGGGTCATGGGCGCCATGGCGATCCGGTTGCGCGAGGTCAGTCCGCGGACCGAGAACGGGCGGGAGAGGGCGGCTGCTGCGCGGAGGGCGTTCTCGTCTGTCACTGCGTGTCCTGTTCGGAGGGTGGGGGCAGGTCCATCTCTCGCCAACATGCCACCGTCGCTCCCGCATCCCCCGACCGGGCCCGATGTGGCGAAGGTCTCCTCTTGATCTTCCGCCCGGGAGTCCAGCAGTCTTCGACAGAGCCGAAGCGTCCGGCTCCTGCCGAAGGGATGGATTCCATGACCAGCGAGCACCCCGGGCTGTACGAGAGCTTCGACGACCGGTTCCGCGCGGGGCGGTGCATGAACGGCGACGACGGTCTCGAGGTCCTCCACACCGGCTGCCGCTGGGCCGAGGGCCCCGTGTACGTGCCCGCCTGGCGCCACCTGGTCTGGAGCGACATCCCGAACGACCGGCTGCTGCGCTGGGAGGAGGAGACGGGCGCCGTGAGCGTCTTCCGCCGTGACGCGGGGTACCCCAACGGCAACACCCTCGACCGCCAGGGGCGGCTCGTCACCTGCGAGCAGGGCAACCGGCGGGTGACGCGGACCGAGCACGACGGCACGGTGACGGTGCTCGCGGACCGCTGGCAGGGCAGGCGTCTGAACAGTCCCAACGACGCCGCCGTGAAGTCCGACGGCTCGATCTGGTTCTCCGACCCGGACTTCGGCATCACCAGCGACTACGAGGGCTATCGGGCGGAGAGCGAGATCGGCTCCAACAACGTCTACCGCGTCGATCCGTCCACCGGTGAAGTGCGCCTGGTCGCCGACTGCTTCGGCGCACCGAACGGGCTCGTCTTCTCGGCGGACGAGGAGCGGCTGTTCGTCTCCGACACCCGCGCGGGTTTCGTCCGGGTCTTCGACGTACGGGACGACGGCACGCTGTCGGACGGTGAGGTCTTCGCCGAGGCCGGGGCCCGGGGCGCGGCCCGCTTCGACAACCTCCGCTTCGACGACGGCGGCCGGCTCTGGGTGGCGGCCATGGACGACGGGGTGCACTGCTACGACCCGGACGGCACTCTGATCGGCCGGCTCGTCGTCCCGGAGGCGGTGGCCAACATCTCCTGGGGCGGCGCCAAGCGCAACCGGCTCTTCATCACCGCGGAGACCAGCCTCTACTCGGTCGTCATGGGAGTCACGGGGACCCACCCGACGGGCCCCGGCCGCCGGCCCTGGCTGGACGCGGCCCGGTGAAGCCGGCGCGGGGGGCGTGCACCTTGTGCGAAGCCCGTGTTGCGCTGTGTTGACGAAGGATTGACGGGCCGTCACCAGTGTGGCGCGGCCATGACAGCTGCCTGGAATTCCTTGCTCCGCCCGAACGCGCCGCGACATCGTCGGGTGTGGCGTACGAACCCCGTACGCCACACCGTCGGCGCGTCGAACCCCTGGCGCGCCACCGTTCGAGGAGGACCTCTCGATGGCAGCAGTGCGTAACACCAGGAGGCGGATCGCCGGGGCGATCGCGACCGCGACGACTCTGGCGCTCGCAGTCGGCGCCGGTGCGGCCTTACCCGCCCAGGCCGCTCAGCCCGAGGGCAGAGTCCTGCACGCCGGGGCAGCCGGGGCGGTGCCCGGGAGCTACATCGTCACGCTCAAGCAGACGGCCGGGTTCAAGGCGTCGGCGCAGCAGGGCAAGCAGCTGATAGCCGACCACGGCGGCACGGTCGAGCGCACCTACACGTCGGCGTTGAACGGCTACGCCGCCACCCTCAGCAGCACCGAGGCCAGGCGGCTCGCCGCCGACCCGGCGGTCGCCTCGGTCGAGCAGGACCAGAAGGTCCACTCGACCGCCACCCAGAGCAACGCCCCCTGGGGACTCGACCGGATCGACCAGACCAACCTCCCGCTGAGCGGCACGTACACCTACCCGGACACGGGCGGCAGCGGCGCGACCGTGTACGTCCTCGACACCGGCGTGCGCATCACCCACCAGGAGATCAGCGGCCGGGCCTCGTACGGCTACGACTTCGTCGACAACGACAGCACCGCCCAGGACGGAGCGGGCCACGGCACCCACGTCGCCACGACCGTCGCCGGAACCACGTACGGCGTGGCGAAGAAGGCGAAGATCGTCGCGGTGCGGGTGCTCGGCAACGACGGCTCGGGGACCACCGCCGGGGTCATCGCCGGGGTCGACTGGATCACCGCCAACCACGTCGCCGACTCGGTCGCCAACGTCTCGCTCGGCGGCGGGGCCAGCACCACGCTGGACAACGCGGTGCGCCGGTCGATCACGTCCGGAGTCACGTACTCCATCGCGGCCGGCAATTCCGGAGCACTTGCCTCCAACTACTCACCGGCCCGGGTGACCACCGCGATCACGGTCGGTGCCACGACCAGGACCGACGCCAGGGCCACGTACTCGAACTACGGTCCCGTGGTGGACATCTTCGCGCCCGGCTCCGCCATCACGGCAGGCTGGAACACCTCGGACACCGCCACCTACACCGGCAACGGAACCTCCTTCGCGGCGCCCCACGTCTCCGGTGCCGCCGCGGTCTACCTGACGAGCCACCCCGGCGCCGCTCCGGCGACCGTGGCCTCGGCACTCGTGAACGGCGCGACGTCCAACGTCCTCACGGGCGTCGGAACCGGTTCCCCGAACAAGCTCCTCAAGCTCGTCCCGTAACGGCCTGACGGCGGGGGCGCGTACGGGGGTCTCCCCGTACGCGCCCCCGCTCGGCGTCGCCCCCGGAGCGGGCCCCGCCGCCGGACGACGGCTCAGCGGGGTGTGATCGCGACGCGGTCGATGCCCCGGTCCAGGAAGGCCGCCAGCCCGAGCCCCTCCTCCTCGACGGCTTCCCGCTCCCGGGGCGAGAGGGGCCGCAAGGGCGTGACGCACAGACGCCGGCCGTGGACGGTCCAGGTGGCGGCGACGCGGCCGTCGACGAGCACGGCGCGCTCGCCCGCGACGGACAGGCCGAGGTCGGCGTCGTCGATGATCCGGCTGCGGTCGCTGTAGCCGAGGATCGCGTTGTCGAAGGCCGGGAGGAACCGGACGGGGGCGGGTGTGTCCGGCGCCGGGCGCGGCGCGTCGGGCAGGTCGAGGAGCATCCGGCCGCGTTCGTCGCGGAAGGTGACCAGCTCCTCCCGGAGGGCCCTGACCGCCGCGGGAAGACCGGCCAGACCGCTCCAGGAACGGATGTCCGCCGTGGCGGCGGGCCCGTAGGCGGCGAGGTAGCGGCGTACCAGTTGCTGTCCGACCGGGTCGTCGGCGTCGTCGGGCAGCGGGGCGAGGTCCCGTCCGAGCCAGGTGGCGAGGGGCAGGTTCCGCACCCCGGCCGTCGTCTGCCACAGACCACGCGGGGGAAGCTGCGCCATCGGGACGAGAGCGGCGACGAGGAGCTCGCCCAGAGCGCGGCGTGGCGGACCGGGCCAGCGGTCCTGGAGCGCCTGGACGAGCTCGGCCATGGTGCGGGGCCGGCCGTCGGCCATGACCGCCCGTCCGGCTGCGGCAACCTCGCCGGGGTCGATGCCGGCGAGTTCACGCCGGTAGGTGCCCATCACCCGCTGGAGCAGCATGGCGTCGTGGCGGGACCGCCAGGCGAGTGCGTCGTCGCCGGTGACCAGGTGGACGGTGCGGCGCATCAGGTGTGTGCGGACGACGAGCCGCTCCGTCAGCGCCCGGTCGAGCCGGCCGGGTGTGAAGTCGCGCAGCCTCGACCACAGGCCGGTGAAGGGCTCCTGCGGCTCCTGGGCCTGGAGGCCGGACAGGTGCGAGACCGCCTCCCGGACGGGTGCGGTGGTGCGCTCCAGCAGGTACTGGCGGGCGAGGGTGGCGCGGTTGAGGGCGCGTGCGTTGAGGACGGTCATGAGCTCAGGCCCCGGCGCGTTCATCGGCCGGGCGGCGGCGCAGGTCCGGCCGGGTCAGCGCCTACTGCCTGGGCACCATGCGGGCGCACTCGTCGTGGTCCTGGTCGCCGTTCCTGCCGGACACCATGGTGCCCAGGCAGTAGGCGCTGACCTCGATGCCGGTACGCCCGAGCTGTCGCATCCGCACGGTGCCCCGTCCCTTCTTCCGGTTCGCTGTGGCCCCGGGCCGCCGCGCGCGTGCGGCCCGGGGACGTCTCGTGTGTCGCCCCAGTGTGGATCAGCCGTTGTACGGGGCCGCGATGTCCAGGACCCAGGTCACGCCGAAGCGGTCGGTGAGCATGCCGTACAACGGTGCCCACGGCGACGGTTCCAGGGGCTGCTCCACCGTCGAGCCCTCCGTCAGCTTCTGCCAGAGTGCGCTGATCTCGTCCGTGTCGTCACCGCGCACGGAGACGAAGAACGGGCTGCTGCCCTGGCTCCAGGGCAGTTCGGACGGTACGTCGTAGGCCATGACGTGGAAGCCGTTGTCGCCCGACACCTCGCCCCACACCAACCAGTCCGCCTCGTTCTCGTTCCGCGCGTTGCCCATGTCCTCGTACGTGATGGCGGTGACGCGCCCGCCGAAGACGGACCGGTAATGGTCCAGTGCCGCCCGCGCGTCGCCCCGGAAGTTGAGATGAGTGGTGGTGATGACCGACATGGCCTTCTCCTGTCGCCGCGGCTGATCTTGATACCAACCCTTCCACGGGTAGCGGACAGGGTGTGTCCTGTAATGCGGGCAGAATGGTGGCCGTGCAGAAGACGTCCTCCCGGTTGCTCGCGCTGCTCTCACTGCTCCAGACGCACCGCGACTGGTCCGGTGACGACCTCGCCCAGCGGCTCGACATCACCCCGCGTACGGTGCGCCGCGACATTGGCCGCCTACGGGAACTGGGCTACCCCGTCCGCGCCTTCAAGGGGCCCGCCGGCGGATACCGTCTGGACGCCGGCTCGCAGCTTCCCCCACTGCTGTTCGACGACGGCCAGGCCGTCGCCCTGGCGCTCGCCCTGCAGTCCGCGGCCACCGACGGCACGATCGGCGAGGATGCCGCACGGGCCCTGGCCACCGTCCGCCAGGTCATGCCGCCCCGCCTGCGCCGGCGCATCGACATGCTGCGGGTCACCGCCGTCCAGCCGCCCGGCGCCGAGGGCGTCTCCCCGGCCGGCCCGGAGCTCCTCGTGGAGCTGGGCCGCGTCATCCACGCCCGCGAGGAGCTGCGCTTCGACTACGGGAACGACACCCCTGGCGGGTCCCGCCGGACCGAGCCGCACCACCTCGTCACCTGGCGCGGCCACTGGTACCTGATCGCGTGGGATCTCGACCGTGACGACTGGCGCACCTTCCGCGTCGACCGCATGCGCCCCCGCACCCCCACCGGCCCGCGCTTCACCCCGCGCGAACTCCCCGGGCACGACGTAGCCACGTTCGTCACCGGCCGGTTCCGTGGGACCGACGGCTCCACCACCGACTGGCCCTGCCGCGGCGAAGTCGTCCTCGGCCTCCCCGCGCAGGCCGTGGCGCCCTTCGCGCGGGACGGGATCGTGGAGGAACTCGGCCCCGACCGCTGCCGCCTCACCCTCGGCTCCTGGTCGTGGACCGGTCTCGCCACCACCATCGGCCACTTCGACACCGACGTCCACGTCGTCGGCCCACCGCAGCTCATCCGTGCGTTCGCCGGACTCGCCGCTCGCTACGCCAGGGCCGCAGGTGGTGGTTCCGAAAGGGAACCTGCCTAGTATGTGCCGACCGTCCGCCCTCGGCCCCTCCGAAGTGCAGCCATGAACCCACGCCGCGCGGCCGACGACACCCTGGAGGACCGGCTGTTCCGGCAGGCCAGGCCCCGCTTCGAGGCGGCCGGAATCGTGGTCCGCGGTGTCAGCACCCGACCCGCCCAGGCGCGGGCGGACGTCGCGCGGGCCGAGGAACTGCCGTTCCTCCTGCTGTCCGACGCCCGGCTCCGGATCACGGCGCCCTGCGGCAGCCGACCTTCCGGACGGGCCAGGACCTCCGTATCAAGCGCCTCATCCTGACCGTCGGCCCGGACCGCCCGCGACGCCCGGCGTCTACTCCGGGGGATGGAGCTTGCGGAAGTACGTCCAGCTGGTCTCGTTCGGCTCGCTCCACTCCTCCGGTGCGTGGGCGAACTCCGGGTGGTGACCGGCGATGTAGGAGCGGGTCCGGCCGGGGACCTCGGCGTACGAACCGAGTTTGCGGCCCCGGCAGTGGAAGGTGAGGCCGCCGGGCCGTTGCCCGCGGGCCATCCACGGGAGCCACGGGGACATCCGGCTCCACGACATGGTGGCCGGGACGCCGGCCCCCGGGCCGGCCAGGTCGGCACGGTCGGCGAAGAACTGGAAGAGCTCCAGGGCCTTGTACGTGTCGCCGGCCGAGTGGACGGGGTAGCGGTCGACCGGCAGTGGCGAGGGGTAGGCGAGCGGGATCTCCAGGCTGAAGCAGACCTGCCCGCCGAGTTCGGTCGTCGGGATCGGGAAGGGGCGCCACTTCTGGTTCGCCGGGTCGTTCCAGACGTGCACCACCGGCAGGCCCTGCCAGGTCTCCAGGATCTCGCGAGTGGCGGGATCCAGGTAGAAGGCGGCCTCACGGGTGAGCAGTCGGTACGCCTCCGGCCCGTCCTCGGCGTCCTGGACCAGGCGGGAGACGTTGAGCCCTTCGAAGCCGAAGACGCGCTGGTAGGGCTCGTCAGGAGCCCAGGAGTACACGTCTCCGGACCACCAGTACGTGACCTCCTCCCCGTCGAGCGAGGCGCGGGTCCGGGCGAAGGAGCGGAGCAGCTCCGCGGGAGTCGTCATACGGACCACTCTGCGCGACCACCGTCCCGTCCGGGGGGCGAACACCCGGTCCGGGGCGGAAGCGGCCGCGGCGGCCCACCCGGCGAGGTACGGCCGGGCTCCGGTGCCCAGTTGGCCCGGAGGACCGGTTCGTCGCCGTACGCGTCGCCCTCGTCGAACGAGACGGCGGTGACGGGCCGGCTCCTCGTGGCGCTGAGCGAGCAGGTCTCGTACGACGCGCACGCGGCCGTGAACTCGGCGGGCGTTCCCGGCGAAGGCCGGACCGACGGGGGCCGCCGTACGACTGCGCGGGGCCGGGCCGTGGCCTACGGTCAGAACACCGGCAGGGCGACGACCGAGCCCTTGTTCAGCAGGAACACCCGGTTTCCCGCGGCGGCCATGTGCCAGTCGCCTTCCGACTCGGGCCCGTAGGTCCACATGAGCTCGCCGTCCGTCTGGCTGCCCGGTCTGTTCCCGAAGGCCGACGCACCCGATGAGGTTCCCCCCTCGACGATCCAGAGAGTGCTGCCCTGGAGGACCGGTGGTGTGCGGGACGGGAGGGTGCCGTCCGGCCACGCGATGAATCCGTCCTCGGAACCGGATGTCCTGTCGACCCGGTAGAGACGGCCGTCGTCGATGGCGACCAGGGAGCCTCCGGATATCACGGGGGAGCCCCATCCGTCCTGCTCGGGGCTCAGGGAGTGTGAGGACGCCGACCAGACCTCGTCGCCGCTCTCCAGGTCGAGTGCCAGGAGCGACTTCCCGCCGACATAGACGAACCGTCCCTCGACGGCGGGGGTGAGCGCAGTCCCGGCGTGGCCGCCCAACTTCCAGGCCTCGTCGCCGTCGGCGGTATCGAGGGCGAAGTAGTACCCGTCCGCCGTGCAGACGACCAGGCGGCCGGATCCGGCGACGGCCACGGCGGCCTGGTCGACGGTGACCTCGGCGGGGGCGCCCACGGTCCAGCGGACCTCGTGCGCCTGGGCGTCGACGGCGGCCAGTTCCCCGTCCTTCGTCAGCACGAAGACGAGCTTCGCCTCGGACGCGGTGGCCAGCAGCTTCTCCGCCTTCGCCGGGACACTCCACTGCGGCTCGCCGGTGGAGGCGTCGTAGCAGCGGACGTTGCCATCGGCGTCGGCTGCGACGAACTGCTCATCCGTCAGCCGCAGGAAGCCCGTGGACGGCGACACCTCCGGAAGCGTCCACTTCAGCCGGCCGTCGGTCACCCTGTGCGCAGCAAGCCCTTCCGACGAGCCGGCCATCATGACCACATCCCGCACCGGCAGCAGCATGGACGCGCTCGGAGCGGCCGCCTTCAGCGGCCCCCACAGCGGCTTCGGCAGCGTCCCCGGCTCGTACTCACCCGCGGACAGCGGCTTCGCCGGGGCAGCGTCCGCGGCTTCGGGCAGACCGGGCCCCCTGTTCAGCCACCAGGCCGTCGCGCCGCCTCCCAGCGCAAGCACCGCTCCGCCGGCGGCGAGCGAGGTGAGGAAGAACCGCCGGGACGGTCCGGCTTCCGCGACAGCGGTGCCGGCCAGGGTGCTGAGCCGGCTCGTCCGGGTCTCGTGCTCCTTGATCTGCGTGCCGAGGACACCCTTCTTCCACAGCCTGTCCGCACCGCGAGGGGGCGCGGACAGCTGGATGACCGACGACAGCGGGGGACGGTGCGCGGGATCCTTGGCCAGGCACGGCGCGATGAGGGGGCGGAGCGCTTCCGGCACCGCGTGCAGGGCGGGGCTGCCGTGCACCACTTCGTACTGCACCGCCGCGACGTGCGCACCCTCGTACGCCTGCCTGCCGCTCGCCGCGTACACGAGGACCGCGCCGAGGGAGAACACGTCGGCCGACGGACCGACGCGCTGACCCAGGATCTGCTCAGGTGCCCCGTATCCGGGGGTCGCCGGCGCCTGGCCCGTGGTGGTGAGGGTCAGACCGTGCTCGGGGCGCGCGATGCCGAAGTCGATGACGCGGGGGCCCGAGGAAGTGAGCACGATGTTGGCCGGCTTGAGGTCGCGGTGGATCAGCCCCGCCGCGTGGATCTCCTGCAGGGTCGACGCCAGGGCGGCGGCCAGCGCGCGTACACCGGCTTCGTCCAGCGGCCCGTGGCCCGTGACCGCCTGCTCCAGCGTCGGCCCGGACAGGTACTCGGTGGCGATCCAGGGGCGCCCGCCCTCGGTCTGCGCCGCGACGACGCGTGCCACGCCGCCGGAGGCCACCGCCTGCGCGGTCCGGGCCTCGCGCAGGAACCGCTGGGTGAGGTTGTGGTCGTGCGCGAGCTCGGGACGGAGCACCTTGACGGCCGCGAGGCGGCCGGAACTGTCATGACCCACGTACACCTTGCCCATGCCGCCCTCGCCGAGCACACCGGCGATGCGGTACGGCCCCAGCCGGATCGGGTCGCCGAAACTGAGAGGTTGCATGGATGAGCCGAGCCTTTCGTGATGCTGAGGGTGGGAGGCCTACGAGGAGGCATCGTCCGAGGGCCGCTCCAGCGGGAGGGCGGCCACGGGTCCTTCTCCGACGCCGATGAGCAGCCCCTCCGCGATCAGGGCGCTGAACTTGTCGAGGCTTTCCGGGTGGAGCCAGGCCGTGTCATGGGTGCGTAGACCGATGGCGCGCAGTCCCGCCGCGGAGTGCTTGTAGACGTGGCTTTCGTCGGCCGTGGGCGCCACCTTCAGCTCGTGCCCGGACGCCACGGGGTTCTTCTCCCGCCACAGCAGTGCGCCGGTGTCCGCGTCGATGGCCACGAGGCCCCGCTCCCCCACCGCCTCCACCGCGTAGACCACGCCGTCCTTCACCGCGGGAGGGCCGTACGCCGCCACGCCTGTCTCCTTGTGACTCCAGGCCTCCTTGCCGTCCTTCACGCGCAGCGCCCGGACCGCGTCCGACGCGGTGTAGAGGTGCTCGGCGTCCACGGAGACGGGACTGCGCGCGGCGTCGACGGCGTCGAGACCGAGGGGCGCCCGCCAGACACGGGCCCCTGTGCCTGTGTCGCAGACGAGCGCGTCGACCCCGCCGGATTCCGTACGCAAGAAGAGGACCAGGCTCGAACCGGTGATCCGCGCACCCGTGACCCAGGGGTACTCCTCGGGCACCGCCTCGTCGAGGACCAGCTCGGTGCGCCGCTCGCCCGTGGAGAGCGAGAAGGAGGCGATGAGCCAGCCCCGTTCGGGGCCGACACCGCTCGACTCGGCGGTGTCCTCCTCACGCACCCGCGCCGTGAGCAGCCAGGCGACGTCACCGTCGACGCAGAGAAGCTGATTTCCCACCAGCTTCCCGTTGTACGCCTTCTCGACCACGACCGGATCCATCAGAGCCCCGTCGTCGAGGTCCATCTCCGCGATACGGAGCCCCTCCCCGGGGTCCAGGGAGTAGTCCACGGCGAAGAGCCGCTCTCCGTCCGTGGCCACGTCCCAGGAGCTCAGCACCGCGTTGCCGGACCAGAGAGGCCGCCCGGTCGACGCCTCCACGGCGCTCACCCCGGCCTCGGTGGTCACGATCAACTTGTCGCCGGCCACCAGCGGGCGTCCCAGCTCATCGGGTGGAGCCGTCGTGATGTTCCGCTTCCACCGGGGCACAGGAGCGCTGCCCGCGCCCGTGGACTTCCCCGTGTCCGGGGTCCGTTCTCGCGTCGCCGCCCATACGCCCACGCCGGTCGCCGCCGTGGCCAGCAACGCACCGCCGCTGATGGTGAGGAGCTTGCGGCGGCTCATGCCGGGTCCTGTGGTGGCCGGGACGGTCTCGGCGGCCGCGTGACCGGCGGGGACGGGAAGCCTCTCCGGCCGGTGCTGCCAGACCTCCGACGCCCGCCGGGCTATGTCGGCGAGCAGGGCGTCGGGCAGATGGTCGGCGAAGTGGCCCTCGCCGCTGTGGAGGCGGCTGACGAGTTCGTGGGTGGTGGGACGCCCGGCAGGGTCCTTGACCAGGCAGGGGCCGAGGACAGCGGCCAGGGCCGGGGGCAGGCCGGAGAGGTCCGGGTCGGAGTAGCGGACGCGGTACAGGAGGTCCGCGGCCTGCCCGGTGCCGAAGGGGCCGTGGCCGGTGGCGGCGTAGAGAAGGACCCCGGCGAGGGCGAACACGTCTCCCGCGGGGGTGTGCTCCTGGCCGACCGCCTGCTCGGGGGACATGAAGGCGGGTGTTCCGGCCGCGGATCCGGGGCGGGTGAGGTGGTCGCCGCCGGAGGCGTGGGCGATGCCGAAGTCGATGATCTTGGGCCCGTACGCGGTGACCATCACGTTCGAGGGCTTCAGATCGCGGTGGACCACGTCCGAGGCGTGGAGCTGACCGAGGGCCCCGGCGAGTGCGGCGCCCAGCGCGCGTACGGACTCCTCGGGCAGGGGTCCGCAGAGGGCCACGGCGTCGTCGAGGGGCGGGCCGAGGACGTATTCGGTGGCGAGCCAGGGGGCCGGCGCCAGGGGATCGGCGTCGACGACGACGGCGCCGTGATGGCCGCCGATGATGCGCGCCGCGTCCGTCTCCAGGCGGAAACGGGTGCGCGACGCCGGATCGGCCGCGATGGACGGGTGCATGGTCTTCAGAGCGACCGTGCGGCCACTCCGCGAACGAGCCAGGTAGACGGTTCCCATACCGCCGTGGCCCAGCCGCGCCAGCAGCCGGAAGCCCGCCAGCCCGGCAGGATCGTCATGGGTCAGAGGGGAGAGCATCGCGTCAGGTCCTGGCGGTCTGTGAGATCGGAGTACGGACTTCCGCGGCGAGGACCTCCGCGGACTGGCGCGCCATGGCCGCGACCACCCGGCTCGGCAGCCAGCCGGGTCCCAGCAGTGCGCCGGCCGGGTCCAGGACCGTCGCCACGGGGGCTGACGACGCTCCGGCCAGCGCGCCGAGCACCTCGGACGCGGCCGGGCGGGCGGCGGCGTCACGCGTCAGACAGCGCGCGATCAACGGCCTGAGCGAATCCGGCAGTTCCGCGGAATCGGGGACCGAGTGACCGGTCGCCGCGTATGCCAGAACCGCACCCAGCCCGTAGATGTCGCCCGGCGGCCGGGGCCGCCCGCCCGCAGCCTGCTCGGGGGCCAGGCTGCCAGGTTCGAGCCCGGGCAGGCCGGTGCGCCCCGTACCGTCCGGGGCCGCCGCGCGGACCGCGCCGAAGCAGGTCAGGCGTGGTCCGTCCCAGGCGAGCAGTACGGAGGCCGGGGACAGGCCGGCGTGCGTGATGCCGACGGCGTGTGCGCCCGTCAGTGTCTCCGCCAGGGCCGCGCCCAGGGACCGGACCGTTCGCTCGGGCAGTGGACCGCCGTGCACGGCGAGTGCCACCGGGAGCGGGAGCACGGGGAGGTACGGAGCGGCGTACCACGGTGCGTCGGTCGGGGCGGCGAGCTCGGCCACGGGCAGGACCCAGGGGCCGAGGAGCCGGCGGCCCGCGTCGGCCTCGACGAGGAAGCGCCCCGGGTCGGCGCCGTCGAGCGGCGTGCTGATGAGTGCCGTACGGTCACCGTCCGCGCTGCGTCCGATGAACCGGCCTACGGGGACGGGTGGTTGGCCCGGCCCGCTCGGGTCGAGACGGGCTATGAGGTGGTACGGGCCGATCCGCCGCGACCCGTCCGGGTGCGGGCGGTCCGTTCGTGCTCGTTCCATGTGCGAATCCCCCCACCCACGACAGCGGCCAGATGAGACTACCGGCGTGCCCGACCGGACGCGCCGCCGCCCTTCGGGTGAGGGCATGGAGAGCGACGACGGGCCCGGGATAAGGATGCGTCCGGGCGGGGCAGACGTTCGCGCCGGTGACCGTCCAGCTCACGTACTCGCAGGGGCCGTCGTGCACCGGCGGACCTCGACGGCCGGGCCCAGGTCCGGGAACGCCGCGCGGCGGCGTGCGCGGACGGCCGGGTCAGCGGTCGGCCCGGGCTTCGGCGGCGGCCTTGAGGTCCTTCAGCCATATCTCGAGGCCCGCGCCGAGTGCCTCGGTCGAGGTGGGGACGTCGGCCTCGGCCTGTTCGCCGGTCCAGGTCTCCTCGGTACGGACGAGGACACCGCCCTCGACCTGGGTGAAGGTCCACACGTGCGTTCCCTCGTCGATGTGTATGCCCTCTCCGTCCGCAGGCCCGGTCCAGCGGACGCAGTGGTTGCGCTGGAGTTGCCGGACGGTGGAGGTGATCTCCAGGGTGGTGGCCGGCGTCGAGGGGGTGGCGGGCACCGGGGTGGTCCACCTGAAGGCGGAACCGGCGCGCAGGGGACCGGAGTCGAGTCGCTCGTTGGTGAGGACGGCGTCCTGCCATGACGGCCACCGCTCCACATCCGTCTGTGTCCTGAAGACCGTGCTCAGCGGTGCGTCGATCGTGATCCGGGACCGGTAGCGGACACGGGCGTCGGGGTCGACGCCCTGCCCGCGGCACTCGGGCGCGGCGGTGTGACGGCCGGCGTGCACGGGTCCCGGAGCCGCCTGGGCGGAAGGGGCGGTGGCTGCGAGGACGCTGCCGGCCGCGGCGAGTGAGAGTGCGAGCGCTGCGATGTGTGTGCCGAGGCTGGGCCGGGTGGCGGGCATGGGGAGGATTCCTTCCGTAGGGAGCGTTTGAGCTCGGGGAGTCGTGGGTGTGCGGGCACCGGAGTGCGGACATGGCTTACACGGCAGGGGCGTTCAGCGCCGGCGGACTCCGTGGATGGTGATGAGGAGTGCGGCGGACGCGGCGACGATCAGCCCGATGAACCCGGGGTGGATGTCCTTCGACAGGCTCGGTGCGCCGTCGGGCCGCGCCTGCCATATGGCGAACGGGATCGCGTAGCTGACGGCGAGGGCCGTGGCCGCCGCCTTGACCACCCCGTCGCGAGCCCGGGCGAGGGCGCCGGTCAGCGCGATCAGGACCGGGACGAACGCGACGAACGCGAATCCGGTGAGCACCAGCAGTGGGGCGACCCAGGCGGAGACGGTCACTGCCAGGGGGGTGCGCCGCCTCTCACGGGTGATGGCGCCGGACGAACTTGCCACGGCTTCCTCCTTGTTTCTCTCGGTGTCCCGTTCGCGGTGTCCCGTTCCCGGGCGTTCGGATGCGTCGCCGACGGTCATGCCGTGTCCGTTCCCGTCGGCATGCGAGCTTACGTTCGTAAGGCTACGGTCGTAAGTCGAGCGCGGCAAGAGGTTACGGTGATGAACTTTCACCCGTAAGGTCACGGCGGTCGCGGGGCCGCGCGAGGTTCTCACCTCGGCAGGGGGTGCCTCGGCCGCCCGCCGCCCGCGCGGAGGGCCGCACCAGGAGGATTCGCGTGGGCCCGCTCGAATTCCGCTCGGCTGCTCAGCTAATTCCGAAATCCCTCCGTCGAAGTCTCGGATCGTTCTCGCGTCGCATTTATCTCCAGTGGCTGCACTTTTGTCTGCGATGTGAAAATATTTGCCAGCTGTCCCGTCCGGGGGAATTGGTGGACGTCTTCGTGGTATAGTCCTAAAGGATTTACAGGACGCCGCGAAAAAAGGGGAATGGCGTGAATACCGAGAAGGTCACGGCTCGACGTCTTACGGCCGCAGAGGTTTCCGAACTGGGCCTCCAGGACGGCATCTTCGTCTCGGCGGGGACGGACGGCCTTCCTCTCGACTGCTACGCACCGGCTTTCCTCACGGAGCCGGGAAAGAATTTCGAGGGTGGGTCCTTCGCCGTGAGGACCATCTTCGGTGAGGAGGCTTATGTCCTCCCGGACAATGCCGAGGAGAGCGGGATCTGGATTGCCGACAAGGCAGGGGAGGAGATCGAGGTTCTCCAGAGCGCCGGCGTCCTCCTGAATCTCGCCCTTTTCGTGCCCGCCGGGAACAAGGATTCCCTGGAATCGCTCTACTCTGCCGCACGGGATGCGTTCGGCGCGGGCATCGTCCAGCGCTGGAGCGAGGAGACCGTCGCGGTGCCGGACGTCAAGGTCGACCTGTACGAGGAGCCCGCCCGGGGGCGGAAGAGCGCGAACAGCCAGAACCGCGACCGCCGAGCCCTGGACATCTACCCGACCCGGGTGCGGTTCCTGGAGCCCAGCGACGGCTGGAAGTTCATCGTCGAACCGCACAAGGAGATCGTCGACGAGACACCGACGATCTGACCTGATGACAGGTTGATCGTCAGTCCTCCGCGGGAGCCCGTCAGCTTGCTGACGGGCTCTTCCTCTGTCGCGGAACCCCTGCGTTTGTCGCCGGCCCCCTGCGGGTTCGTCCGTGATCGGTAACAGGGGTGCCTGGTCAGGGCGTTCGTGTGACTTGATGGGTGCACGGCATCGGCGAAGGCGGCAAAGGGGCGGTCGGACATGGCAAAGCACAAGGGAAAGGGATGGCACAGCCGGCTCCTCGCCGCAGGGCTCGGAGTGACGGTGGTGGCCGCCGCCGCCTCGGTGTGGACCGCGCAGGCCGACCCCGCCGGAGCGCGGAAGCCGCAAGCGTCCGTCGCGGCGCCGGTGGTCGAGGTGGCGGCCGACATCGCGCACGCCTCCGACCGGGGCGCCCGCGGCGTCAACATCACCATCGACGACGGGCCGGACCCGGTCTGGACGCCCAAGGTGCTGCAACTGCTGGAGGACAACGGCGTCAAGGCCACGTTCTGCATGGTCGGCACACAGGCCAAGGCGCACCCGGACCTGGTCAAGAAGGTCGTGGCGGCCGGGCACCGGCTGTGCGACCACACGGTCGCGCACGACACCACCATGGACAGGCAGTCCGAGGCGTTCCAGTCGCAGCAGATCCTGGACGCCGAACGCATGATCACCGAGGCCTCCGGAGGCGTACGGCCGCAGTACTACCGGGCCCCGGGCGGTGCGTTCACCCCGTACAGCCGGCAGCTCGCCGCGTCCCGTGGGATGCGGCCGCTGGGCTGGAACGTCGACTCCAAGGACTTCGAGCTTCCCGGCTCGGACACGATGGTCGCCACCGTGAAGAGGGAGATCGCCAACGGGCCGACCATCCTCTTCCACGACGCGGGAGGGGACCGTTCCCAGACCGTGGCGGCTCTGCGCGAGGTGCTGCCCTGGCTGAAGCAGCAGGGATACTCCTTCGGTTTCCCCGTGCGGTGACTCCTGTGCGGTGAGGTGCGGTGAATCCCGTGCGGTGAGGTGCGGTGAATCCCGTGCGGTGAGGTGCGGTGAATCCCGTGCGGTGAGTGAGGCTCACCCGTCTCGACCGGTACGCCGGGAAGCACGTCCACGGGGGAGGCCGGGCTCGCGGGACCTCCCCCCGTGAACTTCAGGCTGACGCCCCGCTGTCGATCACCAGGTCGGCGCCGACCATCGCGCCGGCCAGGGGCGAGGCGAGGTGGAGCACCGCGGCCGCCACCTCCTCGGCCTCCGCGACCCGGCCGAGCGGGTTCTCCGACTTCACCCGTTCGGCACGGTCGGCCTCGGTCTCGCCGGGCCGTAGCGACATGGGCGCCGCGGATGCGCCCGGGCTGACCGCGTTGATGCGAATGCCCTGATGGATGTGGTCGAGAGCGGCGGCGCGGGTCAGCGCGGAGACCGCTGCCTTCGAGGTGATGTACGCGGCGGCGTTCTGCATGCGCAGGTGCGCGCCGAGGTTGGAGGAGATGTTGACGATGGCCCCTCCGCCGTTCTCCTTCATGTGTGCGATCTCGTGCTTCATGGCCAGCCAGACGCCGGTGACATTGGTCCGCAGCACTGCGTCCCAGTCCTCCTCGCTGACGTCTCCGGCCGGTACGGTGCCGCGGAGTATCCCTGCGTTGTTGACCGCGATGTCGAGACCACCGAAGCGGGTGACGGTCGCCTGCACGAGGTCCCGGAGCATGCCGGAGTCGGTGACGTCGGCGGTTACGGCGGCCGCCGTGCCGCCGACCGCCTCGACGAGGCCCACCGTCTCGTCCAGAGAGGCCGCGGTGCGACCCGCGACGATCACGGACGCTCCTTCTGCGGCGAAGGCGAGCGCGATCGCACGGCCGAGACCGGAACCCGCACCTGTGACGAGCACGCTCTTGCCGGTGAAGCGGTTCATTTCGGGTGACTCCTTGGGTGGCGGATCTACTTGGTGTGGTGGTTCAGGAGGGCGACGAGAGCCAGCGCGGCCCCCGTCGCCCCGAGGGACCAGGCGTCGTTGCCGAGGGTGAGCAGCGCGGCGAACAGGACGGTCGGGCCGAGCTCCATCGCGCTGTTGAGCACACTGCCCGCGAGTCCTGTCTGCTGAGGCGGTACGCCTTCGGCGGCGAGCACGGCGGCTCCCGCGAAGCAGGCCGCGGCGCCGGCCGACAGAAGGACCAGGCCCGGCACCAGTCCGTACGCGTACGGGGTGTGTTCCCGCAGCCCGGTGGACGCGAGGAGCGCGAGTCCGGCCGCGCCGGTGCCGAGCCCGGCGGTCGTGACGGCACTGGCCCCGTACCGGGCGATGAGCGGCCCTGCCGTCCGGCCCGAGGCGATCAGCGAGATGGCGAACGGCGCGAAGGCGGCGGAGGTCTGCAGCGGTGACCAGTCGCGTGTCTGCTGGAGGTGGAGCGAGAGGACCACGAAGGTCATCGCGGTCGCGCAAGCGCTCAGCGCGATGGCCGTGAGGGCGAGGGCTCGCCGCTGATCGAGCAGAAAGGCGGTCGGCAGGAGCGGGTCACGGGCGTGACGCCCTGCGTACAGGAACCCGGTGGACAGTGCGGCACCGCCGAGCAGCGGCACGAGCACGCCGGCCGACGACCAGGGCTGGATGTCGGTGACGACGAGTCCGTAACTGACGAGGGTGATCCCGGCCGTGGCGAGCAGCGCACCCGGAAGGTCAAGAGTCCTGCCCCGGTTCGGAGCGGTGGGCGGCAGTAACCGGGGTGTGAGAACCAGGGCCGTGACCGCGACCACGAGCGGTGGTGCGAAGGTCCAACGCCACGAAAGCACGGACAGGATGACGCCGGAGAGCAGATTGCCGGCGGTCGCGCCGACTACGGAGAGCCCGCCCCAGGTGGCCATCGCTGCGCGGTACTCGGCGGGTGAGGAGAAGGCGACGCGCAGCAATGCCATGGCGGCGGGCGCGACGAGGGCCGCGCCGGCGCCCTGTGCGAAGCGGGCCGTGATGAGTGCCCCGATGCCAGGGGCTGACGGGGCGACGGCGGAGGCGACGGCGAAGAGGGCGAGGCCGGCGGCGAGCGTGGGCCGCCCGCCGTAACGGTCGGCGAGACGGCCGCCTAAGAGCAGCAGCCCGGCGAAGGTCAGTCCGTAGGCGGCGCTGAGCAGGATCAGGTCGGCGCGGTGCAGGCCGAATTCGCGTCCGATGTGGGGCAGCGGCACGGCGATGGCCGAGAGCGTGAAGATCAGCGTGATCTGGACGCTGCCGAGAAGGGCGAAAGCGAATCGGTGCCGCGCGTGGACGGCGCGAGTGGCTCCCCCGGTGGTCATGATCCTCTCTCATATTTGATCGATCGGTCAATTATTTGGCCATGAAAACAGAGTCCGTGGTCGCGGACGGGGTGATTCAGTCCAGCAGGGTCAGTGCCTGTTCGGCTGCGTCCCGCACCCGGGCGGGATCGCTGGAGGCCTTTCCGACGATCCGTACGCCCTGCAGCAGGACGAGGAGCATGCGGGCCAGCGCCCGGGGGTCGCGATCATCGGGCAGTTCGCCCTGGGCCTGGGCCCGCACGAGCGCGGAGTGCAGCGGGGTCTCCAGGTGTTCCCAGCTGATCTCGACCCGACGCGCCATCACGGAGTCGTGCGGGGCCAGCTCCGCTGCGGTGTTGGTGATGAGACAGCCGGTCAGCCGGCCTTCGGGGGAGGCGGCCTCCGAGGCGAAGCGGCGTACCACCGCCCGCACGGCGGGCAGTGCGGGTCCCGGCTGGGAGAGCTCGGCGACGAGGGACGGATCGCGCCCCTCCACGTACCGGTCCAAGGCCTTCAGGTACAGCTCGTGCTTGTTGCCGAAGGTGGCGTAGATGCTGGCGCGGCCGATACCGAGGTGCTCGACGAGGTCGGCCATCGACGTCGCCTCGTAGCCGCGTCGCCAGAACAGCTTGAGGGCCGCCTGCAGCGCGGTGTCCGGATCGAATTCCTTGGTCCTGGCCACATCGGAGACCTTAAGCTCATGCAGAACGATCGGTCAATAACTCGCGGACATCGCATCGCCGTACGAGGGCCCCGGCGTGAACGTCACCTCGCTGTCGTCCCGTCGGCGGCCGGGGCCCGCGCGCTCGCGTGCGCGAGGGCCCACGGCCTCGGTCGCACGTCGGCGGCGCGAGATCCA
Organism: Streptomyces sp. QL37; assembly: GCF_002941025.1. NCBI lineage: Bacteria > Bacillati > Actinomycetota > Actinomycetes > Kitasatosporales > Streptomycetaceae > Streptomyces > Streptomyces sp. QL37. Next base: position 4,074,362 of record NZ_PTJS01000001.1, on the reverse strand, counting down.
CGACCGGCTTGACCCTCACGCCGCGTGAGGCCGGACCGTGGGGTGCATGAGCGACTACTACAACGCGTTCGAGATCAGCCCCGTGCCCGAGCCCGGCCCGGAGGCGGTTCCGCCGGAGCCGTTCCGCGGTATCTACGGGATGCCGGCGTTCGTGACGATCCCCACGACCGATCTGGCGGCATCCATGGACTTCTGGATTCGCGGGCTCGGGTTCATCGAGCTGTTCAGCATCCCCGGCCAGGTGGTGCACCTGCGCCGGTGGGCGTTCCAGGACGTACTCCTCGTCCCGGCGCCCGGCGTGCCGGAGCAGGCACCGGCGGTCACGTTCAGTTTCTCGTGCGTGCTCAGCCAGGTCGACCCCCTCGTCGAGGCCTGCCGTGCGTTGCGCCCGGACTCCGTCGAGGGCCCACGGGACACTCCCTGGAACACCCGCGATGTGGCGGTGACCACCCCCGAGAACGCACGGATCATCTTCACCGCGGCGAAGCCCTTCGACCCGGACAGCGAGGAGGCGCGGAACCTCGCAGCCGTCGGGATCACCCCACCGGACGCCGGCCCCGGCGACAATGACGAGCATGCCTGATGCAACTGACGACGACGACCTGACCGTCGGGCAGGTCTCGGCGCGCCTGGGCGTGACAGTCCGCGCCCTGCACCACTGGGACGAGATCGGTCTGGCACGTCCGTCACTGCGCACGGCTGCCGGATACAGGCTCTACTCCGACGCTGATCTGGAACGTCTGCACCGCATCGTCGTCTACCGGGAGCTCGGTCTCGGGCTCGACAGGATTCGGGCGGTCCTGGACGACTCGGCCGCAGACGTGCCGGGCGCGCTCCGCGCGCAGCGCACCCAGGTCGCGGCGCGGATCGCCCGCCTCCAGCAGCTCGGCGCAGGGCTGGACCGGATGATCGACGCCCATGAGCGCGGCCTGTTGCTGACCGCCGAGCAGCAGGCCGCGGTCCTCGGCCCCACATGGAACCCGGACTGGGCCGCCGAAGCCCGTCAGCGCTACGGAGCGACGCCCCAGTGGCTGCAGTACGCCGAGCGCTCGGCCTCTCGCGGTCCCGAGGAATGGAAAGCAGTCGTCGAGGCCGTTGCCGCCCTCGACCGGGCCCTCGGAGACGCGATGGACGCGGGCGTCACACCTGGGAGCCCGGAGGCGGACCGACTCGTCGAGCGGCACCGCGAGGTCTTCGCTTCGTACTTCCCCCTCACCCGGCAGATGCAGGTCTGCCTCGGCCGCATGTATGAGGCCGATCCGGGATTCGCCGCCCACTACGACGGCATCCGCACCGGCCTTGCCGCGTGGTTCCGCCGGATCGTCGACGCCTCCGCGCGTGCCCACGGCATCGACCCCGACACCGCGACCTGGCAGTAGAGCGTGGTTGCGGGGGCGGCGCACCTCTCCGAAATCGAGGGCTCCTCGGGGGCTGGGCATGGGAGGCTGCGGGCGGGCCCGGCAGAGGGGGAGACATGGGGCTGACCTACGGCTACGACATCTACCTGCGTCCTCGGAACGTCGCCGGGGCGCTGACCGCTCTGGCCGAGCTGGCGCCACCGGACTCTCGCGTGCCGCCGCTCGACCTCACCCTGCCCGGTGGTGACCGGCTCGTCCTCCCGTTCACGTCCAACTTCGGTAGCGAGCCGGTCGACAGCTCCACGGGCGGCACCTTCGAGCTCGACACATCCATCATGTTCGAGGCCGATGACGCACTGAGCGAGTACGCGAAGGCGGGCGGTCATGAACCGGGGGCGGACGGGCGTATCCAGGTCGGGTACGTCTACGCGACGGTCCGGTTCGAGTCCTTCCTGCACCCTGGCTACGCGTCGTTGGAGTTCTGGGCAGCGACGTCGGGGATGAGCCGCTTGTTCGCACGGTCGGCCAACGTCAGGAAGACGTTCACCGACCTCACGGCCGTCAGCGGCGGAGTGTGCTGCCTGTTCGACACCGGCGACGGCGGCCCCGAGCAGGTCTGCTGGCTCAACGGTGTGACGGCCCGGGAGATGGTCTCCGGCTCCCTCTTTCCGGACTGGCGTGCTCTTGTGGAGACGTGGCCCGACCCCGGTGCCAGTGAGATCGCCCAGACCTCATGAACCGCCGGCCGGGAGCCTGAGTGGCGGAATCCCGGCCGACGGGGCAGGTCAGGCACGCAGGTCCATTCCCAGGGTGAGCGAGCCGGGTCCCTCGGTGAGTCGCTCGAAGCCCAGGTGGCGGTAGAACCCGATCGCGCGCGTGTTCGCCTTCCCCACTCCGAGGTGGACGCCGCGAACGCCTCGCGCGCGCAACGCACCGAGCAGGGTGCGGATCAGACGGGAGCCGTCGCCACCACCCTGAGCCTCTGGCAGTAGATCGATATGCAGGTGGGCGGGGTACGCGGCCGCCAGTTCGGCCGGGGCGGTGGGGGGATGGGTGATCCACTCCCAGGCCCGGGCATCCGCCGTGCCCTCGCGGACGGCTTCCGGGTCGTAGCGGTCCCGAAGGGCGGGCCACCACTCCCGTTCGAGGGTCTGCTCGAACGACGCCGTGTCGGCGACGCCGAGGACGTACCCCGAGGCAGGCTGGTCCGCCTGGGCGAGGACCCAGGCGAGCTCGGGTGCGTACCGCAGGTAGGGGCCGACGAAGATCTCGCCCGGAAGGCGCGGGGCCTCGAACGTCTCGGTCGCGTCCTCGCCTGCCGCCGCCGTTCGTACGCAGATCTCGTAGAGCCGGTCGATCTCAGCCCTGTCGTCCGTGTCGGCGGCGCGGATCCCGAACCCTGTGGCCGGTTGCGGACGATCGATCACGTGCACCTCGCAGAGGGAAGACGGGCTGATCCGTCGGGGGCCAGGGCTGGCCCCGCGATCAGAACTATGACGCAGACCCACCCGCTCGTACGACCGGGCCGCACCGTCGGGCGGCTCGTGCCGGCGCCGAAATCCGCTGTGCGAAACGGCATCGGCCTGCTGGGATGGGCGCATGAGCATCCCGCCGGCCGGTGCGGCCGAGGTCGTCGTCCCCGTCCTCGTACGTGATCTGACGCCCGCCGACCTGCCGGCCTGCGCCTGGTCCGGTTCGGCGACCCATCTGGCCCACGTGGCCCATGAGCTGGAGCGCGCGGCGGCCGGCGAGGTGGACTACCTCGCGGTCCGCACCCCGGCCGGTCTTCCGGTGGCGATCGGCGGCGTCGACTATCAGGCCGAGGCCGGCGCCGGCACGCTGTGGCAGCTCGCGGTGCTCCCGGCCCTCCAGTCGTGCGGCTTTGGCACCGTGCTCATCCGCGCCGCGGAGGACCGCATCAGGTCACGCGGCCTGCGGCGTGCGGAACTCGGGGTGGAGGAGAGCAACCCACGCGCCCGGGCGCTGTACGAACGCCTGGGTTACGTGGCCTACGGCAGGCAGCCGGACTCCTGGGACGTGGAGACGCCGGACGGATCCCTGCGCCGGTACGAGACCATGTGCACGCTGATGCGGAAGGGCCTGACGTAGGGCCTTCGGATCACGCCGGACCGAACGGAGGACCCCAGGACCGGCTCCCCCCTCATGGCCCGACCCGTCAGCCAGGGCGCCCCTGTCCGGAGTGCGGCGAGCACGGCGCCGTACATCATCAGGACGGACATGCCACCGGCTTTTCGGGCGGTCCCCGGCTCCCTCGACGACCGGTCGTCGATGCGCCGGACGTCACGCCGCACCGTCCGGCCCCCTTCGGCCAGGGCTTCCGCAGCGAGGGAGCCGCTGCCCACCGCCGCCGGGGAGCGCCGACACGCGCCCGCGGCAGCCCTTCCGCCGCAGGGTGCCGTGGAAGGATCGCGGCGGTCCGGACGTCCGGCCGGACCGGAGGCGAGAACTCGGTGCGTGGGAGGAGACATGTCCCTGCCGGAACCGGAGCGCGAGGCCGAGGCCGCGGCGGCCATCGGGTTCGATCTCAGCGAATGTGTCCGGGAGCCCATCCACCGGCTGGGCATGATCCAGTCCCACGGCACCCTGCTCGCGGTGGAGGCCGACACCGGCACCGTGGACACCGCGGCCCTGAACACGGCCGGCCTGCTGGGGATCGCTGCCGAGGAACTGGTCGGGGGGCCCGTCACGCGGGTGCTGTCCCCCGAGCACTGGGCCGAGGCGCTCGAGGTCGGCGCTCAGCACGATGGGGCGAGCCTGGTTCTCCCTGTCTCCGTCGATGTGGCGGGCGCTCCCCGGATGTTCGACGTGACCGTGCACCGGCAGGGGCCCTTGCTGGTTCTGGAGTGTGAGTCGCGTGCCGTCGCGGCGCCGCACTTCGCGCACTTCTACCAGGGGGTCCGGCTAGCTCTGACGCGTCTGCGGTCCGCGACGACAGCGGCCGAGTGCTGTCAGGCGGCCGCCCGTGAGATCCGGGCGCTGACCGGCTTCGACCGGGTGGTCGCCTACCGCTTCGACGGAGAGAACGGGCCTGGAGAGGTGGTCGCGGAGGTCGTCACCGAGGGCCGCGAGCCCTGGCTGGGACTCTGGTTCCCCGCCAGCGACATCCCGCCCCAGGCGAGGCGGCTCTACCGCGACAACTGGATCCGGGCGATCGCCGACGTGGACGACATCAGTGTGGGCCTGCACCCTCCGCTCCGAGCCGACTCGGGCCTGCCGCTGGATCTGTCGAACTCCGTGCTGCGCACGGTGTCCGGCTTCCACCTGGAGTACCTGCGGAACATCGGCGTGAAGTCCTCGATGTCGGTGAGCGTCCTCCGGGAGGGCGAGCTCTGGGGCCTGATCGCCTGTCATGGCTACACCGCCCTCACCGTCCCGCCGGAACTGCGCGCGGCATGTGAGTTCTTCGGCGTGGCCTTCTCCCTCCAGCTCGCGGTGATCGAGGAACGGGAGCAGGCCGAGGCGCTCACCGCGTCCCGCCGGCGCCTCGAGCGGATCATCTCCCGGGTCACCTCGGACCTGGAGGACTCGCTCCTGGCGGGTGACGACGTCTTCAGGGCGCTGCTGGACGCCGATGGTGCGGTGCTCTGCCGCGGCGGCCGCGGCACCAGCAGCGGGATGAGGGTTCCACCCGCTCTGCTGGAGGCCCTTCAGCGACGCGCGGCAGGTCCGGTACCCGGCACGGTCTGGAGCACGGACCGCCTCGCGGAGGAGCCGGACATTCCCGGCGACGGGACGGAAGGCGGCCCGGCAGGGGTCCTGATGGTGACGCTGAGCCGCTCGGGGGACTTCCTCGCCTGGTTCCGCAGGGCCCGTCCGACCGCACGCCGATGGGCCGCCGACCCCTCCAGACCCGTCCAGGCCGGGCCGCGAGGCGAACGGCTCACCCCGCGTGGCTCAGGTGCCGTGTTCCGTGCGGTGGTGCGCGGACAGTGCCTGCCCTGGACACCGACCGACCGAGCCACCGCGCAGGAACTCTGGCGCACGCTGACAGGAGTGGTGCTCCGGCACGAGGCGGAACTCGCGGCGCTGAACGAACAACTGCGCATCACCAACTCCGACCTCGACTCGTTCGCGCACGTGGCAGCCCATGACCTCAAGGAACCGCTTCGAGGCATCTCCAACGCCGCGGCCTTCGTCATCGAGGACGCCGCAGCCGAGCTCGACGCCACCACCGTCCGCCGGTTGCACACCATGCGGCGACTGGCCGGCCGGATGGACGACCTGCTCGACTCGCTGCTGCACTACGCCCGACTGGGCCGGGGCGGGCTGCACCGCACCCGTGTCCCACTGGGCCGGGTGCTGGACTCCGCACTCGAAGTGGCCGGTGAACGCCTGACCGAGGCCCATGTGCGGGTCATCGGACATGACCTGCCGGAGGTGTACGCCGACGAGGACCGGCTCTACGAAGTCCTGGTGAACCTCCTGGTGAATGCGGCCAAGTACGCCGGCGGCCAGGACGATCGCACGGTCGAGGTGCTGGTCGACACGCTCCGCCCACCGTCCGGCGGTCCTCCGCGGCAGACCGTCGTGGTCCGGGACAACGGCATCGGCATCCCGCCCGGTCAGCAGCACGAGGTCTTCGAGCTGTTCCGCAGACTGCACGGCCCCGGCGAGCGCGGGGGCGGCACCGGCGTGGGACTGGCGATCGTCAAACGGATCATCGAGCGCCACGGGGGTGAGCTGTGGCTCGACAGCGAGCCAGGCCGTGGGAGCACCTTCTTCTTCACCCTGGGTCAGGAAGGAGGCTGAGGGCCAGGACCCTCTTCCTCGCCCTTCGCCCTCCTCTGCCAGTAGTCGACAGCCCCTTTCAGCACTGCCTGGAAGAGTTCGAAGTTGACCGGCTTGTAGATGTAACTGTCGGCTCCTGCCGCATAGGTCGTGTCCACCGCATCCGGTCCGGTGGAAGACGTGAAGGCGACTACGGCGACGCCGTCCAGTTCACGCCGGGAACGGATCGACCGCAGCACCTCGGCTCCACCGGGGCCGGGAAGCTTGAGGTCCAGAAGGACGAGCCCGGGCCGCCGGCCGGCTTCCAGCAACCGCTCGACGAATCCCGTCCCCCGGTCGGTGAATTCCAGTGTCAGACCGGGATGGGTGCGGCCGAGCGCCCGCGCGATGGCCTCGGCGTCCTCCGCCGAGTCCTCGACCACCCAGACGAGGTCGTGATCGATCCTCTGCTCCCCGGCGGCCCCGCTCATCGGCCGGCCTCCGCCCGCGCGACCAGCACGGCGATGTCGTCGGCGCCCGTCGTCCGGAAGTCCACAGCGGCCTCCGCCAGCCGCTGGGCGAACCCCTGGGCCTCGCCGGCGCCCTTCTGCGCCACCGCATCCCGCAGACGTGATTCGAAGAACGTCCCGTCGGCCGCTCTCGCCTCGGTCACTCCGTCGGTGAACATCACCAGTGCGTCGCCAGGCGCCAGGTCCACCGACCCGGAGCCGTACTCGATGTCCTCCAGCACACCCAGCAGATCCCCGTGAGCCGGGAGCTCCTCCACCGTGCCCGCCGCACGCCGCACCAGAGGTGCCGGATGCCCGGCACTCAGGTAGCGCACACGGAACCCCTCCCCGTCGGGTACCAGCACCGCTACGAGTGCCGTCACGAAGCGGGACGTGCCCTCCCTGTCCAGGGCCTGGTTCAGCCGCCCCAGCGCGTGCTCGGGCGTACTGCCGTCCTCGAGAAGGGTGCGCAGGGTGTGGCGGGCCAGCCCTGTGAGGGCCGCCGCCTCCGCCCCGCGCCCGCAGACGTCCCCGATGAGGAGGGTCACGCCACCCTGCGCGCCCGGCACGGCGTCGTAGAAGTCGCCGCCCACGTCGAGCGAGACTTCACCCACCTCGTACGCCGAACTCAGCGTCAGCCCCGGGATCCGCGGCAGCTCCCGCGGGAGAAGGTGACGCTGGAGGGAGACCACGTGACGGCGCCGCTGCTCGTACAGGGTGCTGCTGTCGATGGCCAGTGCGGCCCGGTCCGCCAGACCCGCGAGGAACCGCGAGGCGCCCTCGGCCACGACCACCCGGTGGTAGATGAAGGTCAGGGTGCCCAGGGCCCGGCCCCGGGCCGTGAGCGGGTTCACACTGATCGCACGCACGGCGCGGCCCGCCCCGGGCGAGGCGGGCCCGAACGGTCCCCCATCCAGCTCCTCACCCTTCAGGACCAACGCCTGCCCGGTGTCGAGTACCCGCTCCATCACATCCGTCAGCCAGGCGTCCTCGGCCGCGACCTCCCCCAGCCACTGCTGCTCACCGGCGTCCATGTGCGCGAAGGACACGGGCGTCAGTCCCTCGGGAAGACGCAGATGCACGACGCACCCCTCGGCGATGGCGGGTACGGCCGTACGAGCCACCCGCCGCACCGTGCTTTCGACATCGAGGCTCGAATCCATCTGCAGTGACGCCTCCGCGAGGAAGGCGTCACTCACCTGACGCACCTCGTCGGCGCGCCGCGCCGTGATCCGTAGGTCCGAGACCATGGCGACCTCGGCCACCTGCTTCAACCGCGTCCGCAGCGTCACGTCGACCGCGTCCCTGTCCGCGGTGCCGACCAGGAACGTCGCCCAGCCGTCCTGCCCCAGCGGCACGGCACACTCGGCCACGCTCGACGCTCCGGCTGCCGCCAGCACCCGGACATGCGGCAGGGTGCCGTCGAGCCCCGACACGTCATGAACAGTGACGGTGGGATCACCTTCCGGAGCCCTGGAGGCCCCGGCTTCGCCGTAATCCTGTTCGATCTCCACGCGCGATGGCGTCGGCTCCGCCAGAGTGACACTGCGCAGGTAGTGCAGCAGCCCGCCGCTCCAGCGGGTACCCACGACGGTCAGTACGCCGGGCATACGGAGCAGCATGTCGTAGAGGGAATCGGACAGCCCGGCCACGTCCTGCGCCGTCTCGGCGACACGCCAGAGCTCGTGCAGACGGCCGGACCACCATCCGTCATCCGCCTGACGGGAAGCTCTGCCTCCGTGCTGCTCCACCGCTGATCCGCCGTCCCGTATCGCCACTGTCGGCCCCGGCCCGTCACGGGAAACGCTATGCCACCCCGCGCCGAGGCGCCTCCAGGCGCGGTCCCGTCGGCGCCCCGGGCGTGGACCGCGCGGGAGCACCGGGCCGGCCGGACGTCAGGCCCCTTCGTAAGGACCCGGTCGCCGGGCGCCTCAGCGCAGTCCGGCGAAGAGATCGTTCTCGGGTACGGCCGCGCCGGTGGCGTCCTTCACGCGTACGAAGGTCTCCACGCCCATCAGCTCGCCGAACCTCTCCTTGCCCATCTTGAGGAAGAAGATGTTCTCGCCCTGACTGGCGTGCGCGGCGAGTGCGTCGAACTTCTGACCGCTGAACGCGGTGGTGTCCACCCAGGTGCTGATCTCGTCGTCGGGGAGACCGATCTCGGCCATCGCGGCCTCCTCGGCGGGATCCGGCTCCGGCGCGTCCTCATTCAACTCGCGCATGGTCTCGCCGAACCGCTGCATCATCGAGCGGGGCATCGTCGTCCAGTACACCTTCGGCGTCAGCCCGGTCATCTCCAGGGCCGCCATCGTGATGCGGTGGGCCTGGATGTGGTCGGGGTGGCCGTAGAAGCCGTTCTCGTCGTAGGTGACGACCACATCGGGTCGGTAGTGCCGCATGAGTTCCGCAAGCCGGGCGGCGCCTTCCTCCACGGGCGTCTGCCAGAAGGATCCGGGGGCGTCGTTGCTCGGCCAGCCCACCATCCCGGAGTCGGCGTAGTCCAGCATCTCCAGGTCGCTGACCTTGAGCACTTCACAGCTCGCCTCGAGTTCCTGCCGGCGCATGGAGGCGACGGCAGCGGGATCGTGCCCGGGATCGCCTGGCTTGGTGCCTCCCGGTCCGTCACCGCAACCGCCGTCGGTACATGTCACAAGAACCGTGCGGATGCCCTCCGCCGCGTACCGCGCGAGGACCCCTCCCGTTCCGGTGGCCTCGTCGTCGGGGTGAGCGTGTACCGCCATGAGCGTCAAGGGCCGGTCAGTCATGGAAACAGTCCTCCTGCAGAACTACGTGCGGGTCCGAGTGCGCGGCGGGCGTACCGCGATCCTGGGGCCGGGTCCCGGCGGGGCGGACGACCTCGTGGCCTCCGTGCTCCCCGCCCGCGCGGCGCCGGCACTCACGGTTGCAACCGTGCGTGCCTTGCCGGCTGTTCCCGGCGCGGCCGATCGGCTTGAGGACACCGGCGCCGCGGCCCGCACGGCGACGGTGGGGCAGGAGCCCTGAAAACGCCGTGGCCCTCTGCCTGGTCACGGCCCCGGTGCACGTCGGCCCGGCATTCCTGCCGTGGCGCCCTCGAAACGTCGTCTCCACGCGCTACGGCCGACAGGTGAGCGGCGTGCAGCGGCCGCGCTTCTCGGCGGCGGGCTTCAGCGGCGCGCAGCGCCGGTTCCGCCGCCCTCGCCGGCCGCATTCCCGGCCGTACGGTCCTGACCACGACCGCGGGAGACTCCCGCCTTACGGACGGCCACGGGGACGGCTCCCGGCCACGGTCTCGGAGCTGGCCTCCCGGGGCCGGGACAGTTCCGGACGACAAAGAAGCCCCCGGCCGCCGGCCTGGGGCTTTTTCATGGAGCGGGACGGGAATCGAACTCGCGCTCCGGGCTTGAACCCCCGGTTCTGGGAGGTCGCGGTGGCATCCGGCTGGACACGCGATGGACCAGACGCCCCTCCCCGCGATGCGCGGGGATGACTGGGCCGACGGAGGCCCTGGGGCGGGTCGCGATGTCTACGGTGCCGGTCCAGGTTCGTTCAGACGATGACGGGGACGGCCTCGGCGCGGTCGGTGGCCCAGTTGGTGACGATGGGCTTGTCGACGGTGGCGGTGTCGGGGAGCTTGAGCTCGGCGGGGTCGGGATCGTCGTTGGTGACGGCGATGATGACGTTCTCGAATTCCTTGCCGCCGTCGCTGTTGGTGGTCTTCGGGCTGATACCGGTGTACGCGACGGCGGAGCCCGTGAGCTTGATGGGGTCTGCGCCGCCCTGTCCGACAGGGGAGGCGACGCCGTCGGCGCCGGAGCCGAAGGACACGCTGGGGGTGTTGACGTCCAGGTAGCAGGTGATACCGGACTTGGCCTTGGCGGTGACGAGGTAGTAGCCGCCGGCCTGGGACTCCGAGGTGACCGCGAACTCCAGGTCGTTGGTGCCGCAGGACTGCCCGTAGCCGCTCTTCTCGCCGTCGCCGGAGGCGGTGGTCTTGTCATCGGAGCCACCGGACTCGGCGGAGCCGCCGGAACCGGACGCGCTCGCCGAGAGGCTGTTGCCGGACGAGGGGCTGCCGCTCCCGCCACTGCCGGCGGAGGGGGCCGAGGAGCTGCTGGCGTCCTCCACGTCGTCCTGGCTGCAGGCGGTGGAGGTGGCGGCGAGGGCCGTCACGGCTGCGACGGCGAGGACGAGACGGGTGGAACGGGCGGCGAGGCGCGAACGCATCATGATCTCCAGCGACTGTCGGTTGTGGTGCTTCGTGCTTGCACCTACGACACTAGGACCGAGCCGATCTTGAAACGATCCGGGACATGTCCGGGTTCTGTCTCAGCGGCATCGGTTCCAAGGATCGGGGTCGGATTCCTCGATGTGGGACGGACCCCCGGTTCAGGCGGGGGAGTTCGGCACGGGACTGGCTGACTTCCACGATGGCGTTCGCCCCGATCACGAGGTCGGCTCCCATGTCGTGGAGGACCTGCAGCATCGCGAGGAACGCACGACCCTGCGCGGATCCACGCGGAGACCCTTCCGAGTCCAGAGCGACGGTACCGATGCGCACGCTCACGTGGCGTCCGCATCCTTGGCGGGGCCGTCGGCGCCGAAGATCTTCGCGCGGGCTTCGGCGAGCTCCCCGTCGCTGAAGTGACCGCGCTCCTCCTCGTGCCGGCGAAGGTCTTCGCCCATCAGCTGGTGCCACATCCGACGGGTCACTGCATCCGCCACGTAGCCGGAAACGTTGTCCGTGACCTTGCGCAGTTCCCCCACCTGATCGCTGGGGAGCGTGACGGTGATACGAGTCATTGAGGCCATGGACGAAGCATGCTGGAGTACGGGCCGGGAGGCTCAGATGACGGCGGGATCGCACCGCATGCCTCCCGCCAACCTATGCCAGCCCGTCGAGCGGCCTGAGGAACCGGCGCTCGTAGCGCTTGATGCAGCGGGTTTCACGAGCCAGCTCGAACGCTTGCTGGCACTCCGGGTCGGACATGCTGTCCGAGCGGTACTGCTCGTACGCGGCCAGACTGGGGAAGGAGAACAAGGCATAGGCAATGTCGCTGTCGCCCTCGCTCGGCAGGAAGTAGCCGTGGTGCGTACCGCCGAACCGGTTGACGAGCCGGACCCAGCGGCGACCGTACTCCTCGAAATCCTCAAGCTTGTCGGCGTCGATCTCGTACTTCAGGTGAATGGTGATCATGCGTGCATGATGCCGTGTCACGGCCGGGCGCCCGTACGCCCGGGACCGACGGCCAGGGCATCCGGCACGGATATGGCCCGGAGGAGACAAGAAGGTCCTTGGGCCGTTGAAGGGGCTTTGACCTGCATCTTCCCGTCAGGCGGGGTGTGTGTGGCTACGGTCTCTGGGGACCGCACCTGACCGCTCTTGTCCGCTCTGCCGGGCACGGATGGGGCACGGGAGTCACTACGAAGACCGTGCCCCAGCGTCTGAGCTGTCACGGATGAGGCTCGTACAACCAACCGGCCCTCCTGTCTGTCTTGTTCGGCGACGTCTGACCGACATCGGCCGCCGAACAGGACTGAAGGACTTGATGAACCCAGCCAGACGCACGACCGCCACCGCCTTGGTTCTGGCCACGGCAGGCGGAGTGCTCTACGCCACCGCCGTACCTGCTTCCGCGGCCGTGAACTGTACTTCCCCCGTCTTCAAGCGGCAGTTCTTCGCGAACACGACGTTCTCGGGCACGCCGAAGAAGACGGACTGCGATTCCACGATCGACCAGAACTGGGGCAGCGGAGCCCCCGTCTCCGGCGTGCCGTCCAACAACTTCGGCGTGCGCTGGTCGGTGACGCGCGACTTCGGCTCCGGTGGCCCCTTCACGTTCACGGCCTCCGCCCTGGACGGAATGCGCGTCTATGTCGATGGCGTCCGCAAGATCGACGTATGGAAGAACGTTTCCGCCACCGTCAAGAAGACGGTCAACGTGACGATTCCCGCAGGCAAGCACACGATCCGCTTCGACTTCGTCAACTGGACAGGTTCCGCGAGCGTCAGGTTCGCCTACACGCCGCGCACCTCCGCCGCCTACGACAAGGTCAAGCCCCTCATCCCCACGGGCACGGCCGTCTCGTACAACTCCGCCACCGGCGCCGCCAAGCTCACCTGGACCAGGAGCAAGGAGATGGACCTGGCGAATTACCGGGTCTACCGGCGGCTGAAGGGCGCGCCGTACGGCAAGCAGCTCGCGACGACCACCGCCACGTCGTACACCGACAGCGCGCTGCCCAGGACCGGAGCGGCCTACTACTACGAGGTGCGGGCCGTCGACAAGGCGGGCAATGTATCCGGCGGCAGCTCCGACAAGCTCGTCACCACCGTCGACAGGACGCCGCCCGCCGCGCCCTTCGTCGAATGGGATGCCTGCCCGGCCGACCAGCCCTACGCGGCACCGGAGCTGGTCACCACCGCACAGAATGCCGCCGACATCGCCCGGTACGAGATGCAGCGGCTCGACGCCACCACGAAGAGCTGGAGCACCGTCTACTCCGGCACCAAGGGCGCCATCTGCGACACCGGCTACCGGGCCGACGGCAGCAAAGTCACCTACCGGGGGCGGGCCCGGGACGCCGCCGGGAACTGGTCGGCGTACTCGGCCGCCACGACGTTCACCACCCCCGACCTGACCCCGCCCGCCGCCGTCACGGGGCTCCGCGCCGAGTACCGGTCGGGCGTTCCGCATCTGGTGTGGTCGCCCGTCGCCGGGGCCGCCTCCTACCAGGTCCTCCAATACGACCCGGTGACCGGCGGCTACACCGACGCTCTTCCCGACGGGAGCCCCACCACCCGGACCGACGTGGTGCCGCGCCAGTCGGCCGCCGTCGCCGACAGCTACCGGTACGCGGTGCGCTCGCTGGACGCCAGGGGCAACCCTGCCGCGCCGGTGGAGATCACTCTGAAGATGGCCGACCGGCCGGAGGCGATCCCCGCGTTCAAGACCACTGCCGACAGTTTCGACGAGGGCGTGATGGTCGAGTGGAGCAGCGTCGACCCGTGGACCGTCGACGAGCAGCCCCTTCCCACGTACAAGATCATCCGGACCGACACCGCGACCGGCGAGACCGACGTCGTGGACCAGTGCAAGCCGAACAGCTCAGTGGACCAGCCGCTGGATGACCCGGACACGTACTGGACCTGGGCGGACGACGATGCTCCTCTGGCCGCCCGCAAACAGGTCAACGGCAGCTGCTGGGACGTCCAGGGCAAGTCGGAGACGACGTACGAGTACCGAGTCGTGACGACCGACCGTTACGGACATGCGTCGCAGGCCGGCCCGCCCGCCACGGAGACCACCCCGGACACCCAGCGTCCCGCCCCGGTCCAGAACCTGACCGCGGAGCGTGTCCCGCTCGGCGTCCGGCTGACCTGGACGCCGCCCGCCGACGCGGACGTCACCGGCTACCGCGCGTGGCAGGGCGTCACCGACCCGGACAGCGGTGAGACGGTCTGGAAGAACAACTGCTGGACCGGCAGCTCCCTGACCAGGACCGAAATCCTCTGCCCGACGGTGCCGGACGGCGCCACCCACGTCTACAAGGTGGCCGCGACGGACGATCACCGCGACGATCCACTCGACGTCCTCCACCCCGCCGAGGTCTCGGTCACCCTGCCCGACACCCAGCCGCCGGGCTGGACGGAGACCGAGGTCCGTGAGGGCCAGTACCCGAAGCTGTACGTCGGCTGCTCCGAGAGCTCCGGACTCGGGGACTGTTCCCGGTTCGCGAACTACCGCGTGGAGCGCTGGGACCCCGTCACTGCCGCTTACGTCGCCCTGGCGGAGGGCACGATGGGTGACGCCGCGTTCTACATGGACACCACGGTGCACGAGGACCGGCTCGGCCTGTACTACTACCGCGTCGTACGGCTCGACGCCTCGGGCGTCGAGGCCGAGACCCGATTGACGGCGTACGGCATCTGGGACTCCTGGCTCTGACCGGACGTGGGAGGGGGCCGAAGGATTCTTCGGTCCCCTCCCCATGCTGGGTGACGAGCGGTTCGACCGGCCGTAGGACTTCGACCTGGGCGTGTACTGGGTCTCCTACCTCGATGACTTCCAGGCCACTGCTATATCGGCACAGCCACCGTCCGCCTTTCTCCCCGGGAATGACGGCGCTTGCTCGGCAACGTTTCCCTCGCGGTGGTGAGGGCCTTCGGCTCCACCGCGACCGCCGGCGGTGACGACGGATGGGTCGAGGCGGTCATCCCAGTCGAGGGTACCGAGCACGCCTGCTGCGAGTTGCTGAGCTCGGGGGGAATTCGAGGTCGTTGCACGGGCCGGATCGAACTCGCGCTCTGAGCTTGGGAATCAACGGTGCTTGAGTCTTCGGAACGGCTCTGACCTGTACTTTCCTGCGAGGAAGCTGGGGTTGCCATGGTCCCTGGGGGCTGTACCTGACCGCTGTTGTCCGCTCCGCTGGGCACGGATGGGGCACGGCCGGGCGTGGGCCGAGTGGCCTGGCGTGCACCGTGCTGAGCGCATCCGGTCTCCATGCGGCCATCAGTCTTCGTGCGGAGTCTCCAGCTCTTGGAGCCGTTCGCCGATGTCGGTGGCCCATGCCTGCGCCCACTGGCGCAGCCCGGTGATCGCTTGTTCGTCGAGTCCGTAGGCGGCGAATTCCGTGTCGTCGATCCAGTCGGCTCCCATCAACCGCGCTTGGAGCTCGCTCAGGTCGAAGGAGTCGCGGGCGTGGCGCCGACCGAGCTCTTCGAGTTCGATATGGCTCCAGCGGTTCCCGGCAGCCTGTACGTCGATCAGGTCCCTGGCGAGTCCGCGGTCGAAGAGTGCGCGAACTTTGGTTCCGACGACATCTTCGAGGGACAGCACCAATCCGTGATCGGTGTGTACGGGCGGTCGCCAGAGCGCTTCCTTGAGGATGTCGACCTCGCACTTTTCGTGACTGACCGGATCGGTGACGATCAGGCGTGCGGAGAGCGGGTCCGTTTCCAGAGCGCTGACCTGCCACCCGTGTTGTTCCAGGCCGGCGCGCACGGCCGCAGCAATGTCCTCCATGCGATCGGGGTTCTCGGTCGCTACGTCGAGGTCCTGGCTGAGCCGGTCGACCAGGCCGTGTGCCTGAACTGCGTAGCCGCCGGTAAGCGCCAGAGGATAGGCACCGCCCACGGCGAGTACATCAGCCAGCAGGCGACGGTGCAGATCGGTGAGATTCACGCAGCAGCCTGGGCGCTGTGAGCCAGCTCGTCGAAGGAGTGTTCCCAGACTTCACGGACATCACGACTGATCAGTGTGCGCAGTGTGGGCCACAAGCTGACGAGGAGGCCGCGGTTGAGGTACCGGACCAGGTCGTCATGCTGGCCCTCGGCCAACACGATGCGGTAAAAGCTCATCCGTAGCCGTGGCTGGTCGAGGTCGAACATGGTCAGCCCTGACCATGCCAGGTGAAGTGGCAGGCGCACCGTGCCGTGCTCGGGGCCGACAAGCTCGGAGAGCGCTGCGGGCGTTCGCCGGGCGAACTTGGCACGGCGGAGATCAGAAAGACTGGGCTGTGATGCCATACGTCGATTATCCAGGGAGAGGCCACCGAAGCCGACCGGACGCATCCAAGATGACCCAACCAAAGAAGCACCGGGCTTGGGAATCGATGGATCTTAGGTTGTTGCAGGGGCTCTGACCTGGGATTTCGGATTGGTCAGGTGGGCGGCGCCCGGTCTCTGGGAGTCGTATCCGACCGCTGTTGTCCGCTCTGCTGGGCACGGATGGGGCACGAGAGCTGGCAGTGCGACGCGTGCTCCGGGCGGGCCGACTGGGCAGAGGGGGGGATGATGCGGACCTGGTTGCCGCAGAGCCTGGCCATGTCGTCGCTGTCGGAGGTCAGCAGGGCGACGGGTTTCCGCTGGCGGAGTGCGACCTCGGCGACCGTGGCGTCGATGGCGTACTTGTGCCCGTGCAGTCCGGCGCCTTTGAGGAGCTCAGCCGCTGCTTTCGCCGCCTGCTCGGTGACCGGCTCCACCTTGATGCGGGACAGGGCCAAGTTCAGGCGGGGGTGTTGGTGCGGGAGCGGGTTACTTCCACGATGGTGTTCGCCCCGATCACCAGGTCGGCTCCCATGTCGTGGAAGACCTGAAGCATGGCGAGGAAGTTGCGGTCCTGCGCGATCCAGGCGGAGAGCCCTTCCGAGTCCAGGACGATGGTCTCGATGCGCTCGCTCACGCGGCGTCCGCGTCCTTGGACGAGCCGGTGGCGCCGAAGATCTTCGCGTGGGCCTCGGCGAGCTCCTCGTCGCTGAAGCCTCCGTGCTCTTCTTCATGCCGGCGAAGGTCGTCGCCCAGAAGCTGGTGCCGGATCTGGCGAGCCACGGCCTCCGCTACGTAGCCGGAGACGTTGTCCGTGAGCTTGCGGAGCTCCGCCACCTGGTCGCTGGGGAGCCTGACGGTGATGCGTGTCGTGGAGGACATATGTCAAGCATGCTGGAGTATGCGCGAGAGGTCTTGGGTTGGCGGCACCGATCGTTCCGGCCAAGGTTTCACGACCGGAGGGTGCAGGTTCCGGCGCTGGGAGTACAAGCCCGCGGGCCATGCGCGTATCGGTCAGAAGGGCGGTTCGAGATAGCTGAGGCCGTCGCTATGTGGCCCCCAGTTCCAGGGCTCCTCCACAACAGGCTCAAGGTCAGAGACCTCGTGGCCCCACGCTTCGAGCGCCTTCCGGGCAACACGCCGGTTGGGGGCATCGCCGCCGGTGTCCAGGATGGCGCGAGCGTGCACGGCGAGGTGATCGCGGTGCTCGGCGAGCGCGGGGTGCTCAGCGAGGATGAGGGCGGCAATGACGGCGGCTTCGCGCACGTCCTCGTGGCCGTCTCGGAGGAAGGGCGAGACGGCCCGATAGAGCATCGGGCGCAGGTCCCGGAAGGACGCCACGATGGTGCCGGGGGCGAGGAAGCCAGGGGAGTACTGCTCCGTGCGGCCCACAATCTCGTCGGAGGCGTCGTAGGCCGTGGAAGTCAACCAGTTCAGCAGCGCCGCGCGAACGGGGACGTTGCGATAGGGCCGAGGGGTCGTAGCCGCCGGGTGGGTGAGGATACCGGCGACATACATGGCGGCGGGGGCAGTGGCTTCGTAGATGGTGTTCTGGTGGCCGACCATCTCACCTAGCTCTGACAGAGCCTTGACCTGGGCTCTGGGGTCGGGCGTCAGCAGCCGTGTGAGGACCTCGGGGAGGTTCTCACCGTCTCCGAAAGGCGTCTCGAGCGAACCCCAATCAGTCTCCGACAGGACTACCTGGTAGGGCGGCAAGTCGGGCTCGCGGGGTGCGCCGGCGTTGGAACGGCTCTGGTTCACAGGTCGATCATCCAGGAAGAGCCGGCAGTGAGCTGCTTGGTCCGCACGCAACACTCCTGTGAGCAGGAGACGGGCCTAACCGACCGCCGCCCGGCTGTGTGGCCAATGGTGATCGCCGGGTGGTCACCATCAGTATTCGACTGCGTCGATGGGCTGGCGGCAGACGCAGCAGGCCAGCTCTCGGGGCGCCCTGGTGCGGTGTAGCCGTTCGTTACCAGGTGGTCAGGTCGACTGCGTGGACACAGTGGGGGTCGGATGTGTCCGTCACCCAGCGTTCCTCTTCGCCGATGAGTGAGGGCAGGGCGGCGAGCAGTGCGGTCAAGGCACCGGTGAGCTGTACGTCGGCCGCGATCAGGCCGTGTGCCTTGTCGACTGCGAGGTAGAGACGCATGCTGTCCTGTCCGGTGAAGAGGAATCCGCAGAGTGCTGGGCTTGGCGGGGCCTCGACGAATGGCCAGGCCAACGTGCGCAGCACGCGCAGCGCTTGATCCGTGTGGGACGAGTCGGCGGGTTCGAGGACGGTGGTGTCCACCGGGATCAGCGGCATGCCCATCACGGTGGCGTCGGTGTGGGGAAAGGAGCCGGATGCGAGCGTGCGCGTCCAGGCAAGGACCAGTGGAGCGGTCACCGGCTCCTCGTCCTCGTCCGACAACGGGACTTCGAAGGCGACCAGTTCGTGTGGTGCCACCGCGTCGGCGGCTCCGGTCACGACCCGGACCGCATCCCGCGCCGGCAGCACACCGCGGAGGAAGGTCCCCCCGGCAAGGGGCACCGCTGTGTAGTCGAGGAGGAAGCGCGTGATGTACGCCTGCTGCTCGGCTGTCTCCCCGCCGGGGTCGTTCACTCGTTGATCCAGTCCGGGCACCTGTTCATGCCCTCGCAGTAGGCGGTGATGACGCCGATCTTCTTGCCCCTGCCCGCGTCGTACTCGCCATCGGCCGTGCGGCGCGCGTACTGGACGATGACCACGATCTTGACCAGCTTGGTCTGGTTGCGGGCGACCCCGTAGTACTCGAGTCTGCCCCCGTTCTTCTTGTCGACCTTCCCGGCCAGGGCCGCGTCGACCACCCGACACTTCTTGATGTTGTGCTTGCCGGAGAAGTGATTCCAGCCGAGATCGGCGTTGCCGTAACGTGTTGGGATCACCCGTCCCTCGGGGTCGGTCTCCTCACACTTCACGTTCTTGTTCCAGCGCGCCGCCGCTGATGCCTCGCCCACGGGTGCGGCTGCGAGGCAGGCGCCGACGACAACTGCGGTCAGCGTCCTGATCATCTTCATGACCGGACCGTGCCACCTCACCGCACGGCATAGTCCCTCCCCGCGGACGGAATCGTTTCTCTTCACCTGGATGGATGAGGTCCGGTCAGTGTCGTCAGCTGCCTCGCGCAGGTCACTAATGCGGATCGCGCAGTTATCAAACAGCAGCAAGCGGGGAGGTCGATGAGCTCGGGCTGATGCCGGCGGTCTGCATCGGCCGGATCGCTCCACTCCAGCGCGTCGCGGACATGAAAACAGGCCCAGGTCATCGACCTGGGCCTTCATCATGGAGCGGGTGACGAGAATCGAACTCGCGCTCTGAGCTTGGGAAGCTCATGTTCTACCATTAAACTACACCCGCGAGGCGCGCCGATGATCGGCTGTGCATCGTCCCACACTGTACCCCATCGCAGGCCCCCGGCGTATTCGCCGCGGGGTCTCCGTGTCGTTCCGCAGGGTGGATGCGGGTGTGGGTGAGGGGAGTTGGGGGCGTAGCGTACGCAGGCGGAGTGCCGCCTGGAGTGGCGTCCTGTTCATCCCCTAATGTGGCGGTCTCGTCCAAGGCTGGTTGGGGAAGGGACTTGATGGAGTCGATGGAGCGCACCGTCGTCCGCTGTGCCGAAGGGCACGTTTTTGCTACCTCGTCGTTCCCGATGCAGCAGCTCGGGTCCGGGCGGATCGGGCCCGGGCGGCTCATCCGCTGCCCGCGCTGTGCGCGGTTGCGGCAGGCGGTTCCCGTGGTGTTCGAGGAGCGTTAGCGGGCGGCAGAGGTCGGAGGCAGGCACGCGCGGGGCGGTCCGGTTGGGGTCGGCTCGCGCGTTCTGCGTATCCTCGGTGCGTGCTTCTCTCAGATAAGGACCTCCGGGCCGAGATCGACGCCGGGCGGGTTCGCATTGACCCGTTCGACGCTTCGATGGTGCAGCCCTCGAGCATCGATGTGCGGCTGGACCGCTACTTCCGGGTGTTCGAGAACCACCGCTATCCGCATATCGATCCCGCCGTCGAGCAGGTGGACCTGACCCGTCAGGTCGAGCCGGAGGGTGACGAGGCGTTCATCCTCCACCCCGGGGAGTTCGTACTGGCGTCGACCTACGAGGTCATCTCGCTCCCCGACGATCTGGCGTCGCGGCTGGAGGGGAAGAGTTCGCTGGGCCGGCTCGGGCTGGTGACGCATTCCACGGCCGGTTTCATCGACCCCGGTTTCTCGGGGCATGTGACCCTGGAGCTGTCGAATCTGGCGACGTTGCCGATAAAGCTCTGGCCGGGAATGAAGATCGGGCAGCTGTGTATGTTCCGGCTGACGTCGTCCTCCGAATTCCCGTACGGTTCCGAGCGTTACGGATCGCGTTATCAGGGCCAGCGAGGGCCGACCGCCTCGCGTTCTTTCATGAATTTCCATCGGACTCAGGTGTGATACGGCATGGCTGGTGAAGTGCGGGAGAATCTGACGTACGAAGTCTTCGGACACGCCGTACGTGAGCTGGCCCAGGCGGTGGCCGACGACGGTTACGAGCCTGATGTCGTGCTGAGCATCGCGCGGGGCGGGGTCTTCGTCGCGGGCGGTCTGGCGTACGCCCTGGACTGCAAGAACATTCATCTGGTGAACGTCGAGTTCTACACCGGGGTCGGGACCACCCTGGAGATGCCGGTGATGTTGGCGCCCGTCCCCAACGCCATCGACTTCACGCAGAAGAAGGTGCTCATCGCCGACGATGTCGCCGACACCGGAAAGACGCTGAAGCTGGTCCGCGACTTCTGCATCGATCATGTGGCCGAGGTGCGCAGCGCCGTCATCTACGAGAAGCCGCATTCGCTCGTGAAATGCGAGTACGTGTGGAAGAAGACCGATCAGTGGATCAACTTCCCGTGGAGCGTCGAGAAGCCCGTCGTGCGTCGTGAGGGCCAGATTCTCGACTCCTAGGCTCACCCCACACAGGACAGACATGGGAAGGGCCCCGGTGCGTCGCACCGGGGCCCTTCCTGCGTGCCGGATCAGATCGTGCCGAGCTTGATGATCGAGAGCAGCGCGATCAGCTGGATCGCGGAGGCGCCCAGCGCCTTCGGCCACGGCAGGTCGTGCGACTTGCTCACCATCGAGGTGAACAGCGCTCCGGCGGCCAGCCAGGTGATCCAGCCGAGGATCTGGACCAGGGAGTTCTCGCCGCCGAGGAACAGGGCGAAGATCAGGCGGGGTGCGTCCGTGATCGACATGATCAGCATCGACAGGCCCACGGTCGGCTGCCAGGAGCCCGTGCCGCCCAGCTGGCGGGCCAGGGTGTGCGTGACCGCGCCGAGGACGAGTCCGCCGATGACGAAGCCGACGCCCGTGAAGATCACGTACGGGGCGGCCGTGGAGACCTCCGCGTGGATCGCCTCGTCGCGGGCCTGGTCGAAGCCGAAGAGCGCGAGCAGGCCGTAGACGAACGTGACGACGATCGCGGTGCCCCAGACGGGGTAGTCGCGCATCTGCCAGAACGTCGGTCCCGGCCGCATCACGATGCCGCTCAGGAGCTGCTTCCAGTGGAGCCTGGGCCCCGAGGGCTGTGCGGGGGCCTGGCCGGCCTGGTAGGTGTTGCCGTCGCCGTACGGGTCCTCGTTGATGCTGAACGCCTGGGTGTGCCCCGGGGCGTTGGCATACGGGTCCTGCTGCGAGGGCTGTTGGTACGGATCGCCGAAGTACTCCGGTTCGCCGTGCCCGCCTGCGTGCCCGTGCCCACCCCCGTGTCCGTTGCCGCCGTGCCCGCCGCCGTACGGGGCGCCCTGGGGGCCTCCGTACGGTGCGCCGTTGCCTCCTGCCGGGGGCCACGACTGCCCGCCGTACGGCGGCGGTGACGCCTGCGTGCCGTACGGCTGCTGCTGCTGCGGGTGTTGTTGCGGTGTGCGGTTGTCCCGGCCGCGTCCGATCCTGAATCCAGCCACACATCGAACGTACCTGGTCCGTACGGGTGCGGTGTGAGAGCCGGGGGAACACGGGTCCCATTGCGGCCTAGCTGTGACATCCCCTAGGGGAACCCTGGGGGGATAGTGCCACCCCTGGGCGGCCCGGCAGCACCCCCTGGAACGGCCGGAGCGGCCGGTCCTGCCCCCGAGGCAGGTCCGGCCGCTTCCGTGGAGGGAGACAGCTACTGGACGGGTTCCGGTTCCGGCTGGTCGGCCGTCTCCGCGTCGCCCGCCGGGTCGGCGGGTGTCTTCACCGACTCGAGGAGCAGCTGGGACACGTCGACGACCTGCACCGACTCCTTGGCCTTGCCGTCGTTCTTCTTGCCGTTGACCGAGTCGGTCAGCATGACGAGGCAGAACGGGCAGGCGGTGGAGACGATGTCCGGGTTGAGGGAGAGGGCTTCGTCGACGCGCTCGTTGTTGATGCGCTTGCCGATCCGCTCCTCCATCCACATCCGGGCACCGCCGGCGCCGCAGCAGAAGCCGCGCTCCTTGTGGCGGTGCATCTCCTCGTTCCGCAGACCCGGGACCTTCGCGATGATCTCGCGCGGAGGCGTGTAGATCTTGTTGTGGCGGCCCAGGTAGCAGGGGTCGTGATACGTGATCAGACCCTCGACCGGCGTCACCGGGATCAGCTTGCCCTCGTCCACCAGGTGCTGGAGCAGCTGGGTGTGGTGGATGACCTCGTACTCGCCGCCGAGCTGCGGGTACTCGTTGGCGATGGTGTTGAAGCAGTGCGGGCAGGTCGCGACGATCTTCTTCGCCGACTTCGCCTTCTTGGTGGAGTCGTCCTCGTCGTCCTCGCCGAACGCCATGTTCAGCATCGCGACGTTCTCCTGGCCGAGCTGCTGGAACAGCGGCTCGTTGCCGAGGCGGCGGGCCGAGTCACCGGTGCACTTCTCGTCGCCGCCCATGATCGCGAACTTGACGCCCGCGATGTGGAGGAGCTCCGCGAAGGCCTTGGTCGTCTTCTTGGCCCGGTCCTCCAGGGCGCCCGCGCAGCCGACCCAGTACAGGTAGTCGATCTCGCTGAGGTCCTCGACGTCCTTGCCGACGATCGGGACCTCGAAGTCGACCTCCTTGGTCCACTCGACGCGCTGCTTCTTGGCGAGCCCCCAGGGGTTGCCCTTCTTCTCCAGGTTCTTGAGCATCGTGCCCGCCTCGGACGGGAACGCGGACTCGATCATCACCTGGTAGCGGCGCATGTCGACGATGTGGTCGATGTGCTCGATGTCGACCGGGCACTGCTCCACGCACGCACCGCAGGTGGTGCAGGACCACAGCACGTCCGGGTCGATGACGCCGTTCTCCTCGGCAGTGCCGATGAGAGGGCGCTCGGCCTCCGCGAGGGCGGCCGCGGGAACGTCCTTGAGCTGCTCCTCGGTGGCCTTCTCGTTGCCCTCCATGTCCTTGCCGCCGCCGGCCAGCAGATACGGCGCCTTGGCGTGCGCGTGGTCGCGCAGGGACATGATCAGGAGCTTCGGGGAGAGCGGCTTCCCGGTGTTCCAGGCGGGGCACTGCGACTGGCAGCGACCGCACTCGGTGCACGTGGAGAAGTCGAGGATGCCCTTCCAGGAGAACTGCTCGACCTGGGAGACACCGAAGGTGTCGTCCTCGCCCGGGTCCTCCCAGTCGATCTCCTTGCCGCCCGAGGTCATCGGCAGCAGCGCGCCGAGCGAGACCGCGCCGTCGGCGTTGCGCTTGAACCAGATGTTCGGGAAGGCGAGGAAGCGGTGCCAGGCGACGCCCATGTCGGTCTTCAGCGCGACCGTGATCATCCAGATGAAGGAGGTCGCGATCTTCAGGGCGGCGAAGAAGTAGGTCAGGTTCTGGAGCGTGGAGATGTCCATGCCCTCGAACCAGGAGACCACCGGGTACGAGATGAAGAACGACGCCTCGTAGCCGCTCACGTGGTGCTGGGCGCCCTCGAGGGCGTGGAGCATGAAGATGCAGACGCCGACGATGAGGATGACGGCCTCGACGAAGTACGCCTGGCCGAAGTTGGAGCCCGCGAAGCGGGACTTGCGGCCCGGCCTGTCCGGCCTGCTGAGCTGGCGGATCACGATCAGGACCACGATGCCGAGCACCGTCATGGTGCCGATGAACTCGACGAAGACGTTGTACGGCGCCCACTCGCCGATGATCGGCAGCAGCCAGTCGGCCTGGAACAGCTGGCCGATGGCGTTGACGATCGTCAGCAGCAGGGAGAAGAAGCCCACCGCCACGAACCAGTGTGCGACACCGACGATGCCCCAGCGGTTCATCCGGGTGTGGCCGAGGAACTCCTTGGCCACGGTGACGGTGCGCTGTACGGGCTCATCGGTGCGGGTGCCCGCGGGCACGTTCTGGCCGAGCCGCATGAAGGTGTAGATCTGCAGGAGGGCGCGGGCGAAAAGTGCCACGCCGACCACGATCAGAACCAGCGACACGATGATCGCGGCGAGTTGCATTTGGGGGCTCCTCGGGCCTGCGAGGGTGGGGTCCAGTGCGTACAAGCGATTACTAAGCAGTAACTTAATCAGTCTGTGCTGACACTATCCACTTATTCCGCCACGCTGTAGCCGGGCAGGCGGTGATCTGTGTCGCTCAGGCGAGCCTTCCCCGGATGTCGCAGTCCGCGGAGCGCCGCGTACACGGGGATGCGTACGGATTGCGCCAGGATCGCCAGGTCGAGCCCTGTCCCATGATGCTCTGCGTAGTGCGCGTCGAGGAGGGCGGGTTCGTCCCAGGGCATCCCCGAGCGGGCGCGGACCTGCGCCAGGCCGGTCAGCCCGGGCCGGACGCTCTGGCGCCAGTGCCCGGCGGCGGGCCCGAGCAGGGCTGCCTCGTCCGGGGTGAGGGGCGCCGGGCCGACCAGCGAGAGATCGCCCCGTACGACGTGAGGCAGCCGGGACAGCAGGTCGAGCCGGAGCCGCCGGGTGCGCAGCGAGCGCAGTTCGAAGGGGCGTCCGCCGAGGCCGATCCGGGTCTCGCGCCTGAGTGCGCCTCGGGGCGGCCGGACGGCCAGGGTCAGCGCGGCGAGGGCGAGGGTGGGGGCCGTCAGGAGCAGCAGCGCCGAACCGAGTGTCAGGTCCAGGGCCCGTTTGACCGTCATGGCCGACAGGGGGCCGGTGATCCGCCTCGCGGCCGCGGAAGCCAGAGCCCCGGTGGCGCGCCGGGCCGTCACGGTTGCGCCGGCGATCCCGGGGAAGGGGCCGGTGGCGGGTCGGGGCACCCTGACCGCCGACGGGGCGGGGCGCCGTCTCCTTCGCTGCGCAGTCTGCTTCGCGTTCCGCATGGCACCTGCCCGGAGTCGATGACGGGACGGTATGACCGTCTCGATGCATTTTGTGACAGAACGATCCCACGGTGCGATGGTGGGTGGGGTGTGTGTGACGTGCGGCGCATCGCGGTGTCGCGGATCGAGGCGGCCGTAGCAGGCTTCTTTCACCACCCGTACGCGTAAACCTCCAGGTCAGCGCGGTAGCGAGCACATAAGTTGAGCGTAAGTGGCTCAGGTCCTTTGACTCCGGGGTGGGTGTCATGCATCCTTGAGTCAGATCCACTCAAGTAGTCAGTTGGAGGAATTGAAATGGCACGTGCGGTCGGCATCGACCTGGGCACGACTAACTCCGTCGTCAGCGTTCTCGAAGGCGGCGAGCCCACCGTCATCACCAACGCCGAAGGCGCCAGGACCACGCCGTCCGTCGTCGCCTTCGCGAAGAACGGCGAGGTGCTTGTCGGCGAGGTGGCCAAGCGCCAGGCGGTCACCAACGTCGACAGGACGATCCGTTCGGTCAAGCGCCACATGGGCACTGACTGGAAGATCGAGCTCGACGGCAAGAACTTCAACCCGCAGCAGATGAGCGCCTTCATCCTGCAGAAGCTGAAGCGCGACGCCGAGTCGTACCTGGGTGAGAAGGTCACCGACGCGGTGATCACCGTCCCGGCGTACTTCAACGACTCGGAGCGCCAGGCGACCAAGGAGGCCGGCGAGATCGCGGGCCTGAACGTCCTGCGTATCGTCAACGAGCCGACCGCCGCCGCGCTGGCGTACGGCCTCGACAAGGACGACCAGACGATCCTCGTCTTCGACCTCGGTGGCGGCACCTTCGACGTGTCCCTCCTGGAGATCGGCGACGGCGTCGTCGAGGTGAAGGCCACCAACGGTGACAACCACCTCGGTGGTGACGACTGGGACCAGCGGGTCGTCGACTACCTGGTGAAGCAGTTCGCCAACGGGCACGGCGTGGACCTGTCCAAGGACAAGATGGCTCTCCAGCGTCTCCGCGAGGCCGCGGAGAAGGCGAAGATCGAGCTCTCGTCCTCGACCGAGACCACGATCAACCTGCCCTACATCACGGCGTCCGCCGAGGGCCCGCTGCACCTGGACGAGAAGCTGACGCGCTCGCAGTTCCAGCAGCTGACCGCGGACCTCCTGGACCGCTGCAAGAACCCGTTCCACAACGTCATCAAGGACGCGGGCATCCAGCTCTCCGAGATCGACCACGTCGTTCTCGTCGGTGGCTCGACCCGTATGCCCGCCGTCGCCGAGCTCGTCAAGGAGCTCACGGGCGGCCAGGACGCCAACAAGGGTGTGAACCCGGACGAGGTCGTCGCCATCGGCGCCTCGCTCCAGGCCGGTGTCCTCAAGGGCGAGGTCAAGGACGTCCTGCTCCTCGACGTGACCCCGCTGTCCCTCGGCATCGAGACCAAGGGAGGGATCATGACGAAGCTCATCGAGCGCAACACCACGATCCCGACCAAGCGTTCCGAGATCTTCACGACGGCCGAGGACAACCAGCCGTCCGTGCAGATCCAGGTCTACCAGGGCGAGCGCGAGATCGCGGCGTACAACAAGAAGCTCGGGATGTTCGAGCTCACCGGTCTGCCGCCGGCCCCGCGTGGTGTGCCGCAGATCGAGGTCGCCTTCGACATCGACGCCAACGGCATCATGCATGTCGCCGCCAAGGACCTCGGCACCGGCAAGGAGCAGAAGATGACCGTCACCGGTGGCTCCTCGCTGCCGAAGGACGAGGTCAACCGGATGCGCGAAGAGGCCGAGCAGTACGCCGACGAGGACCACCGCCGTCGCGAGGCCGCCGAGTCCCGCAACCAGGGCGAGCAGCTCGTCTACCAGACGGAGAAGTTCCTCAAGGACAACGAGGACAAGGTCCCCGGTGACGTGAAGACGGAGGTGGAGACCGCGCTCACCGAGCTGAAGGAGAAGCTCAAGGGCGAGGACACCGCCGAGATCCGCACCGCCACCGAGAAGGTCGCGGCCGTCTCCCAGAAGCTGGGTCAGGCGATGTACGCCAACGCCTCCGAGGGTGCGACGCCGGGTGCCGAGGCGCCGGGCGACGGCCAGGCCAAGGCCGACGACGACGTCGTCGACGCCGAGATCGTGGACGACGAGAAGGACACGAAGGGCGGTGCGGCGTGACCGAGGAGACTCCGGGCTTCGACGAGAAGCCTGACGTCCCCTCCGGCGCCGATGCCGACGACGCCGAGCCGAAGGCCGCCACCCCCTCCGAGGAGGAGGCGGCGGCCCCGGCCGGGGACGTACAGCAGACAGCGGCTCTGACGGCCCAGCTGGACCAGGTCCGTACCGCGCTCAACGAGCGCACGGGCGACCTCCAGCGGCTCCAGGCCGAGTACCAGAACTACCGCCGTCGGGTCGAGCGCGACCGGGTCACGGTCAAGGAGGTCGCTGCGGCGGGCCTGCTGACCGACCTTCTGCCCGTGCTCGACGACATCGGCCGGGCGCGGGAGCACGGCGAGCTCGTCGGCGGCTTCAAGGCCGTGGCCGAGTCGGTGGAGACGGTCGTGGCGAAGATCGGCCTCCAGCAGTTCGGCAAGGAGGGCGAGCCCTTCGACCCGACGATCCACGAGGCCCTGATGCACTCGTACGCGCCGGACGTCACCGAGACGACCTGCGTGGCGATCCTGCAGCCTGGGTACCGCATCGGGGAGCGCACCATCCGCCCCGCGCGGGTGGCCGTGGCCGAACCGCAGCCGGGCGCCACGCCCGCGGCGGCGAAGGAAGAGAAGGCAGACGACGAGGAGAGCGGTGGCACCGAAGAGGTCTGACATTCCGTCCGACCACAGCGGTGAACACCGACGGGGCGTGCGGCCGGCCACGGGGCCGGCCGCACGGCCTATCGTCCGGAAGGAGGGACGTCGATGAGCACGAAGGACTTCGTCGAGAAGGACTACTACAAGGTTCTCGGCGTCCCCAAGGACGCCACCGACGCCGAGGTCAAGAAGGCGTACCGGAAGCTCGCCCGCGAGTACCACCCGGACGCCAACAAGGGTGACGCCAAGGCGGAGGAGCGCTTCAAGGAGATCTCCGAGGCGAACGACGTCCTCGGCGACCCCAAGAAGCGCAAGGAGTACGACGAGGCGCGCGCCCTCTTCGGCAACGGAGGCTTCCGGGCGGGTCCCGGCGGTGCGGGCGGCAACTTCAACTTCGACCTGGGCGACCTCTTCGGGGGCGCCCCGGGCGGTGGCCAGGGTGCCGGCGGCTTCGGCGGTGGCGGCGGTGGCGGCCTGGGCGATGTCTTCGGCGGTCTGTTCAACCGCGGTGGCGCGGGCACCCGCGTCCAGCCGAGGCGCGGCCAGGACATCGAGTCCGAGGTGACGCTCAGCTTCACCGAGGCGGTCGACGGGGCCACGGTCCCGCTGCGGATGTCCAGCCAGGCGCCCTGCAAGGCGTGTTCGGGCACCGGCGACAAGAACGGCACCCCGAGGGTCTGTCCGACGTGCGTCGGCACCGGCCAGGTGTCACGGGGCACGGGCGGCGGATTCTCGCTCACCGATCCCTGTGTGGACTGCAAGGGCCGGGGCCTCATCGCCCAGGACCCGTGCGAGGTCTGCAAGGGCAGCGGCCGGGCCAAGTCGGCCCGCACGATGCAGGTCAGGATCCCCGCGGGGGTGCTGGACGGGCAGCGGATCCGGCTGCGCGGCAAGGGCAGCCCGGGCGAGCGCGGCGGCCCGGCCGGCGACCTCTACGTCGTCGTGCACGTCGACGCCCACCCGGTCTTCGGCCGCAAGGGCGACAACCTCACCGTCACGGTGCCCGTCACCTTCCCGGAGGCGGCGCTCGGCGGCGAGGTGAAGGTCCCCACGCTCGGCGGGCCTCCGGTCACCCTGAAACTCCCGGCCGGCACGCCCAACGGTCGAACGATGCGCGCCCGGGGCAAGGGCGCCGTACGCAAGGACGGCACCCGCGGCGACCTCCTGGTCACCGTCGAGGTGTCCGTGCCCACGGACCTCGGCGCGGACGCCCAGGACGCGCTGGAGGCCTACCGGAAGTCGACCGCGGGGGAGGACCCGCGGGCGGAGCTGTTCCAGGCTGCGAAGGGAGCTTGAGATGGACGGCCGTCGACGCAATCCGTACCAGCTGACCGACGAATCACCGGTCTACGTGATCTCGATCGCGGCCCAGCTCTCGGGCCTGCACCCGCAGACACTGCGCCAGTACGACCGCCTCGGCCTGGTCTCGCCCGACCGCACGGCCGGGCGCGGCCGGCGCTACTCGGCCCGTGACATCGAGCTGCTGCGCACCGTCCAGCAGTTGTCGCAGGACGAGGGCATCAACCTCGCGGGCATCAAGCGCATCATCGAGCTGGAGAACCAGGTCGCCGCGCTCCAGCAGCGCGTCGCCGAGCTCTCGGCGGCGGTGGACGGCGCGGCCGTGGCCATGCAGCAGCGCGAGGCCCAGGTGCACGCCTCCTACCGGCGTGATCTGGTGCCGTACCAGGATGTGCAGCAGACGAGCGCACTGGTGGTCTGGCGGCCGAAGAGGCCGAAGGACTGAGCCGGCCGGGAAGGGCCCGCCCCTGAGTCGGCGGTTTCTAGGGATCGTCGCAACACGTGGTCGTGTTGGTCAGGCCGCGAGTAGTTTATGCAGGCGCTCGGCTGGGGTTTCCCAGCCGAGCGTTTTGCGTGGGCGGCCGTTCAGCTCAGCAGCGACGGCGTCGAGGTGTTCGCGGGGGTGGACGGCGAGGTCGGTGCCTTTGGGGAAGTACTGGCGGAGCAGGCCGTTGGTGTTTTCGTTCGAGCCTCGTTGCCAGGGGCTGGCGGGGTCGCAGAAGTAGACCGGGACGGCGGTGGCGATGGTGAAGGCGCCGTGAGCGCCCATCTCGCTTCCCTGGTCCCAGGTCAGGGACCTTCGGAGGTGGGCGGGCAGGGTCTGGACCGTGGTGACCAGGGCGTCCCGGACGCTTTCGGCGCCGTGGTCGCCGGGCAGGTGCAGGAGCATGACGTAGCGGGTGGCGCGCTCGACCAGGGTGCCGATGGCGGACTTGCCGTCCTTGCCGATGATGAGGTCGCCCTCCCAATGGCCGGGGACGGCCCGGTCCTCCGCCTCCGCCGGTCGTTCGCTGATCATGACCATCGGAGTGGCGAACCGCGGCTGGCGCTGCTGGGCCTGGCGGCGGGGTTTGCGCCGGGCACGGCCCGATCGCAGGGCGCGGGCCAGCTCGCGGCGCAGTTCGCCCCGCCCCTGGACGTAGAGGGCCTGGTAGACCGTCTCGTGGACCACGTGCATCTCCGGCTGCTGGGGGAACTGTGCCCGCAGAGCCTGGCAGATCTGCTCAGGGCTCCACCGAATGTCCAGGTGGTTTTGGATGAAGTCCCGCAGCTGTGGGTTCTGGCCGATCTTCCCGGGCTTCGGGCGGGGCCGGCGGGCATCGGCGCGGGCCTGGGCCGCGTGCGGCCGGTACTGGCCGTTGACCGGGTGACGGTTGCGGCGGATCTCCCGGCTGACCGTGGACGGGCTGCGGCCGAGCTCGGCGGCTATCGCGCGGACCGTTGCCTTCTCCCGCAGCCGGTCGGCGATGTGTATGCGGTCGCTCTCGCGCAGATACCGCGAGAGACCGGGCAAAGGCGCCACCGCGGTGATCGGTGACGCCCCGACGTGCCCGCCGGACGGAGCGCGGCCGTTACGCCAGCGCCGCCCGGTCTTCTCGTTGATGCCGACGATCCGGCATGCCTCTCTGTTGCTCACACCCTGCTGCATGAGCTGAAGGTAGAGGCGCCGTTCCTCGGACAAGGGACGGCGCCCCTGGATAGCGGACCGGTCCCGGATCTTGAAGTCCATCGCATCCCCTGAACTGGGGTGTTGCGACAACCACTAGAACTCAAGGTCTCACGACTCGGAGGCGGGCCCTTCCCGCGTGGCCGTGGCGTCCTCCACGGCGCCGGACCGCACGATTCCGGACCGCACGACGAGGACCCCGAGATGGGTCCGGCTCGTGGCGCCCAGCGTCTGCATCAGCCTGGCGATGTGAGCGCGGCAGGTGCGGACGCTGATGCCCAGCTTGCGGGCCACCGCGTCGTCGACGTGGCCCTCGCTGAGGAGCCTGGCGATGCTCTGCTGGACGGCCGTGACCTGGGTGCCGGGTGCGGGTGCGGGCAGTTGCTGCGCGAAGGGCGTGGCCTGGGCCCAGAGGACCTCGTAGACCTGGATGAGGTAGTCGACCAGAGCGGGATGCCGTATGCGGAGGGCTGTGCGGCGGTCGGGCGCCGCCGGGACGAACGCGACGGTCCGGTCGAAGATGATCAGCCGTTCCACGGTCTGCTCGGTGGTACGCACCTGAAGGTCCTCGTGGGAGATCTGGTCGAGGTAGCCCCTGACGGTGGTGCTGTAGCGCGCCGGGTGCTGGTAGATGTGCCGTAGCCGGGCTCCACGCGCGATGGCCGTCCTGGCGTTGGCGATTCCCCGCTCCATCCCGTTCAGGGGCCGGTCGCTGCCCGGCTGGGCCGTGAGGACCTGTTCGGTGACGACGGAGGTGGCCTCCCGCAGGGCCTCCTCGATCACCGGCTTGCCCTCCAGGACCGTGAAGGCCAGGTCTGGATCGGCGCTGGCGACCGACGACAGGGGCGTCAGCGACCTGCTGAGCGCCGCGGCGAGCTGTACGCGTTCGTCGAGTTCGCGGGTGATGGGCTGGAGCAGGTGGGCCAGGGCGGCGGACGGGGGCACGGGGCGCATCCACGCGGAGTCGGCCGGGTCCGGCTGGACGAGGCCCATGTCGGTGAGGCATGGGGCGGCCGCGAGAGCGGCGCGGGTGATGCGTCCCGCGACGACTGCTTCCTCGTACAGCCGCAGGCCGGTGGCGCACAGCTCTCTGGGACCGTGCGAATGCTGTGTGTTTACGTCATCGGTGGCGATTTGACGACCCCTCACTTCGTGCACTGCAACAAGATGACCGTGGCGCGTGCGCGGCTGCGAGGGGAGTGTGGAGCTGTCGGGAGGGAGCGGGGGACTCTCCCGACTGACTTCCGGGCGGGGCGTGCCCTTCCCTTCGCCCGCGCGGTCGACCCGCTCGGCCCGTGCCGGGGGTGGACCGGGTGGTGCATGGTCAGGAGTCCTGGTCCAGAATTCCTGACCGCGCGATCAGATAGCCCAGCTGGGCGCGGCTCGTGCTGCCGAGGGTGGCGGAGAGCTTCGCGACGTGCGCCCGGCAGGTGCGGACGTTCATCCCGAGACGGCGGGCGATCGAGTCGTCCACGTGTCCCTCGACCAGGAGTTGGGCTATGGAACGCTGAACACCGCTTATGCCCTTGGTCGGTGGGTCGTACTGGAGCTCGCCGAGCAGCGGGGACGCGCGGCTCCACAGCTGCTCGAAGACCTTCACCAGGTAGTTGACGAGCCCTGGGTGGCGGAGTTCGAGGGCGACCTGGTCGTCGTTCTGGGCGGGTATGAAGGCCACGGTCCGGTCGAAGACGAGGAGGCGCTCGATGAGCTCCTCCAGGGTGCGGATCTCCACCTTCTCGTTGGCCAGGCGTGCGGCGTAGGCGAGCGTGCCCTGGCTGTGCCTGACGGTGTGCTGGTAGAGCGTGCGCATGCTGACGCCCCGGTCGACCACCGACAGGGCGCGTTCCAGGCCCTCGCTGAGACGGTCCTCGCCCCGGTCGCCGCCCGGCTGGACGGTGAGCACCTCCGTGTGGCACTCGGCGGTGGCGAGATCGAGTGCGGCGTTGATCCTGTTGCCGCCCTCCAGCACGGTGATGGCGTGGGTGGTCGGAGGGTCCTGGGCGCTGATGTCCATGAACGGCTCGAAGGACTCCGCCAGCTCGACGGAGCGCCGACGGCGGTCCTTGATCTCCCGTTCGATGGGATGCAGGCGCTGGGCCAGCGCCGCGGACGGCGGGACGGGCCTGAGCCAGGTCGTGTCGTCAGGATCGGGATGCAGGAGGGCGAAGTCCATCAGGCAGGGGGCGGGGCCGACTTCCGCGCGGGAAATCCGACCGGAACGCAGGGCGCTCGCGTAAAGGCGCTTTCCCTCGTCGCACAGGTCGGTGACCCCGTGAGGATGTGTCCCTGTTGTGCCGTTTGTGGTCATATCTCCACCCCCCAGGTTCCTGAACATGCAGGAACATGATGCATCGTCCTGGTGGCGTTGTGTGGCCCGGGTGAGACATCGTCGTGGATGCGGGGGAGAGGAATCCACAAGTGAGGACGAAGCCGACTATGGATAAGCGAAAGCTTCGCTCGGTGCTTGCTGCCGCTTTCGTCGCGGCCCTGGCCTTTGGCGTGGCGGGCGGCGTGGCCGGCAGCGCATCCGGGCCGGGTGAGATCAGCTGGTCGGAGCGGGCAGCGGGGGCGGACGAGATCAGCTGGTCCGTGAAGGCGGCCGATGCGCCCGGCGAGATCAGCTGGGGCATGCCGGCGGCAGCTGGGGACGAGATCAGCTGGAGCGCTCCGACAGGCGTCGCGGGCGCATGACCACCCCACCGGACGACCGCACCTTCCGGCGGGAGATGGCCACGGCATACCGCTCAGGGTGGCACTTCATCGATCTGCTCACGGCACTTACCCGCCAGGGCGATTCGTTGATGGTCACCCTGTTCGGAGAGCCCATTGTCGTCGTGATGGAAACGGATGACGATATCCGTGCCTATCGCTGTCTTCGCCGGCCACGCGGAGCACCGCAACCGGTTCGCTGTGCCGTGAGGTACGGCATGATTTTCGTAAATCTCGATCAGCGCGACCATGAACTGTTCGAGCAAGAAGCCATTTCCGCCACCCCCCGCAGTGCCTGAACGATTCCCCCGTCGTTACATATCGTTCCGGCACTTCCCCCACACAACGGCGCCATCGTGACCTGAACACGATGGCGCCGTTGTGCTGTCCGGAATTCATCCGGAATTTCCGAGGGCCGTCCTCAGGCGTTTCCGAGCGCCCTGTCGACGGCGATCTCGATGACGATCCGCTCCGGGTTGTGCCGAGGGGTGCGCTCGTAGCGCTCCGCGTAGCGGCGTACCGCGTCCTGGACCTCCTCGGGCTCCGCGCGGACGACCGCCCGGCCCTCCAGAGTCGCCCAGCGGCGCCCCTCCATCTGGCAGACCGCGACCCGCGCGCCCCCGGGGCCCGCCGCCCGGACGTGGGCGGCCTTTCTGGTGTTCCCGCCGGTGATGACGCGGGCGATCCGCGTCTCCGGGTCGTAGGTCACCCCCACGGGCACCACGTGCGGTGTTCCGTCGGGGCGGAGCGTGGTCAGGGTGCACACATGGCGCTCCCGCCAGAAGGCGAGGTACCCGGGGCCGGGGTTGCGTACGTCAGGCATGGGGTCAGCCTAGAGAGAGGGCATACGGACGGGCAGGGAAGGCGCCGGAATGGCCTTGAGTGGAATAGACTCAACTTTGTACCCGTTGTTCGAGTCATAGTTCCGTGAACCCAGCACGAGGAGGAGACAGCGCCCGTGGACGCCGAGCTGACCAACAAGAGCCGGGACGCCCTCAACGCGGCCACCAGCAGGGCCGTCAAGGACGGTCACCCCGATCTGACCCCCGGGCATCTGCTGCTTGCGCTGCTCGCGGGCGAGGACAACGCGAACATCACCGACCTGCTGGCCGCCGTCGAGGCCGACCAGGTGGTCGTGCGCGAGCAGGCCGAGCGGCTCCTGGGCTCGCTGCCCAGCGTGACCGGCTCGACCGTCGCCCCGCCGCAGCCGAGCCGCGACATGCTCGCCGTCATCGCCGACGCCGACCAGCGCGCCAAGGAACTCGGCGACGACTATCTCTCCACCGAGCACCTGCTGATCGCCCTCGCGGCGAAGGGCGGACGCGCCGGTGAGATCCTCGACGGGCAGGGAGCCAGTGCGAAGAAGCTGCTGGACGCATTCGAGAAGAGCAGGGGAGGGCGCCGGGTGACCACTCCCGATCCCGAGGGCCAGTACAAGGCGCTGGAGAAGTTCGGCACCGACTTCACGGCCGCCGCCCGCGAGGGCAAGCTCGACCCGGTCATCGGCCGTGACCAGGAGATCCGCCGCGTCGTGCAGGTGCTGTCGCGCCGCACGAAGAACAACCCCGTGCTCATCGGCGAGCCCGGCGTCGGCAAGACGGCCGTCGTCGAGGGCCTCGCCCAGCGCATCGTCAAGGGCGACGTGCCCGAGTCCCTGCGCAACAAGCGGCTCGTCTCCCTGGACCTCGGTGCGATGGTCGCGGGCGCCAAGTACCGCGGCGAGTTCGAGGAACGCCTCAAGACCGTCCTCTCCGAGATCAAGGAGAGCGACGGGCAGATCATCACCTTCATCGACGAGCTGCACACCGTCGTCGGCGCCGGCGCCGGCGGCGACTCCGCCATGGACGCGGGCAACATGCTCAAGCCGATGCTCGCCCGTGGTGAGCTCCGCATGGTCGGGGCCACCACGCTGGACGAATACCGCGAGCGCATCGAGAAGGACCCCGCCCTGGAGCGGCGCTTCCAGCAGGTCATGGTGGCCGAGCCGTCCGTCGAGGACACCATCGCCATCCTGCGTGGCCTCAAGGGCCGCTACGAGGCGCACCACAAGGTCCAGATCGCCGACTCCTCGCTGGTGGCCGCCGCGACGCTCTCGGACCGCTACATCACCTCCCGGTTCCTCCCCGACAAGGCCATCGACCTCGTCGACGAGGCGGCCTCCCGGCTCCGCATGGAGATCGACTCCTCCCCGCTGGAGATCGACGAGCTCCAGCGGTCGGTCGACCGGCTGCACATGGAGGAGCTGGCGCTCAGGAACGAGAGCGACGAGGGCTCCAAGCAGCGTCTGGAGAAGATCCGCCGCGACCTCGCCGACAAGGAGGAGGAGCTGCGCGGTCTCACGGCCCGCTGGGAGAAGGAGAAGCAGGGCCTGAACCGCGTCGGTGAGCTCAAGGAGCGCCTCGACGAGCTGCGCGGCCAGGCCGAGCGCGCCCAGCGCGACGGTGACTTCGACACGGCCTCCAAGCTGCTGTACGGGGAGATCCCCGGCCTGGAGCGGGAGCTCGCCGAGGCCGACGAGGCCGAGCAGGAGGCCGCCCAGGACAAGGACACGATGGTCAAGGAGGAGGTGGGCCCGGACGACATCGCCGACGTCGTCGGAGCCTGGACCGGGATTCCGGCCGGACGCCTCCTGGAAGGCGAGACCCAGAAGCTGCTGAGGATGGAGTCGGAGCTGGGCAGGCGGCTGATCGGCCAGACCGAGGCCGTGCGCTCCGTGTCGGACGCCGTGCGGCGCACCCGCGCGGGGATCGCCGACCCCGACCGCCCCACCGGCTCGTTCCTCTTCCTCGGCCCGACCGGGGTCGGCAAGACGGAGCTGGCCAAGGCGCTCGCGGACTTCCTCTTCGACGACGAGCGGGCCATGATCCGCATCGACATGAGCGAGTACGGCGAGAAGCACAGCGTCGCCCGGCTCGTCGGGGCCCCGCCCGGCTACGTCGGCTACGAGGAGGGCGGCCAGCTCACGGAGGCGGTCCGCCGCCGCCCGTACAGCGTCGTGCTGCTGGACGAGGTCGAGAAGGCCCACCCCGAGGTCTTCGACATCCTGCTCCAGGTGCTCGACGACGGCCGGCTCACCGACGGGCAGGGCCGGACGGTGGACTTCCGCAACACCATCCTGATCCTCACGTCGAACCTCGGCAGCCAGTTCCTGATCGATCCCCTGACCGAGCCCGAAGTGAAGAAGGAGCAGGTCCTGGAGGTCGTCCGGACCTCGTTCAAGCCGGAGTTCCTCAACCGGCTCGACGACCTGGTCGTCTTCTCCGCCCTGTCCGGCGACGAGCTGGCGCACATCGCGGGGCTCCAGGTGGAGCGTCTCGCCGGCCGGCTGGCCGACCGGCGGATCCAGCTCGACGTCACCCCGGACGCTCTGGCCTGGCTGGCCGTGGAGGGCAACGATCCGGCGTACGGCGCCCGGCCGCTGCGCCGGCTCATTCAGACCGCGATCGGCGACCGGCTCGCGAAGGAGATCCTCGCGGGCGAGGTCAAGGACGGCGACACGGTCCGGGTGGACCGGGCCGGAGACGGACTGATCGTGGGCACCGCGACCGCGGCGAAGACCCTGTAGGCGGTAGCCGGTGACCCGTGTCCCCGGCCGGAGACCTCGCGTCCCGGCCGGGGACACGCGTGTCTGCGCCTACCGTCCGCATTGATGTATGCATCCAGCACGCATCATCGGTGGAACCGCCCGCCAAATCGAGCCGAAAATTTCCATTCCGTGGCTGAATGGGGGGGCGCGATACGGTCCGGACCTCGCTTTTTGTACCGGGCCGATACATATCTGTGCGCTCGGGCGGAACCGGCGGGAACGCCGTGCGGTTGATCGTGTTCCGCGCAATATCAGGACACTCCGGGCCCTTTTTGCATTGCGGCAGGGGTGGGTGCTCCGAATTCCGAAGCCGGTAAGGTACGCGCATGACGGAGCGGATACCCGGTGAGCAGAGTGCGGAGCCGGAGGATTGCAAAAGTGACAGCCTCATTCGCCTGAGCGAATTTCGTACGCTGTGGGCGGCTTTTGCGCAGTCGGTGCTGGGTGACCAGCTGGCGCGGGTCGCGCTGTCGCTGCTGGTGTTCGAACGCACCGAGTCGGCCGGCTGGACCGCGGCCACCTACGCCCTGACGACTCTGCCGGCCCTGCTGTCCGGGGTGCTCCTCTCCGGCCTGGCCGACCGTTTCCCCCGGCGCACGGTCATGATCAGCTGCGATCTGCTGCGCGCCGTCCTCGTCGGACTGATGGCCCTGCCCGGTACGCCGTTGCCGCTGCTCGCCGGGCTGCTGGTGCTGGCGCAGCTGGCCGAGGCGCCGTTCGGGGCTTCGCAGGGCGCCCTGATGCCGGCGGTCCTGGGCGAGCGCCTGTACGAGCGGGGCCAGCGGGTCATGCTGATCACGCACCAGGCCGGCCAGCTGGTCGGCTTCGCCGCCGGCGGAGTGCTCGTCGTGTGGCTGGGCAGTCATCTCTCCCTCGGGCTGAACGCGGCGACCTTCCTGGTCTCCGCGGTCCTGATCAGGCTGGGTGTGAAGGCGAGGCCGGTGGACGAGGACGCCGGCGCGCCGCCGAAGCGCATGCACACCCAGGTGGGGAAGGCCGCCGCACTGATCTGGTCGGACCCCCGGCTGCGGTCGCTGGTCGCGCTCGGCTGGCTGGCCGGGTTCATCGTCCTGCCGGAGGGCCTGGCCGCTCCCTTCGCGGAGGAGGCGGGCGCGACCGCCGCGTCGGTGGGGCTCCTGCTCGCCGCGCATCCCGCCGGAATGGTCCTGGGCGCGGCCCTCCTGGGCCGTGCGGGCTTCGACGCGGAGCGCCGGCGCCGGCTGCTCGGCCCGCTGGCGGTGGGGGCGAACCTCCCGCTGGTCGTCTACTGGGCGGGCCCCGGTGTGGGGGTGGCCCTGCTGGTCCTGGTGGTGTCGGGCATCTGCTCCGCGTACCAGATCACCGCGGGGGCGACCTTCGTGCTGCTCACCCCGGCCGACCAGCGCGGCCAGGCACTGGGACTGGCCCGGTCGGGGCTGACCGCCATGCAGGGGATCGGCGTCGCGGCGGGCGGCCTGGCGGCGGAGGTGTCCGGGTCCTCCGCGCACACGATCGGTGGGGCGGGCCTCGTCGGTACGCTCTGCGCCGTCCTGATCGCGGTTTCCTGGTCGCGTGCCAGGGGAACGAGCGCGGGGACGATTCCCCTGAGCGCATAGGACCACCGGCCGCCATGGCGGCTAGGGTCGAAGCCAGGAAACCACGTGCGATCCACAGGAGTACCCAGCGATGTCTATCGACCCGTCCTCGATCCCTAACTTCGGGGGCCAGCCCGAACCTCAGACGTCAGGTCCCGAGGGCCCCGTGGTCCCCGACCAGGACCTCGTCAAGCAGCTCCTCGAGCAGATGGAGCTGAAGTTCGTCGTCGACGACGAGGGCGACCTCGCCGCGCCGTGGGAAGACTTCCGGACGTACT
This sequence comes from Streptomyces sp. QL37, assembly GCF_002941025.1. Taxonomy (NCBI): domain Bacteria; kingdom Bacillati; phylum Actinomycetota; class Actinomycetes; order Kitasatosporales; family Streptomycetaceae; genus Streptomyces; species Streptomyces sp. QL37. Next base: position 4,035,117 of record NZ_PTJS01000001.1, on the reverse strand, counting down.
TCATGTTCCGCGGCGAGGAGGAGCAGCAGGTCTTCTCGGTCCGGACCTTCTACGACCGCCCCCACGCCCTGGACCAGCGGCCGGTTCTGCTCGACGCGATCGACGACTGGAACCGCCGCACCCTGTGGCCCAAGGTCTACACGCACGCCCACGAGGGCGAGGAGGGCACCGCGGCCTCCGTACGGCTGGTCGGTGAGGCGCAGATGCTCATCGGCACCGGTGTCAGCCTGGAGCACTTCGTCTCCTCGACGGTCAGCTGGGTGCGGGCCTCCATCGAGTTCGACAAGTGGCTCGTGGAGCGTCTCGGCCTGGAGCCCGCAGAGAAGAAGGACGAGGGCGAGGAGCCCACGGAGGCCTGATCCGGCACACGGACCGCGGAGGCCCGGTCCGGAGCGCGGCCGGTACGGCCGGCGCCCGGACCGGGCCTCCGTCGTGGGCGGTCAGGAGGTCCGGAGGCTCTTCAGCCGGGTGACCGCCTCGGTGAGCACCTCCGTGCGCTTGCAGAACGCGAAGCGTACGAAGGGGGCACCCTGCTCGCGGTGGTCGTAGAAGACCGCGTTCGGCACGGCGACGACCCCGCAGCGTCCGGGGAGCGCCCGGCAGAAGGCGAAGCCGTCGCCCCCGTCGCCGAGCGGGCGGATGTCGGTGGTGACGAAGTACGTCCCGGCGGGCTCGAAGACCCCGAAGCCGGCCTCGGAGAGCCCCGCGGCGAGCAGGTCGCGCTTGGCGCGCAGGTCCTCGCGCAGCCCGTCGAAGTAGCTGTCGGGCAGCCGCAGGGCCTCGGCGACGGCGTACTGGAACGGGCCGCCGGAGACGTACGTCAGGAACTGCTTGGCGGAGCGGACCGCGGTGACCAGTTCCGGGCTCGCGGTGATCCAGCCGATCTTCCAGCCCGTCAGCGAGAACGTCTTGCCCGCGCTGCTGATGCTGACCGTGCGCTCCCGCATGCCGGGGAGGGACGCGAGAGGGATGTGCTCGCCCTCGAAGACGAGGTGCTCGTAGACCTCGTCCGTCACGACGAGGAGGTCGCGCTCGCACGCGAGCTCGGCGACCGCGGCGAGCTCCTCACGCGTCAGGACGGTGCCGGTGGGGTTGTGCGGGGTGTTGAGCAGGATCAGCCGGGTGCGGGGCGTGACGGCCGCGCGCAGCTCGTCGAGGTCGAGCCGGTAGGCACCCTCGTGGGGCCTGAGCGTGACGGGGACACGGGTGCCGCCCGCCATGGCGATGCAGGCGGCGTACGAGTCGTAGTAGGGCTCCAGGGCGATGACCTCGTCGCCGGGCTCCAGGAGGGCCAGCAGCGAGGCGGCCACCGCTTCGGTGGCGCCGGTGGTGACCAGGACCTCGGCGTCGGGGTCGTACTCCAGTCCGTAGTGCCGCAGCTGGTGCTCCGCGACCGCGGAGCGCAGCTCGGGGATGCCGGGGCCCGGTGGGTACTGGTTGCCGTGGCCGGCGCGCAGGGCGCGGACGGCGGCCTCGCGGATCTCCTCGGGGCCGTCGGTGTCGGGGAAACCCTGACCGAGGTTGATCGATCCGGTCTGTGCGGCCAGCGCCGACATCTCCGCGAAGATCGTCGTGCCGAACTCGGTGAGGCGGCGGTTGAGCAGCGGTCGTCCCTGTGTCATGGGCGCCATCCTGTGCCGAAGCTCTGGAGTTGCTCAAGTCTGCTTTGGCCGTGGCGGGGCGTGGGAATCCAACGGTCAGTCGAGAAGCGGGGACCTCGCTTCGGGGGACAGAAGGATGTGAGGTCGATGGAGTTGTTCTTCTTCATCGTGTTCCTGGTGATCGTGGTGGTGGGCATCGCCGCCCTCGCCTCGGGATCCGGTGGCCGCGGAAGGGCGCCGTCGTCGCGCGCCGGGCGCAGTGGACGCCGCAGTTCCGACAGCGGCTCGGGAGGGGGCTCCGGAGGGAGCTCGGGCAGCTGGTGGGCCGGGGACAGCGGCGGCGGTGACTCCGGCGGGCATTCCTGCGGGGGCGGCGGCGGCAGCAGCAGCAGCTGCGGTGGTGGTGGCGGCTGCGGCGGTGGCGGCGGTAACTGAGACGGGTTCGCCCGTCCCGTACGGGGGGCGGGGCGGGTGCGCCTGAGGTGTCCGGTGGGGCCTAACTCCCCCCGGACACCTTTTTGTTGGGCGTGCTGGAACACGTGAACCGTCCTGCCCCCTGAGGGATGGAAACCACGGCAAGTTGGGTAAAAACGCTGTGAGTGCGACGTACTTCGTGATTGCATCGTTGTAGAGAACATTCAGCCCCCGGACCCCAGTTGGGCGGACCCCAGTTGGGCCGGATCGGGCTCCTCCTCCCCCGCCTGCGCCGGCACGGGGGTGCCTCCCGTCCATGTGTCCCTGTGTGTTTTGCGGAGCCGATCCATGCTCACAACCCTCCAGACCGCCTACTCCGATACCCGAGCCGCTGATCTGGCATGGACGCTCGGGCGGGAGCCGCTGCCCGCCCTCGCCGTACTCGACCTCGAACTGGCGGGCGCAAAAGTTCAGTTGAGGCTGCTCGGCGCCTCTCATCAGGTGCTGCTGGAGGAGGAGCGACGTACGTGCTCCGAGACCGTCGCCTGCCTGCCGGGCAGCAGCACGCCGCTGCCGCTGGGGGTCGCCGAGAGCCTGGGCGACTGGGACTACGAATTCGCCGCGCGCGTCGAGACGCTCTCGGAGGGCTCGTTCGCGGGGCGTGCGCAGGAGTTGCTCGCGCTGGTGACCGACCATCCGCACGGACTGGTGGGGACGTTTCCCGGCAGCCCGTACGCCTTCACCGCGATGCTCGCGCAGCGGACGGAGGGTCAGGTGCGCTGGCGGACCTGGCACGCGTATCCGCAGGAGGGGCAGTTGGTGGTGACCCGGTCGCGGGTGGCGGCGCGGGTGCCGGCGGCGGTGTCGTGAGGGGAGTGCGCGGGGCCGCCCGGTGCGGTGCGCGGTGGGCTCGACGCGCGTACGGCGCGCGCCACTTGCACCCGTGTGGGTGACAAGCGGCGACCTTCTCGTCACGTAGCGTTCATTTCATGATCGACCAGCAGATGACGCTGCGAGCGGGCGTGACGGGGCTTCCCGTGCGGCCGAGGACCGGCCGGTTCCTCGTGCTGGCCGTGGTCTTCATCTGCGCCGCGTGCGGTCTGGTGTACGAGCTGGAACTGGTCGCGCTGGCTTCGTACCTGATCGGTGACTCGGTCACGCAGGCGTCGGTCGTGCTGTCCGTGATGGTGTTCGCGATGGGCATCGGCTCGCTCCTCGCGAAACGTTTACGCGGCCGCGCCGCCGTGGGATTCGGGCTGATCGAGGCGGCGCTCGCGCTCGTCGGCGGCACGTCGGCGCTGATCCTCTACGCCTCCTTCGCCTGGCTCGGGGAGTCGCGCCACGCGCTGGTCGGCTTCTCGCTCGCGATCGGGATCCTGATCGGCGCGGAGATCCCGCTGCTGATGACGCTGATCCAGCGGGTCGACCGGCAGGACGCGGGCGGGGCTGTCGCGGACCTCTTCGCCGCCGACTACGTGGGCGCGCTGGTCGGCGGGCTGGCCTTCCCGTTCCTGCTGCTGCCGATGATGGGCCAGCTGACCGGCGCGCTGTTCACCGGCGCGGTCAACGCCGCGGCGGGCGGGGCGCTGGTGCTGTGGGTCTTCCGGCGCGATCTGGGCGCCGGGGCACGCCGGCTGCTGATCCTGGTCAACTGCGCGGTGATCGCCCTGCTGGTCACGGCCTCCGTCCTCGTCGACGACTTCGAGCGCGCGGCACGGCGCGCGGTGTACGGGGACGAGGTGCGGGTCGCCGTGCAGACCGACGTCCAGGAGATCGTCCTCACCGGGCCGGGCAGGGGCTCGCTCGACCTGTATCTGGACGGCCGGCTCCGGGTCAGCTCGCGGGACGAGCACCGCTACCACGAGGCGCTCGTGCACCCCGCGATGAAGGGCGCCCACCGGCGGGTGCTGATCCTGGGCGGCGGCGACGGCCTGGCAGCCCGCGAGGTGCTGCGCTACCCGGACGTCACGTCCGTCGTGGTGGTCGAGCTCGATCCGGCCGTCACCCGGTTGGCCCGTACGGACCCGGCGCTCTCCCGGCTGAACGGACACGCGTACGACGATCCTCGGCTGACGGCGGTCGGCGGGGACGCCTTCACATGGCTGCGGGCCACCCGAGAGCGCTACGACGTGGTGATCTCGGACCTCCCCGACCCGGGGATCACGGCGAGCACGAAGCTCTACGCGGCCGAGTTCTACGGGCTGGTCGCCGGTGCGCTGGAGCCCGGGGGCCGGCTGGTGGTGCACGCGGGTCCGACGGGCAGCAGACCGACGACGTTCTGGACGGTGGAGGCGTCGGTACGGGCGGGCGGCCTCGCGACCCGGCCCTACCGCGTCGACGGGCGCCTCACCGGTTTCGCGGCGGGACCGGACCGGGCGGCGGCGGGTGGGGCGGAGGCCCCGCGGGACTGGGGGTTCGTGCTGGCCGCCCGGAAGGAGGTGGGCCGGCTCGGACTGGACCCGGGGGCGCCCGCCCTGCGGACGCTGGGTGAGCGGGAGCTGCTGGCCGGCCGGCGCGCGGCGGAGGGGCTGCGGCAGCACGGGGTGCTGCCGTCCACGCTGGTCCACCCGCGGTACTGGGAGGAACCGTGAGCGGCGCGGCGCGCTCCGCACGGTGTCCGGGGGGAAGCGCTGACGGGACGGCCGGGCGTGAGTAGGCTCGGTCGGTATGGAGCATGAGGTGTTCGTTCCGGTTCCGGTTCCGGCCCTGCGGCGGACGCTGGGTGATCCCGCCCGCGTCGCGCGCTGTGTGCCGGGACTTCAGCAGGATGCTGACGCGTCGGCGGGGCCGCTGGCGGGTCGGCTGAAATTCCGGGCCGACGGCCACACGATCACGTACCGGGGGGCGCTGACGCTGCGGCCTTCGGGCGGGGGCGGCTCCTTCTCCGTGACCGGGGAGGGCGTGGAGGCCCGGGGCACGGGCTCGGCGAAGCTCGCGCTGACGGTCGGACTCACGGAGACGGACGGTGGGACGACGATCGGATTCACCGGCACGGTGAGCGGTGACGGCCGCATCGTGGAGCTGGACGCGGGCGCGGCGCTCGCCGCGGCGCAGCGGTTGCTTGACCGCTTCACGCAGCAACTGGTGACGGAGACCCTGGCGACACGGGACGACGGTGCGGGGGAGTCCGACGCGCCGTCCGGGGAGTCCGGAGAGACGTCTGCCGAGGGGACCTCTCCCGAGGCGTCTCCCGAGGCGCCGTCCGCCGAGCCGCCGTCTTCCGAGCCGCCGTCTCCCGAGCCGCCGTCCGTGGACAAGGGGTCCGTGTTCGACGCGCCCGTGCCGCCGCCGTCGCTCGACCCGTCCGCGGAGATCGAGTTCACCGTGCCGGACGAGCCGCCTGCCGAGGCCGCGCACGCCCGCCGCACGATGATCGGCCGGAGCACGGAGGAGGTCGACCACGCCCCACCGCGTGGCCGGTACGCCCCTGTGCCGTCGCCCGAGGCGGGCGCCGCGGGCATCACGCTGCGCTGGGCCGCCCCGGCAGCAGCCCTGGCGATCGCCTCGGCCGTGGTGGTGGGCAGGGCGCTGCGGCGAAGGCGGCCGTAGGGAGCCACCCCGCGCCAGTAGTGTCGGGGGGTGAGCAGAGTTGCGAAGAACGCCCGGCTGACAGCCGGCGACGTCGAATTGACCGTTGACCCCGTGAACGGCTGCCGGATCAGCAGCCTGCGGATCGGGGACACCGAACTGCTGCGCCAGGGCGAGCGGTACGGCTGCTTCCCCATGGTGCCGTGGTGCGGCCGCACCGAGAACGGCCTCTTCCGCAACGGTGGTGAGCCGCACCAGATGCCGCTCAACTCCCCACCGCACGCCATCCACGGAACCGGCCGCGACACCTCCTGGCGGCCGGCCCGGGAGAGCGACACGGAAGCCGCCTTCTTCTACGACCTGGCCGCCCCGTGGCCGTACGAGGGCCGGGTGACGCAGTCCTTCGAGCTGACCGAGGAATCGCTGACGCTGAGCCTGGGCATCGAGACGTACGGGGACTCCTTCCCGGCGCAGGCCGGGTGGCACCCGTGGTTCCTCCGGAACCTCGGCGGCCAGGACGTGCGGATCGACTTCGACGCGGCCTGGCAGGAGGAGCGCGGCGACAACCACCTGCCGACCGGTCGCCGGATCGATCCTCTGCCCGGGCCGTGGGACGACTGCTTCGGGATGCCCGCGGGCGTAGACGTGAAGCTCACCTGGCCCGAGCAGCTGGAGCTGACGGTCAGGAGCCGGGACGAGTGGGTGGTGATCTACGACGAGCAGGCGGAGGCGGTCTGCGTGGAGCCGCAGTCCGGGCCGCCGAACGGACTGAACACGGCCCCCCGGCTGGTCACCCCGATCGAGCCCCTGGAGATCACGACGACCTGGAGCTGGGCGCGGCTCTGACCCTCCGCGGCAGCCTTTACCCTCGTTGACATGACTGACGTACGCGCTGAGCTGCTCCAGCAGATCAAGGACAAGGCCGTGGTACACGGCAAAGTGACCCTCTCCTCGGGTCTGGAAGCCGACTGGTACATCGACCTGCGCCGGATCACGCTGGACGGCAAGGCCGCGCCGCTGGTCGGACAGGTGATGCTCGATGCCACCGCCGAGCTGGACTACGACTGCGTCGGCGGTCTGACGCTGGGCGCCGACCCGGTGGCCACCTCGATGCTGCACGCCTCGGCGGCGCGCGGGCAGAGCCTGGACGCGTTCGTCGTCCGCAAGGCGCAGAAGGCCCACGGGATGCAGCGCCGCATCGAGGGCACGGACGTCAAGGGCCGTCGCTGCCTCGTCGTCGAGGACACCTCGACGACCGGTGGTTCCCCGCTGACCGCGGTCGAGGCCGTGCGTGAGGCGGGCGGCGAGGTCGTGGCCGTCGCCGTGATCGTCGAGCGCGGGGCCGCTCCGGCGATCGCCGAGGCCGGTCTGCCGTACGTCCATGTCTATTCGGTGGCGGACCTCGACCTGGGCTGACCTGCGGATTCCCTGGCGTGCTCCCCGTTTCACGTGAAACGGGGAGCAGCTACCCGACGGGCAGCGTGGAGCCGGGGCGGGAGTCTGGGAAGATGTGGGCGACGATGACGTCGCCCCCAGGTCAGGGACCAAGCACTGCACACCCGCACATCCCAAGGAGCGGACAGATGCCCATCGCAACCCCCGAGGTCTACGCCGAGATGCTCGACCGGGCGAAGGCAGGCAAGTTCGCCTACCCGGCCATCAATGTGACGTCGACCCAGACCTTGCACGCTGCACTGCGCGGCTTCGCGGAGGCGGAGAGCGACGGCATCGTCCAGATCTCCACCGGTGGTGCCGAATTCCTGGGCGGCCAGTACAACAAGGACATGGTGACGGGCGCCGTAGCCCTGGCCGAGTTCGCGCACATCGTCGCCGCCAAGTACGACATCACGGTCGCGCTGCACACCGACCACTGCCCCAAGGACAAGCTGGACGGTTATGTCCGTCCGCTGCTCGACGTCTCCGCGGAGCGTGTCGCCAAGGGTCTGAACCCGCTGTTCCAGTCGCACATGTGGGACGGCTCGGCCGAGACCCTCGCCGACAACCTGTCGATCGGCCAGGAGCTGCTGGCCAAGGCCGCCGCCGCCAAGATCATCCTTGAGGTCGAGATCACTCCGACCGGTGGCGAGGAGGACGGCGTCACGCACGAGATCAACGACGAGCTGTACACGACCGTCGACGACGCGCTGCGTACGGCCGAGGCGCTCGGCCTGGGCGAGAAGGGCCGCTACCTGCTGGCGGCGTCCTTCGGCAACGTCCACGGCGTCTACAAGCCGGGCAACGTCGTCCTGCGCCCCGAGCTCCTCAAGGACCTCCAGCAGGGTGTCGCCGCCAAGTACGGCAAGCCTGCCGGCAGCCAGCCGTTCGACTTCGTCTTCCACGGCGGGTCGGGCTCCACGGCCGAGGAGATCGCCACCGCGCTGGAGAACGGCGTCGTGAAGATGAACCTCGACACCGACACCCAGTACGCCTTCACCCGTCCGATCGTGGACCACGTGTTCCGTAACTACGACGGTGTGCTGAAGGTCGACGGCGAGGTCGGCAACAAGAAGGTCTACGACCCGCGCAGCTGGGGCAAGTCCGCCGAGGGGGGCATGGCCAAGCGGGTCACGGAGGCCTGCGCCAACCTGCGGTCCTCGGGCACGAAGCTGAAGTAGTCGCTGCGGTACGTCATGGCATGGGCCCGGTCTCCCTGCTTGAGTTCTAGTGGTTGTCGCAACACCCCAGTTCAGGGGATGCGATGGACTTCAAGATCCGGGACCGGTCCGCTATCCAGGGGCGCCGTCCCTTGTCCGAGGAACGGCGCCTCTACCTTCAGCTCATGCAGCAGGGTGTGAGCAACAGAGAGGCATGCCGGATCGTCGGCATCAACGAGAAGACCGGGCGGCGCTGGCGTAACGGCCGCGCTCCGTCCGGCGGGCACGTCGGGGCGTCACCGATCACCGCGGTGGCGCCTTTGCCCGGTCTCTCGCGGTATCTGCGCGAGAGCGACCGCATACACATCGCCGACCGGCTGCGGGAGAAGGCAACGGTCCGCGCGATAGCCGCCGAGCTCGGCCGCAGCCCGTCCACGGTCAGCCGGGAGATCCGCCGCAACCGTCACCCGGTCAACGGCCAGTACCGGCCGCACGCGGCCCAGGCCCGCGCCGATGCCCGCCGGCCCCGCCCGAAGCCCGGGAAGATCGGCCAGAACCCACAGCTGCGGGACTTCATCCAAAACCACCTGGACATTCGGTGGAGCCCTGAGCAGATCTGCCAGGCTCTGCGGGCACAGTTCCCCCAGCAGCCGGAGATGCACGTGGTCCACGAGACGGTCTACCAGGCCCTCTACGTCCAGGGGCGGGGCGAACTGCGCCGCGAGCTGGCCCGCGCCCTGCGATCGGGCCGTGCCCGGCGCAAACCCCGCCGCCAGGCCCAGCAGCGCCAGCCGCGGTTCGCCACTCCGATGGTCATGATCAGCGAACGACCGGCGGAGGCGGAGGACCGGGCCGTCCCCGGCCATTGGGAGGGCGACCTCATCATCGGCAAGGACGGCAAGTCCGCCATCGGCACCCTGGTCGAGCGCGCCACCCGCTACGTCATGCTCCTGCACCTGCCCGGCGACCACGGCGCCGAAAGCGTCCGGGACGCCCTGGTCACCACGGTCCAGACCCTGCCCGCCCACCTCCGAAGGTCCCTGACCTGGGACCAGGGAAGCGAGATGGGCGCTCACGGCGCCTTCACCATCGCCACCGCCGTCCCGGTCTACTTCTGCGACCCCGCCAGCCCCTGGCAACGAGGCTCGAACGAAAACACCAACGGCCTGCTCCGCCAGTACTTCCCCAAAGGCACCGACCTCGCCGTCCACCCCCGCGAACACCTCGACGCCGTCGCTGCTGAGCTGAACGGCCGCCCACGCAAAACGCTCGGCTGGGAAACCCCAGCCGAGCGCCTGCATAAACTACTCGCGGCCTGACCAACACGACCACGTGTTGCGACGATCCCTAGAAACCGCCCTGCGGGGGGCCGGGCCCATGCTGTGCCGCTGCGCGGGGCCTTGTCCCCTGCCCGCCCCTTCCCGGAACCGGGGCTCCGCCGCCGGGCCCCGCTCCTCAAGCGCCGGAGGGGCTGGGGGGCGGGGCTCTGACCCAGGGCCCCGCCCGCTCCTCAAGCGCCGGAGGGGAGGGGCTGGGAGTCGGCTGGAGAGGCCGGAGTCGCGCTGGAGTGGCCGGGAGTCGCGCTGGACGGGCTGGGGGCTCGCGGTGGCGGGCAGGGGCTCCCGGGCTCCCGCTGCAAGGGCTGAGGCTCCTGCCTCTCCGGCCGGGCTCCCAGCCGGAGGGGCCGGAGCCGCGCTGTAGCGGCCGGCGGCGCGCTGGAGGGGCTCGGGGCGGGTGTGTGAATGGCCGAGTGGGCGGGCAGCGGTGATGCTGCTCGTATGACTGACACGGACGGCGCGGACGGCGACGGGATCCGGGTTGCCTCGCCCGTGGGGCGATGGGTCGTCCTGACCACCGTCCTCGGGTCCAGCATGGCCCTGCTCGACTCCACGGTCATCAACGTGGCCCTCCCCCGCATCGGCGAGGACCTCGGCACCGATATGGCCGCCCTGCAGTGGACCGTCAACGCCTACATGCTCACCCTGGCGGGACTCATCCTGCTCGGGGGCGCGCTCGGGGACCGGTTCGGGCGACGGCGGGTGTTCGTCCTCGGGGTGGTCTGGTTCGCCGTGGCCTCGCTGCTGTGCGGCATCGCGCCGAACGCGGAGGTGCTGGTCGCCTCACGGGCGTTGCAGGGGGTCGGGGGCGCGCTGCTCACGCCCGGGTCGCTGGCGATCATCCAGGCGAGCTTCCACCCCGACGACCGGGCCCGTGCCGTGGGGCTCTGGTCCGGGCTCGGCGGGGTGGGAGCGGCCGTCGGGCCGTTCCTGGGTGGATGGCTGGTGGACGGGCCGGGCTGGCGATGGGTGTTCCTGCTCAATCTCCCGCTGGCCGCCGTCTGCGTTCCCGTGGCCCTGCGCCACGTACCGGAGTCTCGGGACCCGGACGCCCACGGCAGGTTCGACGTACTGGGCGCGGCCCTCGCCGCGCTGTCTCTCGCCCTGGTCACCTATGCGCTGATCGAGGTGCCCGAGCAGGGCGCGTCCGCCACGGTGATCGGCGCGGCACTCGGCGGTGTGGCCCTCGGGGTGGCCTTCGTGCGGGTGGAGCGGCACCGGGAGGACCCCATGGTGCCGCCGTCGATCTTCGCGTCGCGGCAGTTCACGGCCGTCAACATCGTCACGTTGTGCGTGTACGCGGCCCTGGGAGGGTTCTTCTTCCTGTCCGCGATCCAGCTCCAGGTGGTCGCCGGTTACTCGGCCCTCGGCGCGGGCACGGCGCTCCTGCCGACGACGGTCCTGATGCTGCTCTTCTCCGCGTCGGCGGGCGACCTCGGCAGGCGCATCGGGCCCCGCATCCCGCTGACCGTCGGCCCCCTGCTCGCGGCCGCCGGGATGCTCCTGATGCTGCGGGTCGGCCCCGGTGCCTCCTACCCGCTGGACGTCCTGCCGGCCGTGCTGGTGCTGGGCCTCGGCATGGTCACCCTCGTGGCGCCCCTCACCGCGACCGTCCTGGCCGCCGTGGACACCGGCCGGGCCGGGCTCGCCAGCGGCATCAACAACGCGGCCGCCCGGGCGGCGGGGCTGCTCGCGGTGGCCGCGCTCCCGCTGCTGGCCGGGATGGGCCCGGAGGCGTACCGCGAGGCGGGGGAGTTCGCCTCGACGTTCCGGCGGGCCATGCCGATGTGCGCGGGCCTGCTGGTGGCGGGCTCGGTGATCGCCTGGTGGGCCGTACGTACGACTCCCGGGACCCGGCCGGAGCGCAGGCCGGAGTGTTCCATGCACTGCGGGGTCTCGGCCCCGCCGTTGGAGCCGGAGCCCCGCCCCAGGCACACTTGAACCATGTCCATCCACGAGAACCTTCTCGGGGGCCCTGCCCCGACCCACCTGCCCGACGACCCGGAGCCGCGCGAGCTGCTCGCGAGCGGCACGGCGCCCGCCGATGTCGCGGCGAAGTACCCCACGTCCTCGCTGGCCTGGGCGCAGCTCGCCGACGAGGCGTACGAGGGCGGCCGGGTCGTCGAGTCGTACGCGTACGCGCGCACCGGCTACCACCGGGGGCTCGACGCCCTGCGCCGCGCGGGCTGGAAGGGCCACGGCCCCGTCCCGTTCGAGCACGAGCCGAACCGCGGCTTCCTGCGTGCCCTGCACGCCCTCGCTCGCGCCGCGCAGGCGATCGGTGAGCAGGAGGAGTACGAGCGCTGCTCGGCCTTCCTGCGCGACTCCTCGCAGACCGCCGCCGACATCCTGGGCTGAGCCGAACCCGCATTCCGGGGCCCCGCGGGCAGCAGCCCGCGGGGCCCCGGCGCGTCCTGCGGAAGGCCGTTAGGATGCCGAGCAGGGGACCGGAGCTCCACCACCTCAGAGGAAGGGGCGGACCGCTACCCGGAAGCTCGTGTCGAGGAGACAGAAATGTCGACGAACCACCCCGACCCCGAAGCCACCGGTGCGGACAACCCGCACCTGGACTTCGCGGGAACGACTCCGTACGAGGACTACGTCCAGGCGGATGTCCTGACCCACCTCCAGCATCTGCGCTCGGACGATCCCGGCGAGATGGTCTTCCTGGTCACCACCCAGGTCATGGAGCTGTGGTTCACGGTCATCGTCCATGAGTGGGAGACGGCGGCGCACGCCCTGCGGGAGGACCGCATACCGGTCGCCCGCGACGCCCTGAAGCGTTCGCTGCGGGAGCTGGAGGCGCTGAACGCCTCCTGGAAGCCGCTCGCCGGCCTCACCCCCGCCCAGTTCAACTCCTACCGCGGGTCGCTCGGTGAGGGGTCCGGCTTCCAGTCGGCGATGTACCGCCGGATGGAATTCCTGCTGGGCGACAAGTCCGCCTCCATGCTCGTGCCGCACCGGGGCGCCCCCCGGGTCCACGCCGAGCTGGAGAAGGCGCTCCATGAACCCGGGCTCTACGACGAGACGCTCGCCCTGCTCGCCCGGCGCGGATACGCGGTGCCGCAGTCGGTGCTGGAGCGGGACCTCTCGCAGAAGTACGAGCCGTCCCCCGCGGTCGAGGCCGTCTGGGCGGAGATCTACGCCGACGCGGACCAGAACGCCGAGCTCGTGCGGCTCGGCGAGGTGCTGACCGATGTCGGCGAGCTGGTGTGGCGATGGCGCAACGACCATCTGACCGCCACCCGGCGGGCGATGGGGTCGAAGACCGGCACCGGCGGATCCGCCGGGGTCGCCTGGCTGGAGAAGCGGGCCACCAAGAGCGTGTTCCCCGAGCTGTGGACGGCGCGTAGCCATGTCTGACTTCAAGGAGCGCGCCGAGGCGCTCGACACCGCCGACGAACTGGCCGCCCTGCGCGAGCTGTTCACCCTCGACGACACCGTCTACCTCGACGGCAACTCGCTGGGCGCCCTGCCCCGCCACGTCCCCGCGCGCATGCAGGACGTCATTGCCCGGGAGTGGGGCTCGCTGCGCATCCGCTCCTGGGACGAGAGCGGCTGGTGGACCGCGCCCGAGCGGATCGGCGACCGGATCGCCCCGCTGGTCGGGGCGGCCGCCGGACAGATCGTGGTGGGCGACTCCACCAGCGTGAACGTCTTCAAGGCGGTCGTCGCGGCGACCCGCCTCGCCCCCGAGGGGCGCGACGAGATCCTCGTCGACGCGACGACCTTCCCCACGGACGGGTACATCGCCGGGTCGGCGGCCCGGATGACGGGCCACCGCGTCGTCCCTGTCGCCCCGGCCGACGTGCGGACCGCCCTCGGCCCGCGCACGGCGGCCGTCCTGCTGAACCACGTCGACTACCGCACGGGCCGGCTGCACGACCTGCCCGGCCTCACCGCAGCCGTCCACGAGGCCGGTGCGCTCGCTGTCTGGGACCTGTGCCACAGCGCCGGCGCCCTGCCGGTGGGCCTCGACGCGCACGGCGTGGACCTGGCCGTCGGCTGCACGTACAAGTACCTCAACGGCGGCCCCGGTTCGCCGGCCTACCTGTACGTCGCCGAACGCCATCAGGCGGCCTTCGACTCGCCCCTGCCCGGGTGGACCTCGCACGCCGACCCGTTCGCGATGACTCCCGGATACGCCCCCGCGGACGGTTCCGTACGGGGCCGGGTCGGCACCCCGGACATCCTGTCGATGCTGGCCCTGGAGGCGTCGCTGGACGTCTGGGAAGGCGTCGAGGTCGAGGCCGTGCGGGCCAAGTCCCTGGCGCTGACGGACTTCTTCCTGGAGTGCGTCGCCGCCTACGTCCCCGAGGGCCGGGTCACCCCGGTCACCCCGGCCGCCCATGCGCAGCGCGGCAGCCAGGTCTCCCTGCGGTGCGAGAACGCGGACGAGACGGAAGCGGTGATGCGCGCGCTCATCGAGCGTGGTGTGGTCGGCGATCTGCGCCGCCCGGACGTCCTGCGCTTCGGTTTCACCCCGTTGTACGTCGGTTTCGCCGACGCGGAGCGGGCGGCCCGGATCCTCGCCGAAGTGCTGGCCGTCTGAGTCCGACCGTCCTGTGGGGGCGCGCCACGGGACGGTCGGCCCGACCCTTAGCCGCCGTGCGGGTCCACACTCCGGGCCCGTACGGCGGCGGTTCGTCGTACTGGTACCGTCCCCGCAGGTCAGTCCAGTTGGGCACGGGCCCAGGACGGTTGGAGCAGCATGTCGGATTCTGCCGCGCGTGATCGTGACGCCGCCGAGACCGAGTCGGCGTTCGCCCATCCGGTGGTCGCCCCGGACGGGTCAGCGGCCTACGGGAGCCACCCCGACCAGGTGATCGACTTCTTCGCGCCGCGGGACGGCCGGGCCGGCGCACCGCTCGTCGTCCTGCTGCACGGCGGGGCCTGGCGGGCGCCGTACGACCGTCAGCACGTCTCGCCGTTCGCGGACTTCCTCGCGCGGCGCGGCTTCGCGGTGGCCAACGTGGAGTACCGGCGCGGCGGCGACATCCCGCGGCAGGGTGCGGCGGGCCCGGTCGCCGGGCGCTGGCCCGAGACCTTCGACGACGTGGCCGCAGCGATGGACGCCCTGCCGGCGCTGGCGGCCCGGGAGCTGCCGGGGGCGGACCTCCGTAAGACCGTGGTCACCGGGCACTCGGCCGGCGGGCAGCTAGCCCTGTGGGCGGCCGCCCGGCACGTGCTCCCCGAGGGTTCGCCGTGGCGGCTGCCCGCCGCTCCGCCGCTGCGAGGGGTGGTCGCGCTGGCGCCGATCGGGGACTTCGCGAGCGCGGTGGAGCTCGATGTCTGCTCGGGTGCGCTGCACCAGCTCCTGGGCGGCGTGGACGACTTCGAGGCGCGGAGCGCGCACGTCGATCCGGCCCTGCTGCTGCCGACGGGGATCGCGACCGCCGTCGTCCAGGGCGTGGACGACATCACGGTGCCGCAGGCTGTGACGGAGGCGTTCGTGGACGCCGCGGCGAAGGCCGGGGAGATGGTGGGGCTGACGCTGCTGGACGGGGTGGGGCACTTCCCGCTGATCGACCCGTCGGCGGATGCCTGCGCCGTGGTGGCAGAGGAGATCGCTCAGCTGGCCTGGTAGTACTTGCGACGGACGGCGAAGGATCCGTATCACTGCTGACGACCGGGGCAGGGGGCGACGCCTACCTTGGGACTCGTGACCGAGACCAAGTTCCGAAGCCCGGAGCACCAGGCGGCAGCCGGGGCGATAGCCGGCCTGCGCCAGGACCTGTTCCAGAACGTACTCGACTACCGCCCGTTGAGCCCGCTGGGCCCGGACGGGCCCGTGATCCGGCGACTGCCGGGGACGGTCCGGAAGGGAGCCGTCTGGTTCCCGCACGCGGTGGTGGGTCTGGTCGCGCTGATCGCGGGGATGGACGGCGTCTTCACCGCGAACACCTACTCCCCGTTCGGCACGGTGACGGGCATCACCGCGTTCGTGCCGCCCGCCGTGCTGATGATGACGCTGGTCCGCCCCGTGCTCGCGTTCTGGGTGTCGATCGCCTCCATCCCCCTGGTGGCCGGCCTGAGCAGCGGGGACTGGCCGTGGGGCGGGAGTGCCTTCGCCTGTCACCTGGGCGTGCTGATCGTCGTGGCGGCGAGGACCCGGCCGCGCACGGCCGTCTGGATGTGGCTGATCACCCTGCTCGTCGGATCCGTCCTGGGGAACTTCGCCGGGCCCTACTCCTCCAGCACCCAGCCCATGGCCGTCGTCTCGGCGCTGGCCCTGCTCCTCGTCGCGTTGGTGCAGGTGCGTCGAGAGGCCCAGCGGGAGGTGACCGTGCAGCGCACCGTCACCGCCGTGGAGCGCGACCGGCGCACGCTCCTGGAGGAGCGCACCACGATCGCCCGTGAGCTGCACGACGTCGTCGCCCACCACATGTCCGTCGTCGCCATCCAGGCCGAGGCCGCCCCGTACCGGGTGGAGAATCCGCCGCCCGAGCTGGAGCAGGCGTTCGTGACCATCCGGGAGAACGCCGTCGCGGCGCTCACCGAGCTGCGCCGCGTCCTCGGTGTCGTACGGGCGGAGGACTACGAGGCGCCGGACGCCCCTCAGCCCACGCTCGCCGAGCTCGACCGGTTGCTGGACAACGTCCGCGAGACGGGCCTGGAGACGGAGAAGACCGTCACCGGCGCGGTGCGGGAGCTTCCGCAGGGCGTCGAGCTGTCGGCGTACCGGATCGTCCAGGAGGCGCTGAGCAACACGCTCCGGCACGCGCCGGGCGCCACCGCCAAGGTGGAGATCGGCTATGTGCTCGGCGGACTCGGGGTGCGTGTCGTCAACGGCCCCGCGCGGGGGCTGGTCAAGCCGTCGCCGGGTGCCGGGCACGGGATCACGGGGATGCGGGAGCGGGTCGCGATGCTGAACGGGGAGATGACCGCGGGGGCGTCCGGGGACGGTGGCTACGAGGTCGCCGTGTTCCTGCCCGTACCGGCGCGGCGCACCGGCGCGGAGGACGGTGAGGGCGCGTGACCGAGTCGCCCATCCGGGTCCTGATCGTCGACGACCAGATGATGGTCCGCGAGGGTTTCTCCGTGCTGCTCAACGCGATGCCGGGCATCGAGGTCGTCGGCGAGGCCGTCGACGGGCGGCAGGCGGTCTCGCAGGTCGCCGCGCTGCGGCCCGACGTGGTCCTGATGGACATCCGGATGCCCGAGCTCAACGGAATCGAGGCGACCCGGGAGATCGTCGCCGCCGACGCGGACGCCAAGGTGCTCGTCCTGACCACCTTCGACCTCGACGAGTACGTCTACCAGGCCCTCCGGGCAGGCGCCTCCGGGTTCCTCCTGAAGGACGCCTCGGCACGGCAGCTCGCCGAGGGCGTACGGGTGGTGGCGTCGGGCGAGGCACTGCTCGCTCCGACGGTGACCCGGAGGCTGATCACCGAGTTCTCGAAGATCGCCGACGCGCCGAGACCGCCCGCCATGTCCAGGATCGGTGACCTCACCGAGCGGGAGACGGAGGTCCTCGTGCTGATCGCCCAGGGGCTGTCCAACCTGGAGATCGCCTCGCACCTGGTGGTCGCCGAGTCGACCATCAAGACCCATGTCAGCCGCATCCTGGTGAAGCTGGGGCTGCGGGACCGTACCCAGGCGGCCGTGTTCGCGTACGAGGCGAGGCTGGTCACGCCCGGATAGCGTCGGCTCATGCACGTGTCCTTCGACCCCTGGTCCCCGGCGTTCGTCGCCGACCCGTATCCCGCCTACGCCGCGCTGCGCGCCACCGGCCGGGCGCACTACTTCGAGCCGACACGGCAGTGGCTCGTCCCGCACTACTCCGACGTCTCCGGGCTGCTGCGCGACCGGCGGCTGGGGCGGACGTATCTGCACCGGTTCAGCCACGACGAGTTCGGCGTCACCGCCCCGCCCGCCGAGCACGAACCGTTCCACACGCTCAACGGGCACGGGATCCTCGACCTGGAGGCCCCGGACCACACCCGGATCCGGCGGCTGGTCGCCAAGGCGTTCACGCCCCGGCGGGTCGAGGCTCTCGCACCGACCGTGGGGCGGCTGGCCGCCGGGCTCGTCGACGACTTCGTCGAGGCGGGCGGCGGCGATCTGCTCGGCGCGGTCGCAGAGCCGCTGCCGGTGGCCGTCATCGGCGAGATGCTCGGGGTACCGGAAGCCGACCGGCATCTGCTGCGGCCCTGGTCGGCGGCGATCTGCGGAATGTTCGAGCTGAACCCGCCGGAGGAGACCGCGCGGGCCGCCGTCCAGGCGTCGGTCGAGTTCTCCGGATATCTGCGGGAACTGATCGCGGCGAGGCGCGCCGACCCGGGGACCGATCTGATCTCCGGGCTCATCGCCGCCCACGACGACGAGGACCGGCTGTCCGAGCAGGAGATCATCTCCACCTGCGTGCTGCTGCTCAACGCCGGTCACGAGGCGACCGTCAACGCCACCGCCAACAGCTGGTGGATGCTCTTCCGGCACCCCGAGCAGCTGGCGTCCCTGCGCGGTGACCACGGTCTCCTGCCGACGGCGGTGGAGGAACTGCTGCGCTACGACACCCCGGTGCCGATGTTCGCGCGATGGGTCCTGGACGACATCGAGATCGACGGCACCGTCATCCCGCGCGGTTCGCAGGTCGCGCTGCTCTTCGCGTCGGCCAACCGGGATCCGGAGCGTTTCGCCGACGCGGAGACGCTGGACCTGTCCCGGCGGGACAACCCGCACATCTCCTTCGGCGCGGGCATCCACTACTGCCTGGGCGCCCCGCTGGCCCGCCTCGAACTGACCGCGTCGTTCGGTGAGTTGCTGCGCAAGGCGCCCGGGATGCGGCTGACCGCGGAGCCGGAGTGGAAGCCGGGCTACGTGATCCGGGGACTCAGGCGGCTACTGGTCGAGATCTGAGACGAGCGCGCCGGAGAGCCGTACGTTCTCCGGGTCGTACGGGTTCGCCCAGGTGTGGAGGCCCCACGTGGACAGGGCGAGGACCCCCGCGGTGCACGCGCCGGCGACGAGGGACCGGAGCCCCGGCGACCTGCGCCCACGCATCAGACGCAGGGTCAGCAGCCAGGTGAGCGGCGGGATCAGGGCCCCGGCGAGCAGGACGAGGGGCAGCTCCGTCCACAGGACGGAGAGGTCCTTGCCGTGCCCCTCCAGGCCGGTGCCCATGTGCAGGCCGGTGCGCCGGGACGACCCCCAGACGTACAGGGCGGTCGCCGCCCCGAGCGCCGCCGTCGCACACCCGCCGTATCCCGCCGCGTCACGCTGCTCCATACGCGTCCAGACGTGCGCACACCGTGGCCGGTTCCTTACTTGGTCTGAAGGTCCCGCCTCCGGAAGCCCTCCAGACCGAGCAGGATCAGGGCGGCGGCGATCAGCGTGAGCACGGCCAGGGGCGTCCAGTTCATGGGGGCCGCGGGCAGCTGGGGCACATGGCCGAAGGGTGACACGTTGTTCATCCAGTGCGGGAACCGCAGCAGTTGGCCCAGGTAACCGACCACGAACGCGTAGACCGGCACGGCCCAGGCCGCCGACGCCGCCCGGGGCAGCCAGCCGAAGAGGACGGCCGCGACTCCGACCGTCACCCAGAGCGCCGGGGCGTACGCCAGCGCGGCCCCCACCAGTTTCAGCAGCAGCCCGGAGTCGCCGGCCGACGCCGCCCCCGCGACACCGATGCCGAGTCCCGCGAGGAGCAGCACGACCGTGCCGCCCGCCAGCGCGACGACGAGGTGGCTGCCCGCCCAGCGGGCGCGGGACAGGCCGGTCGCGAGCAGGGGCTCCACCCGGCCCGCGTTCTCCTCGGACCTCGGCCGGAGGGTGGCCATCACCACGTACACGGCGGCGACGACGGCGAGAACGACCATGACCATCGACGCGAACGACTCCTCCATGGTCGCGCCCCCGATGTCCTTCAGCGCTTCCTGGAGCTGGTCGATGTTCTTCAGCATGTCGTCCGCGCTGCCGAGGATCGATCCGTACATCACGCCCATCAGGAACAGCCCGGCGCCGAAACCGGCGAGCACGGAGCGGTGCAGCCTCAGCGCGAAGCCCAGCGGCCGGGTCAGCGACGTGGACGCGACCGGGCTGCCGAGCCGTGCCGCGCGCAGCCCGGCGCCCACGTCCCGCCGGGTGGACAGGACGAATCCGGCGCCGGAACACAGGACGGCGAGTGCCGCGCAGAGCAGCAGCGGCCACCAGCGGTCGTCCACGTACGGGTAGGTGCGCTGGACCCAGCCGATGGGGGAGAGCCAGGAGAGCGCGTCGTCGCCGCCCGCGTCTCCGGCGGCCCGCAGGACGTAGGCGAGGCCGATGACCGCCATGGCCGTGCCGGAGGCGCCCCGGGTGTGCGCGGTGATCTGGACGGTGACCGCCGCGACGCCCGCGAAGACGACGCCCACGGCCGCGTGCGCGAAGCCGTAGAGCAGGGAGCCGCCGGTGTCGATGGAGTCGATGCCCATCGAGCCGAGACCGACGGCCAGCAGCAGCGCCAGCGCGAGGTTGGCGAGCACCGCGACCGTCAGGGCCGCGGCCAGGTGGGCGTGCCGGCCGACGACGGTGGAGCGGACCAGCTCGGCGCGGTTGGTCTCCTCCTCTTCCCGGGTGTGGCGGGTGATGATCAGGACGCTCATGAGGCCGACGAGCACGGCCATGAAGCCGAGCATCTGGTGGCCCGTCATCGAGCCGAAGGTGTAGTCGTCGAGATAGTGCTCAGGCCCTGTCATGGCCAGTCCGGCCGGGCTCTTCATGGTGGTGACGACGGAGGCGCGGTCGGCCGGGTCGGCGTACAGCGTCGTGTACTTGCTCGCGGTGGAGGCCGTCCCGACGAACAGGGCGAGGATCCAGACGGGGAGCCGGACCCGGTCCCTGCGCAGGTTGAACCGGATCAGGGTGCGGGTGCCGGCGAGGGAGCCGGCGCTGTGCGTGAGGGACCGGGCGGGCGCGGGCGCCCGGGTCGTGGTGGCGGCGGTCACCGGCTGCCTCCGTCGGTGTGGCCGCCCACGGTGAGCTCGTCGCCGTAGTGGCGCAGCATGAGCTCCTCGAGTGTCGGCGGATGGCTGATCAGGCTGCGTACGCCGCATTCGGCGAGCTTGCTCACGGCGTCGTCGAGGTGACCGCCGTCCACGTCGAACCGCACCCGGGCACCCGCGCCGTCCTCGCCGACCTCCACGGAGTGCACCCCGGGCAGGCCGTCGAGCCCGGTGGCGGGCCGGTCGGTCTCGGCCTCGATCGTCGTACGCGTCAGGTGCCGCAGCTCGCTCAGCGACCCGGACTGCACGGTCCTGCCCAGCCGGACGATGCTGATCCGGTCGGCCAGTTTCTCCACCTGGGCCAGGATGTGGCTGGAGAGCAGCACGGTCCTGCCCGCGGCCTTCGCCCGCAGGATCACGTCCTGGAAGACCACCTCCATCAGGGGGTCGAGGCCGGCGGTCGGCTCGTCCAGGAGCAGCAGCTCCGCGTCGGAGGCCAGCGCGGCGACGATGGCCACCTTCTGGCGGTTGCCCTTCGAGTAGGCGCGGCCCTTCTTCGTCGGGTCGAGGTCGAAGCGCTCGATCAGCTCGTCGCGGCGCCGCTTGTCGGCCCCGCCGCGCAGACGCGAGAGCAGGTCGATGGCCTCGCCGCCGGTGAGACCCGGCCAGAGCTCCACGTCGCCGGGCACGTAGGCCAGGCGGCGGTGCAGCTCCACGGCGTCGTGCCACGGATCCTTCCCGAGCAGCTGGGCGGCGCCCGAATCCGCGCGGAGCAGGCCCAGCAGGACCCGGATGGTGGTGGACTTCCCGGCGCCGTTGGGCCCGAGGAAGCCGTGGACCTCGCCCGCCTCGACGGTGAGGTCGAGGCCGTCCAGTGCGTGTGTCCGTCCGAACGACTTGTGCAGTCCGGACACGGTGATTGCCTTCGTCATGTTTTGGAAAGTACGCTGATTTCACAAAGTTGTGAAGTTAAGGAAGCGTATAAAGTTGGGGCGTGACCGGAGAAGGGGAGGCGGCGAAAACCATGACCAGCGGGACCGGGGAAGCCGGGAGGACGTCCGGGGAATCCGGGGGGACGGCGGACAGCGCGGGCGGGCGTGACGAGAACGCGGTGTCCCGCTTCGTCGAGCGCTTCGCGGCGGAGATGACCGAGGCGGGGATGCAGCGGATGGCCGCGCGGGTCTTCGCGGCGCTCCTCGCCGACGACGACGCCTCCATGACCTCGGCGGACCTCGGGCGGCAGCTGCAGATCAGTCCGGCCGCCGTATCGGGTGCGATCAACTACCTCACCCAGGTCAGGATGGTCGGCCGCGAGCGGGACCCCGGCTCACGCCGCGACCGCTACCGCCTGCACGACGAGATCTGGTACGCCACCTTCGCCAACCGTGACCAGGTGCTGACCCGCTGGGAGCGCACGCTGAGGGACGGCGCGCGCTCCCTCGGCGAGGACACCCCGGCGGGAGCACGCCTCGCGGAGACGGCGGAGTTCTTCGAGTTCATGCAGGCGGAGCTGGTCGGCGTCCTGGACCGGTGGAGCGAGAGTCGCAAGACCTCGGGGTGAGGCCCCCGGCGGGGTTCAGGCACCCGCCGTGGGAAGTACCAGCCCCCAGGCGCCCGCTCGTACGGTCCATGTGCGGGTCCTCACGGGGCCCGCGACCTGTATGTCGGCCCGGTAGCGGAAGTCGGGCCCGGAGACCGTGACCGCCTTGGCCTCCGCCGTGTGGGTTGCCCCGGAGGCCGTGCGGATCACCACGTCGGCCAGGCCTCCGTCGCCCTGGGCGGTCACCGAGACACCCTCGACCGGCCGGTCCAGGTCGTTCAGCAGGACCCCGTCCGCCTCGACCCTCAGCCGGTGGGAGCGGGAGGAACCCGAGGGCGAGGCCGGGGCCGGGCGGACCAGCGAGGCCACCAGGGTGCGGCAGGTGTCCCACACCGTGTGGGGCGGGCCCGGTGAGGGCCAGGCCGCGGGGATGCGCAGCTCGCCGAGGACTACCCCGTCGCTGTCGTCGACGAGCAGGTCCAGCCGTCGCGCGGACCCGTCGAGCGCCGTGCGCGCCGCCGCTACGGCGCCCCGGGGCACGCCGAGCGCGTAGCTGAGTTCCAGGGTGTGCGCGGCGCCGACCGGGATCAGGGAGAGCATGCTGTCCGCCAGCTCCCGCTCCCGGTGGAGCTGGGACACGGCGCGCAGCAGCGCGTGGTCGTCACCCACGACGACCGGACGCCTGGAGCCCCGCCGGTGCAGGGCCCTGGCGAACTCGTCGGGCCCGTCCGCGAAGCAGATCTTGGCGTGCGCGCCGGCGCTCAGCACGTCCTTCGCGATGCGCACGGACTCGCCGTCGTAGCGGCGGGCAAGGGGGTCGATGAGCACGAGTAGCTGGTGGTCGCCGTCGCCGGGGGGCTCTGCAGCCGACACCTCGGTCCTTCCTCGGGTAGCATCTTGGTGCAAGAGCCCCTTGCGCTATTGCGCCAGGGGCTTCGTCTATTCCGGGGCACCCGGTTCGACGGCTCAGGCTTTGCCGTACATCGTCGTGCGGCAGGTACGACCTTTACGTACGCCCCCTGACCTTGGACATGCCCCGCCCGGAAGGGGTGTACGCCTGTGCCCGCACTTGTGCTGCTCGGTGCTCAGTGGGGTGACGAGGGCAAGGGGAAGGCCACCGACCTCCTCGGTGGATCCGTTGACTATGTGGTGCGTTACCAGGGCGGCAACAATGCCGGCCACACGGTCGTCGTAGGCGACCAGAAGTACGCACTGCATCTCCTCCCCTCCGGAATCCTTTCGCCGGGGTGTACCCCGGTCATCGGTAACGGTGTCGTCGTCGACCCGGCGGTCCTGCTCTCCGAGCTGAGCGGTCTGAACGAGCGAGGCGTCGACACGTCCAAGCTCCTGATCAGCGGCAACGCTCATTTGATCACTCCGTACAACGTCACCGTCGACAAGGTGACGGAACGCTTCCTCGGTAAGCGCAAGATCGGTACCACCGGGCGCGGCATCGGCCCGACCTACGCCGACAAGATCAACCGGGTGGGCATCCGCGTCCAGGACCTCTACGACGAGTCGATCCTGGAGCAGAAGGTCGAAGCGGCGCTGGAGCAGAAGAACCAGCTCCTCGCCAAGGTCTTCAACCGGCGCGCGATCGAGGCCGACAAGATCGTCGAGGAGATGCTCCAGTACGCGGAGCAGATCAAGCCGTACGTCGCCGACACGACGCTGATCCTGAACAACGCCATCGACGAGGGCAAGGTCGTCCTCTTCGAGGGCGGTCAGGGCACTCTGCTGGACGTCGACCACGGCACGTACCCCTTCGTCACCTCGTCGAACCCGACCGCGGGCGGCGCCTGCACCGGTTCCGGCGTGGGCCCGACGAAGATCAGCCGGGTCATCGGCATCCTCAAGGCCTACACCACCCGCGTCGGTGCCGGCCCCTTCCCGACCGAACTTCTCGACGAGGACGGCGAGGCGCTGCGCCGGATCGGCGGCGAGCGCGGTGTCACCACCGGCCGTGACCGCCGCTGCGGCTGGTTCGACGCCCCGATCGCGCGGTACGCGACCCGGGTCAACGGCCTCACCGACTTCTTCCTCACCAAGCTGGACGTGCTGACCGGCTGGGAGCAGATTCCGGTGTGCGTGGCGTACGAGATCGACGGCAAGCGCGTCGAGGAGCTCCCGTACAGCCAGACCGACTTCCACCACGCGAAGCCGGTCTACGAGATGCTGCCGGGCTGGTCCGAGGACATCACGAAGGCCAAGACCTTCTCCGACCTGCCGAAGAACGCGCAGGCGTACGTGAAGGCGCTGGAGGAGATGTCCGGCGCCCCGATCTCCGCGATCGGTGTCGGCCCCGGCCGTACCGAGACCATCGAGATCAACTCCTTCCTGTAGGAGATCGCTCAGCGCGACGGCCGGACCTTCCCCGGAAGGTCCGGCCGTCCCCGTTGCCAGGCGTGCCGCGGGCGCCCGTCAGGGCAGCTGCCGGAGGAACGCGACCACGAACAGCGCCCCGGCGGCGGAGCAGACGAGTACCACCGGAAGCACCCAGCCGGGCCTGTGCTCCCCGCGCAGCGGCGCCGTCAGCCGTTCCTGAAGCCGGGCGACGCCGCCCAGCGCGGCGACCGCGGCGGCGGCGCAGGGGGTGGCGACGGCGAAGTGCGCGAGCCAGGCCCCCGCCCTGCCCGGGCCGCCCCAGGAGTGGTCGTAGGGGCCCTGGTCCACGAATCCGTAGAACGGCCCGCGGGCCACGGCCATCAGGAGCACGGCGGCCAGGACCAGGGAGAGCGCCCCCAGCAGCACGGTCGCCGCGGCGTGCCCGGCCGCCCGTACGGCTCCCGGACGCGGTGCGCCGGGCCCCGCGCCGGCCCGCAGCAGGGAGCGCGCGGACCCGCCCCGGCCCGCGGCGGCCACGGCGAGCGCTGCCACCCCGCGGGGCAGCAGGGTGACCGCGTCCCAGGCGCGTAGCGCGGTGCGGCGTGCGGTGAAGGGCATCCGTCGGGTCTTCATGGCGCGGAGGCTAGGAGCGGGTCCTTCCGCGCCACCAGATACCAGGGTGCTGTCTCCGCCCCCTACCCCGGTACCGCTCAGTCCTCCCCGCAGAGTCGCATCCCCTTCGGGGTCGCGCAGGGCAGGTGGCCGTTGGTGCGCATGATCTCCTCGCCGTAGTTGTCGAGGTAGTTCAGGAAGCCGGCCACCAGGGATTCCGCGGGCGGTGATCCGTAGGTGTACGCGTATTCGATCTCCTGGTACGGATAGCCGGTGGTCCCGAGCGCGTCGACGGACGGGGTCGTGCCGTCGATCGCCAGCCGGTGTGCGCCCTGGGGCACTTCACCGTTCCGCAGCTCGGTGTATCCGATCGCGCCCTCCAGCTCGGCGACCTCGGACAGGACCTGGTCCGTGCCGTCGAGTTCGCAGCGCATGACCGGGGCGTCGGCGTAGTCCTTGGTGGTGCAGTCCCGCGAGGACGTGGCGAGCTCGTTGGTGTTCAGGACGCGTCGCTGGAAGACCTCGCGCGTACCGGAGTTGGCGTCCCGGCTGACGAGGCGGATCTCCAGGTCGGGGCCGCCGTCGACGATCTCGCTCCAGTTGCGGATCTCGCCGCGGTAGATCCGTCTGACCTGGTCGAGGGAGAGATCCTTCACCGGCACCGTGTCGTTGACCACGAGCGAGAACAGCGAGATCGCGACCGGCTTCCCGTGCAGCTTGGTGAGCGCGGCGGGCCTGGGGCCGTCGGACAGGGCGATCATGGCGGGTGAGCCCGCCGATCCCGCCTTCGCGCCCAGGGCGTCGAGCTTCCGCACCCCGGCGTTGCTGCCGTGGATGTCGAGGCGTACCTCGGCGCCCTCGCACTCGTCCTCGTACTTCTCCTCCAGTTCCTCCAGGACCGGCCTGAACGCCGTGGAGCCGGTGACCGTGAGGGTGCCCGCGGCGCAGTCCATCGGGGGAGGGGAGTCGTCCCGTACGACGATGATGCCGGCCAGGGCGATGACACAGGCGGTGAGGGCCACGGTGATCAGCCTGGCCCCCCGGCCGAAGATCGGAGGTTTCTCGTCGGGGCGGGCCGCCTTGTTCCGCTCCACCTTTCCGTCCCGGATGCTGCCGGTGACCGTGATCGGGCCGCCCACGTTCGAACCGGTCAGCAGGACCAGGAGTTTGAAGTGCTCGTTGCGGTTGAGCGGGACGCGCGGCAGCCAGATGAGGGAGCCGCTGTGCTGGACGGCGTCGTCCGGCGTGAAGGTGTCCATCAGGTGGTCGGCGCCCGGCGCATGGGTCACGGCGATACCGCGTACGGTGCGGCCCGAGAATTCGACGGTGAGGCCGGGGTGCACCGCGCGCTGGGGGTAGTCGTCCTCGCCGATCGACTGCGAACCGTCGTTCTCGATGCGCAGCAGGACCAGGGTGGCGTCGGCCATGCCCGGGGTCTCGTTGAAGAGACCGACCCGTACGTTGACCCGGCCCTGGCTGACTCCGCTGCCTATCGGGGTGTCCATCTGCACGCGGTAGCCGATGCGCTTGCGGCGCGGGACACGGCGCTCGTACCAGAGCACACCCGCCGAGGTCAGGATGCCGAGCAGGGCGGTGAGGACGGCGACGACGTTCTCGGGGGTGAACAACGAATCCATGTCGCTCGCGCTCCCTCGTGGGTGCGGTGGGCCGGTCGGCGTCACCGTACGGCCGGGGGCCGTGGGGTAGGGGAGCCTCCGGATTCCTTCCGACGAAGTTCGCCTTCCGTTCAACAAGCCTGCTTCTCGGTGGAGTTGTGAGGCTCGGGCCGATGGGCGAGTTCTGGTCTAGACCTTGACAGGTCCAGACCATCGACGCTTGAGTGGCTCCAACCCCCCATGGCGGCGCTCGCTCGGTGCGGGCGCCGCGCCGAAGGAGTGATCACGTGGCCAAACGTGTCATGAGCCTGATCGCCGCGCTGGGCGCGGTCATCGCGACGTTCGTCTTCCTCCCCGCCTCCACGGCATCGGCCGCCGCCTGCGCCCCGGCCTGGAGCGCCTCCTCCGTCTACACGGGCGGTGGGGCGGCCTCGTACAACGGGCACAACTGGACCGCGAAGTGGTGGACGCAGAACGAGCGGCCGGGCACGGCCGATGTCTGGGCCGACCAGGGCAGTTGCGGGTCCGGCGGCACTGAGGAGCCGAACCCCACGGGCTTCGTCGTGAGCGAGTCCCAGTTCAACCAGATGTTCCCGAACCGGAACTCCTTCTACACCTACAGCGGCCTCACGGCGGCACTGAGCGCCTACCCCGGCTTCGCCAACACCGGCAGTGACACGGTCAAGAAGCAGGAAGCGGCGGCGTTCCTCGCCAACGTCAGCCACGAGACCGGTGGCCTGGTCCACATCGTGGAGCAGAACACCGCGAACTACCCGCACTACTGCGACACCAGCCAGTCCTACGGCTGCCCGGCCGGCCAGGCCGCCTACTACGGCCGTGGTCCGATCCAGCTCAGCTGGAACTTCAACTACAAGGCCGCCGGTGACGCGCTCGGCATCGACCTGCTCGGCAACCCCTGGCAGGTGGAGCAGAACGCGGCCGTCGCCTGGAAGACGGGTCTCTGGTACTGGAACACCCAGTCCGGCCCCGGCACCATGACCCCGCACAACGCCATCGTCAACGGCGCCGGCTTCGGCGAGACGATCCGGTCGATCAACGGCAGCATCGAGTGCAACGGCGGCAACCCCGCCCAGGTGCAGAGCCGTATCGACAAGTACCAGGCGTTCGTGCAGATCCTCGGCACCACGCCCGGCTCGAACCTGAGCTGCTGAAC
This sequence comes from Streptomyces sp. QL37, assembly GCF_002941025.1. Taxonomy (NCBI): domain Bacteria; kingdom Bacillati; phylum Actinomycetota; class Actinomycetes; order Kitasatosporales; family Streptomycetaceae; genus Streptomyces; species Streptomyces sp. QL37. The sequence continues at coordinate 4,007,454 of NZ_PTJS01000001.1, read as the reverse complement.
CCGGCCCCACCCCGGGGAGTGGGGGCGTGTCCGGCAGCGGCCGGGCACGCCCCCGATTCGTGCTCCGGGACCGGTGGTTGGCAGGATCACCGACCATGGACACGGACAGCGAGGCCACACCTCCCACGACCACCGAGGGCCGGCTCGCCCTGATCGACGGCGTTCTCGCCCTTCCCTACCCCGCGGGGGAGGAGAGCGAGGACAACGGCGTGCACAGCAGCGGGCCCGGACACCACCTGCTGATCCTGCTGGCGAGCCAGGACTTCTGGGACGACCGGTCGGCCGAGATCGTCGAACCCGCGGAGCAGGAGATCGAGGACGAATTCAGCGTCCTGGCGACCACGCTGAGCGAGCGGTGGGGCGAGCCGGAGACCGTCGACCTCTGGCCGTATCTGGAGGGGGACGAGAACGGCGTGCGCGCCGCCGCTCCTGAGCCGATGGGGCAGCTCTGCAATCTGGCGGGCAGCATGCAGGTCTGGCGCGTGCCCGGCTCCACGCGGTGGCTCGGTCTCTCCGTGGGGCAGGCCGATCCGGAGTTCCCCATCTGGCTGCTGGGCGCCGTGGGGGAGACGTCGATCCTCCCGGAATGAGAACCGGAAGCCCCCGCGGGCGAGGAGATCAGAGCAGCGGCGGCTTCACCGACATCAGCAGGTGCTGGTGCGTGGCCGCCCCGGTGCCCTCCCCTCCGGTGATCATGGCGCGCTGTCCCGGCCCCATCAGCTCCATCCGGACCGTTGCGTCCTCGAAGGAGGACAGCGCGTCCATCAGATACGCGGGGTTGAAGGCCACCGTCATCTCCGGGGTGCCGGGCGAGGCGGTCGGCAGCCGCTGCGAGGCCACGTCGTCCTCGAACCCCGCCTGCAGCAGCACCGAGCCCTCCGGTCCGGCGGAGAAGGACATCTGGAGCGGGCTGCCCCCGTCCGCGACCACGGAGACCCGCTTGACGGCCTCCACCAGAGGGGCCCGGTCCAGCACCACGACCGCGGGGTCCGTCAGGGCGAACAGCTTGTCGTGACGCGGCAGTCTGCCGTCCAGCAGACGCACCGTCGTACGCGTCCCGGCGTGCTCGAAGCCGGCGGACCCCCCGTCCACGGCGACATCGACCTGCCCCGACCTGCCGAGTGACCGGGCGATCTCGGCCAGCCGCCGGGCCGACACCACGACATCGGCCGTCACTTCGGGCGCCGTCGCCTTGAACGGCAGGGTGCGCACCGCGAAGCGGTACCGGTCCGTCGCCGCCAGCGTCATCGTGGACCCGTCCACCCCGAGGCGGATCCCGGTGAGCGTCGGCAGGGTGTCGTCCCGGCCCGAGGCCACCGCCACCTGCGCGACCGCCGAGGCGAACTCCCCGGCGTCCACCGCCCCGCGCACCTCCGGCAGGGGCGGCAGGGCGGGGTAGTCGTCGAGGGGCAGGACCGAGAGGCCGAAGCGGGAACCGTCCGCCGTGACCGTGAGACGAGAGCCCTCCACCGCGCACTCCACGGGCCCTTCGGGCAGCACCTTGCAGATGTCGAGCAGCCGCCGCCCCATGACCAGCACCTTCCCCGGCCGGACGGTGTGCGCTTCCGTCTCCACGCGCACGGAGGCCTCGAAGTCCAGCCCGGACACGAGGAGTCGGCCGGCGTCCGCTTCGAGGAGGAGCCCGCCGAGGACGGGAACGGGGGAACGCGCGGGCAGCACCCGCGCCGCCCGGGAGACGGCGTCGGTCAGCGCACCACGTTCCATGCGGAATTCCACAGCAGAGGCCCTCTCCGGCGTACGACACGGTCGAGAACCACGCTAGGCGGCACCACTGACAGTCGCCGCGGACCGACGACAGCGACCACCCCCGTGAGCCGCTGCCGCCGTGCCGTCCGGACGTCCCCCGACGTCCTCAGGCCCCCGGATCCGGGACGTTCCGACGTCCCCCGACGTCCCCCGAACGTCCCGGAACACGCTGGGGACTTTAGGTGGACGGGACGGCGTGCGGGGAGATTCAAATCGCACTGTGTGGCCTCCGACGGGTATCAAACCGCACAGCCGGACCGGTACTCTGCACTCCGGTTTCGGGGAGGAACGGAGGACACGTGCGTGCGCGTGAACGGGCCGACGACGTACTGCTGATGTACCGGCTGGCGCGGACCGGCGGGTCGCCGGAACTGCTGCGCAGGCTGGCCCAGCGGGCCGAGGGCTGGGCCGGGATCCTGGACGGCGGCGGCACGGTGCTCCAGTCCGTCGCCGGGAACGTCCGTTGGCCCGGACACGAGGCCGCCGGGCTCGCCGCCCGGGCGGCGCGGGAACTGACGGCCAGGGGCGCCGGCTCGTACGCCCTCGACACCGACGAGTGCTCCGCGCTGCTGCTTCCCCTTGACCGGACAGCCGAAACCGACGGCGCCGTCCTCGCGCTCGTCGCGCCCAAGCCGCTGCCCGGCGGGCTGACCACCCTCATGGCCGACGCGGTGATGCCGCTGGCGCTGTCCTGGGGGTCGGAGAGCGTCGAACGCAAACGGCGACGGGTGGACCTCGCGGAGTCCCGGGGCCGCGAGGCCGTGCTGCATCTCCTGATGACGGGCCAGCTCTCCATCGCCCACCAGGTGGCGGGCGCCCTGCGGCCGAAGCTCCCCGACCCCGTACGCGTCTGCGTCGTCGAGTGCTCCGGCGGGCAGCGCGACGAGGTGGCCCGGATCTGTACGGACGTCTCCGGCGGCCGGACCTGGATCGTGCGCTGCCCGGTCTACGCCCGGCACCTGATCCTCATCGTGCCGGCGGACGAGGAGGCGGAAGCGGAGGGGCCGGACAGCGGGCGCGCCCTGGGGCTGGCTGTCGCCGGGCTCGTGGACGACTGTGTCGTGGGCGTCAGCGAGGAGGTGCGGCTTCCCGACACGGCGACCGCCTACCAGCAGGCCTTCCACGCCCTCGCCGTCGCCCGTGGGCTCCCCGGGCGCCACGCCAGATTCGGTGCCGCCCCGGAGCCGGCGCTGGTGGCCGGCGCCGCCGGTGCGCGGTGGGCCGATGCCCTGCTCGCACCGCTCCTCGCCCACCTGCCGCGCCGCTCGCAGGACCCGGGCAGCCAGGAGCTGTCGGCGACCGTCGCTTCCTGGCTGGCGTTCTCCTCCCACGCCACCCAGCACCTGAAGATCCACCGCAACACCCTGGCCGCCCGCCTGAAGCTCGTCGGCGAACTCCTCGGCCTGGACCTCAACCGGGTCTCGGACCAGGCCGCCGTCGACCTGGCGCTGCGGATCAGGGCCACCCCGGCCCTGCACCGCTCCGGCCCACCGGGCCCGACGGCCTCCGAGGACCTCGACACGGTTCTGCGCACCCCGGGAGTGCAGGACTGGGCGGTCCAGCAGTTGCGGATCCTCGCCCAGGCCGGGCCGATGGCCGAGGAGACCCTGCGGACGTGGCTGCGCTGCGAGGCCCAACTGAGCCCGACAGCGGCCGAACTGGGTATCTCCGTGCCCGGTGCGCGCAAACGCCTCACCCGGCTGGAGGCGTTGCTGTGCCGGTCGCTGCTCCAGACGCCCAGCGCGCGGTACGACCTCTGGCTCGCGTTCCGGGCGGTGGACCTAGCGGCGTGAGCCGGGCAGTGGATCTCGCGGCGTGAGCCGGGCGGTGCGCCTCGCGGTGTGAGCCGGGCGGTGCGCCTCGTGCTGGGAGCCGGGCGGTGCGCCTCGTCGTGTGAGCCGGGCGGTGCGCCTCGCGGTGGGAGCCGGGCGGTCCCGTACCGCTCAGCCCGTTCTCGTGTACGTCAGGCTCTGACCGGTGGCGGTGATCTCGCGGCGCAGGGAGCCGTCGGGCAGCAGCGTCAGGACGGTGGGCTCCCCCGGGGTGCACGACGACTGCGGTTCGCCCTCGGTGACCCGGGAGGGGCCGAGCCGGACGGGCCCGCCGGAGGAGGGCTCGCTCGCCAGGTCGGCCTGGAACACGCAGCGGTAGGAGCCGCCGGTGTCCAGCGGGCCCTCGGCGGTGAGGGACAGGACCGTGTCCCCCACCTCGCCCTGCTGCACGACCAGTTGGCGGGTGGAGGCTCCCACACCGCCCTCGACGGTCCCGGACCAGGTACCCAGGAAGCCGGCCGGGACGGTGCCGTCCTCGCCCGTGCCGTTGGAGTTCGTCTCGTCGGAGTTCGTGCCGTCCTGGCTCCTGCCGCCCTCCGTGGCGCCGTCGGCGGAAGGGGAGGCGCTGCCGGTCGGGGACGCCGTGGTGTCGCCGTCCCCGCTCCGCATGAAGGCGTAGACCCCCCACCCCGCCCCCACGGCGACGAGCAGGGCGACGGCTACCAGCAGCAGGGTGGAGCCCGCCCTGCTCGTCGCCGTGGGGGCGGGGGGCGGCCCCGCCCGCGCCGGTGCCCCCCGCCCCCGCCGCCGACCCCCAACCCCCCCCCCCCTGCCCCCCCCCACCCCCCCCCCCACGGGCCCCCCCCCCCGGGGCCCCGGAGGGGGGCCCCGCCCCCGGCGCGGGCGGGGCCGGGGCGCGGGGGGGCCCCCCCCCGCCCCCCCCCCCCCGCCGGTACGGCCTCCCGGCGCCACACACGGGGTCCCCTCCGCGGTGGGCCCGCACGCCCCGGCGGGGCGGCCGGGGGCGTACGGTCCGCTCCCCGAACGCTCCGTCCGCATCCTGGGCGCCGGGCTCGCGGGGGCCCTCCAGGACATCCACGGGGCCGGGCTGATCCACCGTGACCTGAAGCCGTCCAACGTCCTGATCACGATCGACGGCCCCCGGGTCATCGACTTCGGGATCGCCCGGGCCCTGGAGACCGTCACCGACGGCGGCATCACCCGCACCGGCGCGATGATCGGCTCACCCGGATTCATGTCGCCCGAGCAGGTGCGGGGCGAGCGTGTGACGCCCGCGTGCGATGTGTTCTGCCTCGGCTCCGTGCTGGCGTACGCGGCCTCCGGACGTCTGCCGTTCGGTGTGGCGGACAGCGGGGCCCACGCGCTGATGTTCCGGATCGCGCAGGAGGATCCCGACCTCACCGGCGTGCCCGTCGACCTGGTCGAGCTCATCCGGGACTGCCTGGCGAAGGACCCGGCCGCGCGGCCCTCCACGGGCACCGTCCTGGAGCGGCTCGGGGACACGGACTCGGCGGAGCCGTGGCTTCCGGGCGCGCTGATCGCCCAGCGGGGACGGCACGCGGTGGAGCTGCGGGACTCCGGGGACCGGGGGGGGGGCCGGGGGCGGGGCCCCGGGGGGGGGCCCCCGCGGGGGCCCGGGGGGGGGGGCCCGTGGGGGGGGGGGTGGGGGAGAGAGGGAAGAAGGGGGGGGGGGGTTGCCGGGGGGCGGGGGGGGGTGTTTCCGGCGGGGGGGGGGGGGCGGGGGCGGGCTGTCGCGGGGGGCCGTACGCCCCCGGCCGCCCCGCCGGGGCGTGCGGGCCCACCGCGGTGGGGACCCCGTGTGTGGCGCCGGGAGGCCGTACCGGCGGGTGTGGTGCGGGCCTCGTGGGAGCGGGCGGCACGGGCGCGGGCGGCGCCGCCCGCGGGCCCTCGGCGGGGCCCTCCTCCGGGTCCTCGGAGTCCAGCAGCTCCACGGCGTGCCGTCCCAGCTGGGCGATCAGCGCGCCCGGAAGCCACGGCTCCGCCGAGTCCGTGTCCCCGAGCCGCTCCAGGACGGTGCCCGTGGAGGGCCGCGCGGCCGGGTCCTTCGCCAGGCAGTCCCGGATGAGCTCGACCAGGTCGACGGGCACGCCGGTGAGGTCGGGATCCTCCTGCGCGATCCGGAACATCAGCGCGTGGGCCCCGCTGTCCGCCACACCGAACGGCAGACGTCCGGAGGCCGCGTACGCCAGCACGGAGCCGAGGCAGAACACATCGCACGCGGGCGTCACACGCTCGCCCCGCACCTGCTCGGGCGACATGAATCCGGGTGAGCCGATCATCGCGCCGGTGCGGGTGATGCCGCCGTCGGTGACGGTCTCCAGGGCCCGGGCGATCCCGAAGTCGATGACCCGGGGGCCGTCGATCGTGATCAGGACGTTGGACGGCTTCAGGTCACGGTGGATCAGCCCGGCCCCGTGGATGTCCTGGAGGGCCCCCGCGAGCCCGGCGCCCAGGATGCGGACGGAGCGTTCGGGGAGCGGACCGTACGCCCCCGATCCGGCCACCGGGGCGCCCGGGAGTCCCGAGACGATCCGGTGGAGCGAGGGGCCCGCGACGTAACCGGTGGCCACCCAGGGCACCGCGGCGTCCACCCCGGCGTCGAGCACCGGCGCGGTCCAGGAACCGCCTACCCGCCGGGCGGCCTGCACCTCCGCCCGGAAGCGGTCGCGGAAGTGCTGCAGTTCGGCGAGCTCGGGGCGGACCAGCTTGATGGCGACGGTGCGGCCCCGGTCCGAGCGGGCCAGGAACACCTGGCCCATCCCGCCGGCGCCGAGGCGCCCCAACAGGCGGTAGCTGCCGATCCGTTGCGGATCGCCGGAGCCCAGCTTCTCCATGTGCGCCTCCTCCCCCGTACGGCCGTGGCGGACCGTGGTTCGAGAATAGCGGCGCCGGTGGCCCGGCTGCCGCCCCTCAGGCCCCGGAGGATTCCCGCTGCTGTCCGGCCGGGGACGACAGTGCGTCCATGGCGTCCGAGAGCCGCTCAAGCGCCTGGGCTGTCCGCGCGAACTCCTCCTCGCCCAGCGCCTCGGCCAGCCGCGCCGCGAACTCCGCGTGGGCGGGGACGATCCGGCTCACCGCCGTCCGGCCCTCCTCGGTGGGCCGGAGCAGCTTGGCCCTCCGGTGGGCCGGGTTCGCCACGTATTCGGCGAGGCCCCGGTCGACCAGCAGGTCGGCGATCCGCTGCACGCTCTGCCGGGTGATCCCCATCGAACGGGCGATGCCCGACACGGGAAGCGGCTCCGTGAGGACCGCGCCGAGGACCTGCCACCGGGCCGCCGTGAGCCCGGCGGGCCCGGCCAGCTCGTCGGCGACGGAGAGGAACCGGCCGTTGAGCCGGAACACCCCGATCGCGGTGCGGCTGAGCAGGGAGGGGTTGTCGGCGTTCCCGTCGGCCGTGTCGCTCATCCGTTCAGCTCCTCGTAGGCGCTCGCGTCCGAGTCGTGGAAGAGCCGGTACCAGGCGTCCAGCTTTCTCGGTTCGAACACCCCGAGCAGCTCGAAGATCTCGCGGGCGAAGGCGATCGGCTCGGTCGGCCCCGCCGTGACGAGAGCGCCGCGCGACGCCCCGCCGGTGTCCGTCACCGCGTCGGCCTCCACGTAGTGCGCGCCGCCCGCGTATCCCGTGGCGGCGAGGTAGAAGGAGGCGGCGCTCGTGTGTGAGCGGTCGTCGAGCAGCCCTTCGCGGGCCAGCCCCGCGGTTGCCCCGCAGATGGCCGCCACGGGCACGCCGGCGCCCAGGAAGTCCCGTGCCGCACGGGCGAAGGGGGCGAGCGTGTCTCCGGTGTCCCAGAGCGAGGCCCCGGTGAGGATCAGCAGTCCGCTGTCGCCGGGCGCCAGGTCGGCCAGTGCCAGGTCGGGCTGGACGCGCACCCCGCCCATGGTGGTGACGGGCGCGGTGGTGAGGCCGACGGTCCGCACGGTGTGGCCGTGATCGGTCAGCTGGGCCGTGGCGAAGCCCGGCTCCCAGTCGGCGAAGGTGTCGTAGACGGCCAGGTGGGCGATCGTGCCGGTCATGGTGACCTCCGTCGGGAGACTGGTGAGAACCTTGCACACTTCGAGCTATACGACAGCATGCTGTCATGACGACAGTAGGCTGTCAATCGGTTCGGGCCCTCGTGTCCGGGGACCCGACACCCTGCCGAGTCGTGTGGCCCACGCCATACACAGTGGCCATGGAGGGCGCCCCGCGCGGCCGCATACGCTCGCCGCATGAGCCCCGATGCCCCTCGCGCCCCGTACGTCGACTCCGCAGCGGGCGCGGCCGTGAAGGCCGCCGACCGCGCGCACGTGTTCCACTCCTGGTCCGCCCAGGGTCTGATCGACCCGCTCGCCGTCGCCGGCGCCGAGGGGGCGTACTTCTGGGATTACGACGGCAATCGCTACCTGGACTTCAGCAGCGGTCTCGTCTTCACCAACATCGGCTACCAGCACCCCACCGTCGTGGCGGCGATCCAGGAACAGGCGGGCAGGCTCGCCACGTTCGCCCCCGCCTTCGCCGTCGAGGCGCGTTCGGAGGCGGCACGTCTCATCGCCGAGCGGACCCCCGGCGACCTGGACAAGATCTTCTTCACCAACGGCGGTGCCGAAGCCGTCGAGAACGCGGTCCGCATGGCCCGGCTGCACACCGGGCGCCACAAGGTGCTCTCCGCCTTCCGCTCGTACCACGGCGCCACCGCCACGGCGATCAACCTCACCGGCGACCCACGCCGCTGGGCGTCCGACACCGGTTCGGCGGGCGTCGTCCGTTTCTGGGCGCCGTTCCTCTACCGGTCCCCGTTCTACGCGCAGACGGAGGCCGAGGAGTGCGCCCGCGCGCTCCAACACCTCGAGGACACGCTCGCCTTCGAGGGTCCGGCGACCGTCGCCGCCGTCGTCCTGGAGACGATCCCCGGCACGGCGGGCATCATGACGCCGCCCCCCGGCTATCTCGCGGGCGTCCGCGAGATCTGCGACCGCTACGGGATCGTGTTCGTGCTGGACGAGGTGATGGCCGGCTTCGGGCGCACAGGGAAGTGGTTCGCCGCGGACCACGACGGCGTGGTGCCGGACCTGATGACGTTCGCGAAGGGCGTCAACTCCGGTTACGTGCCGCTCGGCGGCGTCGCGATCAGCGCGGAGATCGCCGCCACCTTCGAGACCCGGCCCTACCCCGGCGGGCTCACCTACTCCGGTCACCCGCTGGCCTGCGCCGCGGTTGTCGCGACGATCAACGTGATGGAGGACGAGAAGGTCGTCGAGAGTGCCGCACACCTCGGCGAGCACGTGCTCGGCCCCGGTCTGCGCGAGCTCGCCGAGCGTCACCCGTCCGTCGGTGAGGTGCGCGGAATCGGCGCCTTCTGGGCGCTGGAGCTGGTCCGCGACAGGGAGACCCGCGAGCCCCTGGTCCCGTACAACGCGACCGGCGAGGCCAACGCCCCGATGGCGGCCTTCGGCGCGGCCTGCCGGAAGCACGGTCTCTGGCCCTTCGTCAACATGAACCGGACCCACGTCGTCCCCGCCTGCAACATCACCGAGGCCGAGGCGAAGGAGGGCCTCGCGGCTCTCGACGCGGCCCTCTCGGTGGCCGACGAGCACACGCTGTAGATCCGGCGTGCGCACGGTGTGAGCAGCCCGGATGTGGCGCCGTCTCCCGTCGGTCGGTCGGTCTAAGGTGACCCAAGCCGAGAACGGGAGGGGGCGCCATGGGTGCGAGCGGAGGTGTGACCCGCAGTACGCTGCGGCAGCAGATCGCCGACGCACTGCGTGACGAAGTGCTCGCCGGGCGCCTGCGGCCACGGGTGGAGTTCACCGTCAAGCAGATCGCCGAGCAGTACGGGGTGTCCGCGACGCCCGTCCGGGAAGCGCTCTTCGATCTCTCCGCGCAGGGGCTGCTCGAATCCGACCAGCACCGCGGCTTCCGCGTCCGGGAGTTCTCCGTCGCCGACTACCGGGCGATGGTGGAGGCGCGCGCCCTGGTCATAGACGGGGTGTTCCGGAGGATCTTCGACGGGTCCGGTTCGGCGCCCGCTGTGATCGGCGCGCACCGGGCCGCCCTCGTCTCCGTACGCCGCCGGGGCGAGGAGGCGGCGCGGGCGACGCGCAGCGGCGACCTCGACATCCTCATCGGCTACGACCTGCGGTTCTGGCGGGAGCTGGGCGCCGTCATCGGCAACGCCTACATCAACGACTTCCTGCAACGGCTGCGGATGCAGGCCTGGGCCTTCGCCGTCCCGTACCTGCGCGGGGACGGCGACGTGCGCGACTGGCTGTGGAACGGCCACCAGGAGCTGGTGGAGGCGATCTCGGCCGCCGACGGGCCGGCCGTGCGCGCGGTGCTGGACGGCTACTACGCGCACGGGCTGGAGTGGGCGGACCGGCTGGCGGCCGGCGACCCCCCGCACCCGGGCCACACCTGAGGGCGTACCGCTCCGCGCGGACGGCGGCCGGCCCGCACCCTGTGCGCGGGGTCGCGGTCGCATTACGCTGTCCCGACCATCGCACGAACCCGTTGGAGAGCGAGACTTCGTGGCCTGTGACCTGTGGCTGGTCCCCCTCGTCGATGTGCTGTGCCACAGCCCCGACAACCCGTTCGCCGAAGAGATCGCCGTCTACGACAAGGCGTTGACCGAGGCCGGGCTGCCGCCCGTGCCGGTCTACGCCTACATGCCAGGACTCACCGGGGACGTCGCCCCGGTCGCGGGCTTCGACTACGACGCCCTGCATTTCCTGCGCCGCGCCTACCTGCTCCAGCTGAGCGGCCTGGCCGTCACGCCCGTCGACGAACTGGGCGGGGACTACGAGCAGTTGCTGGAGATGTTCGAGCAGAGCGCGCAGGAGTCGCACCTGGTCTGGCACTACGACCACGCCGGAGCGTATGTCCCGGTGGACTTCCCCCGGCCGCTCTCCGACGACCAGCTCCTGGAGGGCGGCGGCCCGCTGGGCTCCTCCCACGGTCTGCTGCGCGAGCTGGAGTTCGTGGCCCCGTCCATCGGGATCGACCCGGCCAATCCTCCGGCCGCCCCCCTTCCGCCCGCCGGTCCGACCACGCTGGAGGAGCCGGCCGCTCCGGTCCCGTACGACGAGAACCCCTTCGCCCGGGAGCGGCACGTCTGGCTGGGCCTGCACGCGGCGGCCACCCGCAGCCTGGCGCAGGGCTCGATGATCATCTTCAGCTGACCGGTGCCGGCCGCCCCGCCTCCTCGGCGGGGCGGCTCGGGCTCGGCGGGGTGGCTCCAGCTTCGGCGGGGTGGCTCGGGCTTCAGCGGGGCGGCTCCGGCGGCCGCTGGCGCGGCATGTTCGGCCGGACCGCCGCGGGCATGGTGAGCCGGCCGGGTGCGGCTCCCGGCTCGGGGCGGCCCCCGGGCCCACCCGTCACCAGCGACTGCATCCCCATGGGCGCGGGCCCCGCCCGGAACTCCACCATCCAGTCCGCCGTCTCCATGCGGACGAGCTCGGTGATGTCCTCGGAGAACCGTCGCAGCACCCCCAGGCACCGCTCCGCGGCCTCGCTGGCGGTGCCCTCCGTCGGCCCGAGCACCTCTCGGACGCACTCGGAGGACCAGTCGAACTGCAGCACCTGCAGGCGCCGCTGCACGGCCTGTGCCGTCGCGAGGTTCCTTATCCAGCCGGAGGTCAGGCCGAAGTACCGGTCGCACGCCATGCACGCGGCGCCCAGCAGCAGCGACAGATAGCCCCAGCCGGCCGACCCGTGCAGCTCCCCGGTCAGGTCGAGCAGCGGGAGGGCCGCGCCCGCGACCACCCCGGCCGCCGTGCCGAGCCGGAGCAGTCTGGCCGTGCGCCGCTTGCGGACCCGGTCGCGCAGATACCAGTCGGCGGTCTCCATGGCACCGGCCTCGACCCACCGGTAGAGCTCGTCGAGCCGCTCGGCCGGTTCACCCCAGTCTCCGAGGGGGAAGGCGCGGCCGGTCAGGTCCCGGGGGCTCGAACCGTAGCGTGAACCGGACCGTTCGGTTCCGGTGCCGGCACCGGATCCCGCGCCGGGCTCCTTGCGGGGCGGCCCCTCGGGCTGCATCTCCGGCTGACTCACCGGGGCACTCCTCTGCACTCTGCGTTCGGCGCGTATCGACGCGGATCGGCACGGTTCTCGGTCACGGAGGGGGCGGGTACCGGCATATGACCGGGGCCCCCACCCGTGTAACTCTGCGTTACCTTCGCTGTGCGTATGGGTACGGATACGCATGCTCTTCCTACCGCCGAATGGTGGGCCGCGGGGTCGAAATCGCGGGATTCCCGCCTGGGCACGGCCTCTGGTCAGGTATAGGAGCCCGGCAGGCGGTTTTCAGAACTCACCCGAAAGAGTTGGTCCCCGGCGGGTGGGGCGCGGCGTCGGGCGAACACGTAGGCTCGGCATACCGAAACAATCCGTCGTCGAAGTGCCAGGAGTGACCGTGATTCCCGGTGGTGGCCAGCCCAACATGCAGCAGCTGCTCCAGCAGGCCCAGAAGATGCAGCAGGATCTCGCCGATGCCCAGGAGGAGCTGGCCAGGACCGAGGTCGAGGGACAGGCGGGCGGTGGTCTCGTGAAGGCCACCGTGACCGGGTCCGGCGAGCTCCGCGCCCTGGTGATCGATCCCGGCGCCGTGGACCCGGAGGACACCGAGACGCTGGCCGACCTCGTGGTCGCGGCAGTCCAGGCGGCGAACGAGAACGCGCAGCAGCTCCAGCAGCAGAAGCTGGGCCCACTGGCCCAGGGCCTGGGCGGCATGCCGGGTCTCCCGTTCTGACCCTGTGGCCACCCACTCGTACCGGATACGGTACGAGCAGGAAGAAGGAGAGGCGTTCCGTTGTACGAAGGCGTGGTTCAGGAGCTGATCGACGAGCTGGGCAGGCTGCCGGGCGTCGGTCCCAAGAGCGCGCAGCGGATCGCCTTCCACATCCTCCAGGCCGAGCCCACCGACGTACGCCGTCTCGCCCACGCCCTCCTCGAGGTCAAGGACAAGGTCCGCTTCTGCGAGATCTGCGGCAACGTCGCACAGCAGGAGCAGTGCGGCATCTGCCGGGACGCGCGCCGTGACCGCTCGGTCATCTGCGTGGTCGAGGAGCCCAAGGACGTCGTGGCGATCGAGCGGACCCGTGAGTTCCGGGGCCGCTACCACGTGCTCGGCGGCGCGATCAGCCCCATCGAGGGCGTCGGCCCCGACGATCTGCGCATCAGGGAGCTGCTGGCCCGGCTCGCGGACGGCTCCATCACGGAGCTGATCCTGGCGACCGACCCCAACCTGGAGGGCGAGGCCACGGCGACGTACCTCGCCCGGATGGTCAAGCCGATGGGCCTGCGGGTGACACGGCTGGCCAGCGGGCTGCCCGTGGGCGGCGACCTGGAGTACGCGGACGAGGTCACCCTCGGCCGCGCCTTCGAGGGAAGGCGGCTGCTCGATGTGTGACCCGGCATCTGACTGCGGCTTTATGCGCGGCGGCGCTATGTTCTACCCACCGTTCGCGACCGTGCCCACGGGAGGTCCCCTCGATGTCTGACGCCACGCTGAACTCCGTCACGCAGGATCCGGACGACTTCGCCGTCCAGATCGCGGACCAGATCAAGACCTTCATCGTCGCGGTCACCGAGGTCTCCAAGGCCGAGGAGCCCGAGACGGCCGTCCCGGTCCTGCTCCTCCAGGTCTCCCAGCTCCTGCTGGCCGGCGGGAGACTCGGCGCGTACGAGGACATCCTCCCGGACGAGCGCTACGAGCCGGACCTGGGCGCCGAGCCGGACGCCGACGGGCTGCGTGAGCGCTTCGCGGAGCTCCTGGAGCCCATCGACGTCTACTCCGAGGTCTTCGACCCGTACGAGCCCCGCAAGGCGCCCGTGCCCCACCGCATCTCCGACGACCTGGCCGACCTGGTCACGGACCTCGGCCACGGCCTCGCCCACTACGAGGCGGACCGCACGGCGGAGGCCATGTGGTGGTGGCAGTTCTCGTACTTCTCCAACTGGGGCTCCACCGCGTCCTCGGCCCTGCGCGCGCTCCAGTCGCTGATCGCCCACATCCGGCTGAACCAGCCGCTCCAGGAGCTCGACGGCCTGGACACCGACCAGGACCCGGGTGACGGGGACCTGGCCGAGGAGGCGGGGCGTGTGATGGCCGAGGAGATCGCGGGGCCGCTGGGCCTGCGGCCGGTCCTGTAACGGTCCCCTGTGGCTTGTGCGACCGCTGAGCCTGTTGTGTCCTGGAACACAAAGAGGCGTGCGGACCGGGGCAGCGGGCAGCAGCCCGGTACGAGCAGTTCGGAGCGCCATGCCGTTCCGGGTGGTGGGCGGGACATCTCACCATCCGGTACCGACGGGTTGATTCCGGACTGCTCGTTAAACTGAGCCGACCGCACCATTATTGAGCGAGGAGCGCACGTGGGCCTTGTCGTGCAGAAGTACGGAGGCTCCTCCGTAGCCGATGCCGAAGGCATCAAGCGTGTCGCCAAGCGAGTCGTGGACGCCAAGAAGAACGGCAACCAGGTGGTTGTCGTGGTGTCCGCGATGGGCGACACGACGGACGAGTTGATCGATCTCGCCGAGCAGGTATCCCCGATGCCTGCCGGGCGTGAGTTCGACATGCTGCTGACCGCCGGAGAGCGGATCTCCATGGCCCTCCTGGCGATGGCGATCAAAAACCTGGGCCACGAGGCCCAGTCCTTCACGGGCAGCCAGGCCGGTGTCATCACCGACTCGGTCCACAACAAAGCGCGCATCATCGATGTCACGCCCGGCCGCATCCGGACCTCGATCGACGAGGGCAACATCGCCATCGTCGCCGGGTTCCAGGGCGTCAGCCAGGAGGGCAAGAACATCACGACCCTCGGCCGCGGTGGCTCCGACACGACCGCTGTCGCGCTGGCCGCCGCGCTGGACGCCGAGGTCTGTGAGATCTACACCGATGTGGACGGCGTCTTCACCGCCGACCCCCGGGTCGTGAAGAAGGCCCGGAAGATCGACTGGATCTCCTTCGAGGACATGCTGGAGCTGGCGGCGTCCGGCTCCAAGGTGCTGCTGCACCGGTGCGTCGAGTACGCACGCCGTTACAACATCCCGATCCACGTCCGCTCGTCCTTCTCCGGACTGCGCGGCACCTGGGTCAGCAACGAGCCGCAAGGGGACCAGCAGGTGGAGCACGCCATCATCTCCGGAGTCGCCCACGACGTCTCCGAGGCCAAGGTCACGGTCGTCGGGGTTCCCGACAAGCCGGGCGAGGCCGCTGCGATCTTCCGCGCCATCGCGGACGCGGAGATCAACATGGACATGGTGGTGCAGAACGTCTCCGCCGCCTCGACCGGTCTCACGGACATCACGTTCACCCTGCCCAAGGCCGAGGGCCGCAAGGCCATCGACGCCCTGGAGCGCAGCCGCGCCGGCATAGGCTTCGAGTCGCTGCGCTACGACGACCAGATCGCGAAGATCTCCCTCGTCGGCGCGGGTATGAAGACCAACCCCGGTGTCACCGCGGGCTTCTTCGAGGCGCTCTCCGACGTCGGCGTGAACATCGAGCTGATCTCGACGTCCGAGATCCGCATCTCGGTCGTCACCCGTGTCGACGACGTCAACGAGGCCGTGCGCGCCGTGCACACCGCCTTCGGACTCGACAGCGACTCCGACGAGGCCGTCGTCTACGGGGGCACCGGCCGATGACAGGACGCCGCCCTTCGCTCGCGGTCGTCGGCGCGACCGGTGCGATCGGCGGCGTCATGCTCCAGATCCTCTCGCAGCACGAGGACGTCTGGGGCGAGGTCAGACTGATCGCCTCTCCGCGTGCGGCCGGTACGAAGCTGGTCGTACGCGGTGAGGAGACCGAGGTCCTCGCGCTCTCCGGGGACGTGTTCGACGGCGTGGACGTCGCCCTGTTCCTGGTGCCGGACGAGGTGTCCGCGCAGTGGGGGCCGGTCGCCGCCGCCAAGGGCGCGGTGGTCGTGGACGACTCGGCCGCCTTCCGCCTGGACGACGACGTTCCCCTCGTCGTACCCGAGATCAACCCCCATGCCGTGCGGATGCGACCGCGCGGCATCGTCGCGTCCCCGAACTGCACGACGCTGTCGCTGATCGTCGCGGTCGGCGCGCTGCACGCCGAATTCGGGCTGCGGGAGCTGATCGTCTCGTCCTACCAGGCGGTGAGCGGCGCAGGCCGGGAGGGGGTCGCCGTCCTCCGGGAGCAGCTGGCCCTGGTGGCGGGTACGGAACTGGGCACCCGGCCCGGAGACGTACGGCGTGCACTGGGCGACGGTGAGAAGAGCCCCTTCGCCGCCCCGGTGGCGCTGAACGTGGTGCCCTGGGCCGGGACCGACGCCGGGGACGGCTGGTCGTCCGAGGAGCTGGCGATCCGTGCGGAGTGCCGGAAGGTCCTGGGTCTGCCGGACCTCAAGGTCACGGCGACCTGTGTGTACGTGCCCGTCGTCGCCACGCACTCCATGTCCGTGCACGCCCGCTTCGAGAACGAGGTGTCGGTGGCCCGGGCGCACGAGGTCCTGGCGACCGCGCCCGGGGTGGTGCTCTTCGACAGTCCCGCGGCCGGTGACTTCCCCACGCCCTCCGATGTCGTGGGCACCGACCCGACCTGGGTGGGCCGGGTGCGGCAGTCGATGGACGATCCGCACGCCGTCGAGATGTTCCTCTGCGGCGACAATCTCCGAAAAGGCGCGGCCCTCAACGTGGCCCAGATCGCCGAATCGGTGGCGGGCGAATTTCCTCGTACCTGATCGAACCTGTTTTGTAGGATCTGTGTGCGCCCTGTGGGTAACTTGCTGGTCTGAACCTCTTGAGCTGGGGCGTCGTCATATCCGACGATGATCTCCTCGCCCTCCGCAACCGCTAGGCGGGCGCTGCGCGTCTCTGTCGTCACTTCTTGCGTGGCTGGATGCGTTTTCGGGGCATTTGGGGAAGAGCAGGTACGAATGAGGGCATGTCGCACAGCATCGAACGCGGTGCCGTACGCGTACAACCCTGACGGGGGGAAGCGTGTCCAACTGGCGTGGCAGAGGTTCTCGACATCACAGTGGCGGGCCCGTTGCGAGGCACTTCGGTGCGTCCGCTCCGGAGGCCCCGCGCAGCCGGCGGTATGCCGGTGATCGCGCCCATGCCCGCCGCGCGCTCCACCCGGCTGCCTTCGCAGCGCGAGGGCGCTGAGGAGACGGTGGCGGCAGGAACGACGGTCGACCATCTCACCGAGACCTATCGCGCTCACTACCGCTCGCTGCTGGGCCTCGCGGCGCTCCTGCTGGACGACACCGCGTCCTGCGAGGACGTCGTGCAGGAGGCGTTCATCCGGGTGCACTCGGCGCGGAACCGGGTGCGCGATCCGGAGAAGACACTGGCGTACCTGCGCCAGACCGTGGTCAACCTGTCGCGCTCCGCGCTGCGCCGGCGCATCCTCGGGCTGAAGCTCCTTTCCAAGCCGATGCCCGACATGGCGAGCGCGGAGGAGGGTGCGTACGACCAGCTGGAGCGGGACGCGCTGATCAAGGCGATGAAGGGGCTCCAGCGCCGCCAGCGCGAGGTGCTGGTGCTGCGCTACTTCTCGGACATGACGGAGGCCCAGGTCGCCGAGACGCTGGGGATATCGCTCGGTTCGGTGAAGGCGTACGGTTCCCGGGGCATTGCGGCACTGCGTGTGGTGATGGAGGCGCAGGCATGAGCGGGCCCGAGCACAGGCACGACGATGACCGGACTGGAAACGGAATTGTGAACCACGGGCCGGAAGACATCCCGAACACCGATCCGGAGCAGGACGGTGAACGGAAGCAGGACGCGGTCGATGGCGCGGAAGCCGCCTCAGGGACCGCCGCCCCGGAAGCGGACCCGGGCGGTCGTGGTTCGGAGGGGCATGGACCGGACGCCCGTGACGCGGACGCCCGTGATGCGGGTGGCCGTGAGGCGGACGCCCATGACGCGGGTGACCGTGATGCCGGGGACGGCGGTGGCGGCACGCTGACCGAACTCTTCGGCGGCTTCGGAGGCCCGGGCGGCGGTGCCTCCGGCGGCGGCCTGGGCGGTGGGGCCGGCGGTTCCGACGGTGAGGGCATGGACGAGGTCGTGCTGCGCCGCATGCTGCGGGGCGCTGTCCAGGGCCTGGAGCCCTCCGACGGCACTCTCGACCATCTGCACCGCGCGGTGCCCGCTCGGCGCGCCAGGCGACGGCAGGGCGTGGTGGGCGCGGCGGCAGCGGCGCTGCTGATCGGTACGGCGGTTCCGGCTTTCGTCCATGTGGCGAATTCGGACGGCTCGGCCACTGCCAGCCCCGCCATCGCCGGCCATGGCGAGCAGGCGCAGGGAGGTAGCGGCGAGGACGCGGGCGCCGAGGCCGACGGGGGGAGGACTGCGGGCCCCGAGGACCGCCGGAGCGAGGACGGCGAGGACGAGACGGACAGCTCCGCGGCTCCGTCGCGGGGCTCGGGCCCCGGCGCCGAGAGCAGCGGGGCCGAGGGCCTGGACGACCCCCCGGGTGCCGGTGTGGCCGCAGCCACGGCCTGCACCCCGGACCAGCTCGGTGTGGCTTCCGCCGACGCGGGCGCGGCCGGCGCGGACGGCACGGTGTACGGGACCTTCAAGATCGCCAACGTCTCCGGCGACTCCTGCTCGGTCACCACCAACGGCACCGTGGGCTTCCAGGCGGCGGGCGCCGCCGACCCGCTGAAGATCAACGTGGTGCAGCACACCGCGGGCGACCCGGCGGCCGGGCTGCCCGATCCCTCGTTGGAACCGGGGACCGTGCTCCTGAAGCCGGCGATGGCGTACGAGGTGCGCTTCGCATGGGTGCCGTCGGACACGTGCCCGACCACCGGAGGTTCGCCCAGCCCGACGCCCACGGACGGCGGCGGAGGCGGCGGCGAGGGCACGACGGGGAGCGACGCGGTGACCACGGACGCGGCGGCGCAGTTCGGCAGCGCGGACGAGGGCCCGGCCGACGGCAGCATCGCGGTCACCCACACCCCGGAGGCGGGTGCGCCGACGGCGGAGACCACGATCGCCAACGCGTGCGCCGGCACGATCTACCGCACGGGCGTACTGGACGCGTCCTAGGGCTTCTCGTTCGGCCCGCCAGGAACTCTCGGGTTCCGGCGGGCCCTGTCCGATGCTGTCGCCGAAGCCGCCGAAGCCGCCGAAGCCGCCGAAGCCGCCGAAGCCGCCGAAGCCGCTGCTGTCCCCGAAGTCACCGTGTGGGCCTTGTCGTTCCGGCATCGCGGGAGCCCGTCAGCCCGTGGGACCCCCGTCAGTCGCGGGTCAGTCGCGGGCCCCGGTCAGTCGGCGTCGGCCGCGAGTCCCAGCTGGATGTCGCGGGCGGCCTCCGCCTCGCGGCGTACCAGCCGGAACCACATGAAGAGCACGAAGCCGCCGAAGACGAACCACTCGCCGGTGTAGCCGAGGTTCTGGAAAGCCTTCAGATCGAGCCCGCTGCCCTGTGCCGCCGCCGCGGGAACGGGCTCCAGGCCACCCTCGCCCGTGGCGGCGCCCGACTCTGACCCGGGCAGGGTCACCCACGCGTCGTAGACGTCGTACGGCACGAGGTTCACGAGGGAGGCCGCGCTGATCATGCCGAGCTGGCCCTCGGGCAGCCCGCCGCTGAGGTCGACACCCGTGGTGCCGCTGTTCTCGGACGCCTGCAGATCGCCGGTCACGGTGACCTCGCCGGCCGGCGCCTCGGGCACCTCGGTGCTGCCGGGACTGCCGGCCAGCCAGCCCCGCACCACGGGCAGCGCCTTGCCGCTGTCGGTGCGCAGCAGATCCAGCACGTAGAAGCCGTTACGGTCGTCCAGCTTGCGGCCGGGGACCAGGAACTGATCGGCGTACGTCCCCTTCGCCACAGCGGGGCGGCCCGACGTGTCCGTGCTGACGGGGAGCAGTTCGTCGAGCGGTGCCGGGGAGCGGGTGCCCGGATCGGGACGTTCCTCGGCCTCCTTGTGCGACTGCACACGGTCCTCGAAACGGCCGAGCTGCCACGTGCCCATGAACACGCAGAACGGGATGGCCAGCACGACGAAGAGGTTGATCCCCCACCACCGCGGGGTCAGCAGGAACCGGTACACCCCTCCAAGGTACGGTTCCCCGCTCCGGGCCCCCGGAGCGGGGTGCACCATTTATCCGGACCTTATGCGGTCGGCTTCCTTCCCTCCTGTCCCTGACCGGGGTGCCCGAGGTGGCGGAGGGCGAAGTCCAGCTCCAGCCGCACCTGCTTGATCCGCTCCTCCACGACGAGCGAGCCGTGCCCCGCGTCGTAGCGGTAGACCTCGTGGACCGCACCGCGGGCCGCGAGACGGTCCACGTAGTTCTCCACCTGGCGGATCGGGCAGCGCGGGTCGTTGACGCCGGCCGAGATGTAGACCGGGGCGCGCACGGCGTCCACATAGGTCAGCGGGGACGAGGCCTCGAAGCGCTCGGGCACCTCCTCCGGGGTTCCGCCCAGCAGCGTGCGGTCCATCGCCTTCAGCGCCTCCATCTCGTCGTGATACGCGGTGACGTAGTCGGCTACCGGGACAGCGGCCAGCCCGAGGGCCCAGGCATCCGGCTGCGTACCCAGGCCGAGCAGTGTCAGATAGCCGCCCCACGAGCCACCGGCCAGCACCAGCCGCTCCGGGTCCGCGAGCCCCGACTCCACCGCCCAGATCCGGACGGCCTCCACGTCCTCCAGCTCGATCAGCCCGACCCGGTGCTTGAGCGCGTCCGTCCACGCGCGCCCGTAGCCCGTCGATCCGCGGTAGTTGACCCGCACCACCGCGAAGCCGTGATCCACCCACGCGGCGGGACCCGACGCGAAGGAGTCGCTGTCGTGCCAGGTGGGCCCGCCGTGTATCTCGAAGACCGTGGGGAAGGGGCCGTCACCGGCCGGAGTCTGCACCAGGGCGTGGATGCGGCCTCCGGGGCCGTCCACCCAGGCGTCCCGCACAGGCACCGAGGCCGGAGCCTTCGCGCCCGGCGGATCGAGGACGACGGAACCGGTCGTGGACCGCACCGCGGGCGGCTGCGCGGCCGACGACCACAGATACTCCACCGTGCCGTCCGGACGGGCCGTGGCGCCCGACACCGTCCCGGAGGGCGTCTCGACCCGCACCGGCCCCGGGGCGCCCGGCTCGATCCGCCACAGCTCGCTGCGGGCCTCGAAGCTGTGCTCGATCAGCAGCGCGGATCCGTCCGGATACCACTCGGCGCCCGCGTCACCGGGCAGGTCGACCGGCAGGTCCGTCTGGGTGCCCGCGACCGGATCCCAGATCATCGGCTCCCACCGCCCGCGCCGCTGATGCCCGACCAGCAGCCGGGTGTCACCCGCCACCGGGGCGAAACCCAGCACCGACAGGCCGAGCTCCTTCGTGCCGCCCTCGGTGTCGTCCAGCTCCGCGACCGTCGAACCGTCGGGGCGCACCACCCGCAGCGCCGAGTGCATCGCGTCGCCGTGCTCCGTGTGTTCCAGGGCGATCAGCGTCCCGTCGTGGGAGAGGTCACCGACCCCCGCGGACTCCCGGTGCCGGTAGATCTCGACCGGCTCCGCCCCGGCGCGCACCAGGTGAACGGTCGTCCCGTCCTCGTCGGTCGAGCGGCCGACCACCGCTGTGCCATCTCGGCCGATGGCGAGCCCGGCCGGGTAGGAGGGGTCGAGGCCGGGCGTGGCCTCTTCGTCCGCACCGCCCTCGAACGGCTGTCGCATCCACACGCCGAACTCGTCGCCGTCGGTGTCGGCGAACCACCAGACAGCCTGGCCGTCCGGCGTCAGGACACCGTCGGTCGTCCCGTTGGGCCGGTCCGTGACCTGGCGCTGCTTCCCGGTCGCCCGGTCCCACGCGTACAGCTCGTACGTGCCGGTGGCGTTGGAGACGAAGAGCGCGCGGTCGGGGGCGTCCTCGGCCCAATCGGGCAGGGACACCCGCGCAGCGCGGAATCGCTGCTCCCACTGCGGCGGTTCCTGTTCCCGCTCCGGTACGGACGCGTCGTTCTGTGTGTCGCTCATGACCCCATCCAACCCGATGTGACCACGATGCCGGGCGGCCTGTGGATAACCGCTCGCACGCGGTCCCGGCCTGTGGGTAACTTTCACGGCATGTACGCACCCACGCCCGACGACTGGCACGAGGCCAACCGCGCACGCTGGGACGAGCGCGTGGCCATCCACGCCGCCAGTGACTACTA
This sequence comes from Streptomyces sp. QL37, assembly GCF_002941025.1. NCBI lineage: Bacteria > Bacillati > Actinomycetota > Actinomycetes > Kitasatosporales > Streptomycetaceae > Streptomyces > Streptomyces sp. QL37. The sequence goes on along the minus strand of NZ_PTJS01000001.1, from coordinate 3,985,780 downwards.
CGACCTGGACGCGTTCCGGGCTGGCAAGGACGCTCTGCGCGCGTTCGAGCTCGCGGAGGTCGGTGACGTGACCGGCCGGACCCTGCTGCACCTGCAGTGCCACATCGGCCTCGACACCCTCTCGTGGGCCCGCCACGGCGCCGCCCAGGTGGTGGGCCTCGACTTCTCCGAACCCGCCGTCGAGACCGCCCGCGACCTGGCCCGTTCGCTGGGTCTGACGCCGGAGCGGGCGACGTTCGTCGCGTCCGACGTGTACGACGCCGCGCAGGCCGTCCCGGACTCCGCGTACGACATCGTCTACACCGGAATCGGCGCCCTGAACTGGCTGCCGGACGTGGACCGTTGGGCGGACGTCGTGGCCTCGTTGGTCGCGCCCGGCGGATTTCTCTACCTGGCGGAGTTCCATCCGCTGACCGACTGTCTGGACGACGACACCGGTTCTACGATCGCGTACGACTACTTCAACCGCGATGCCTGGGTGGAGGAGGCACCGGGCACGTACGCCGACGTCGATGCCGCCACCGTCCACAACCGCAGCGTCGAGTGGCAGCACCCTGTCGGCGAGGTCGTGTCGGCGCTGGCGGCGGCCGGGCTGCGGATCGAGTTCCTGCACGAACACGATGCCTCGCTCTTCGCCCGCTACCCGGGGCTGGTGCGGCACGCGGACGGCTACTACCGCTTCCCCGCCGACCGTCCGCGTGTCCCGATGATGTACTCGGTCAAGGCGTCCCGGCCGGCCGGCGGCTGACCGGGTCCGTGCAGCGGTCGGTTGTCAGTGGCGGGGTCCACACTCGGGGACATGACCGAAACGGCTGACGGGCGGGGCGAGGCGCGGGGCACCGGCGAGGTGCGATCCGCGGTGGAGGAGTACTGGGCCGCGGCGGACGCCGGCGACTGGGGCGCGTTCGGCGCCACCCTCGCCGACGACGTGGTGTACGAGCTGCCGCAGAGCCGTGAGCGGATTCTCGGCAGGGGACGCCATGTCCGGTTCAACCAGGAGAATCCGGGGGCCCGGCACGTACGGGTCGAGCGGATCGTGGCCGACGGGGAGGGGCGGCAGGCCGCTGTCCGGACGCTCGTCACCATGGGGCAGGAAGAGGCGCACGCCATTCACTTCTTCACGTTCGACGCGGACGGCAGGATCTCCAAAGTGACGGGCTTCTGGCCCGAGCCCTACGAGCCCCCGGTCGCCCGGGAAAGCCTGATCGAGCGGTACTGAACCCAAAGTGCACCGAGCGGCGCCCCGACCGCCGGCGGCGCAACCTCCGAGGGCGCCCCGCCCGCCGGGCGGCGCGACCTCCGGTGGCGGGCCCGCCCCGCGTGTGGCCGGGGCAGGCCCTCCCCTCACGCGCTAAGCCACCGAGTCGAAGGCCGGAAGGTAGCCGTTCGACTGCCCGATGGCCTTGGGGTGGTACGAGTTGGTGACCGGGATGGACACGCTGTGGATCCACGCGTCACCCGAGCAGAGTTCGTGCCCGGTGAATTCGTCCACCACGCTCGAATACGTGAACCCCGCGTCGGCCGCCCGCTTGGCGAGCACCCCGTTCAGTACGTCCGACGCGTTGTTGATGGCCCCGCGCTCCGTCTCCGTGAGGCCGGCGATGCAGGTGCCCGACAGCTTGTAGAAGCGCGGGTAGCCCAGGACCACCACATGGGCCTGCGGCGCCCGCGAACGGATGCCCGCGTAGAGGGAGTCGAGCCTGCCGGGCAGCGCGTTCTCCGTCTCGGAGACCGCGGTGTTCACCCGGGCCACGCAGGTGGCCTCGCTCTGCAGGACGCAGGTCTGCATGACGTCCGCGAACCCGACGTCGTTGCCGCCGGCGGTGAGGCTGACGAGCGTGGTCGACGAGCTCAGCGCGCCCAGTTGGCCACTGGACACGGAGGCGGTCGTCGCACCCGAGCAGGCGACGAACGTGAACGACGACGGGGCGTTCGCGTTCTTCCAGAGGTAGGGGTACGCGTTGGTGCTGCGTTTGCAGTCACCGCTCTCGGAGGTGTAACTCCCGGCGCCGACGCCGGAGGAGTAGGAGTCTCCGAGGGCGACGTAGTTGTCGCCTGCGGCGGATGCCGGTTGCGCGAGGCCGAGTGCGGCCAGGGCCGCGATCGCGAGGGTGGTGAGGGACGCCCGGAAGGTTCGTACTGACATGGCTGCCAGCCCTTCGAAATGTGGGGGATGAGTGGGGAGTTCGTGGGGCGTGCACGTTTGTAGCAGCTCCCGGTACTCGGCGGTAATGGCCTTGGGGAAAGTCGTCTGATATGCCCGAAGGATCGTTCGGTCGTCGATGCTCCGCGCGTAGATAAACCTTCAACGGGCCCCCGAAAGGGTGAAGTTCAGGATCTCTCCGGCACCCAGGGTGACTCCTGTGAGTCACCTTCAGGGGGGCGACATCTGTTCGAACGGCCGCTGCTTCCCGCCGTCGCCCCACCTTCACGACCGCCTCCGCGCCACACACGTCGCCCCGCGCAGCGCCACACACGTCGCCCAGCGCAGCGCCACACACGTCGCCCAGCGCCGCACACGGCTGCGGCCGCCAGGAACCCTGGCGGCCGCAGTGGGGCGGGGGGACGGTCCGTGGACTAGAGCGTGCGCTCCAGGCGGTCCGCCATCAGCCTGCTGAAACGGGAGGGGTCACTCAGCTCGCCGCCGTCCGAGAGGAGCGCGAGCCCGTGGACCAGCTCGGCCGTCTCGGCCAGTTCGGTACGGGTGCCTTCCTCGCCGCTCTGCTCGGCGTAGGCCTTGTTCAGCCCGCTGATCAGCGCGTGTGAGGGGTTGAGTTCGAGGATGCGCTTGATCTGCGGCACCTCCTGGCCCATGGCGCGGTACATGTTCTCCAGCGCCGGGGTGACATCGTGCGTGTCCGAGACGATGCAGGCCGGTGAGACGGTGAGCCGCGAGGAGAGACGTACCTCCTTCACGGTGTCACCGAGCTGCTCGGTCATCCAGGTCAGCAGACCGGCGTAGTCCTGCTGCTGCTTCTCCCGCTCGGCCTCGACCTCCTTCTTCTCCTCGTCGGTGTCGAGGTCCACCTCGCCCTTGGAGATCGACTGGAGCGGCTTGCCGTCGAACTCGGGGACGGACTGGACCCAGACCTCGTCGACAGGTTCGGTCAGCAGCAGGACCTCGAAGCCCTTGGCGCGGAAGGCCTCCATGTGCGGCGAGCTCTCCATGGCCGCGCGGGACTCGCCCGTCATGTAGTAGATCTGCTCCTGTCCCTCCTTCATCCGCTCCACGTACGCGCGAAGGGTGGTCAGCCCCTCCGCGTCCTGGGTCGAGGCGAAGGAGGAGATCTCCAGGATCGCGTCCCGGTTCTCGAAGTCCTGGAACAGACCCTCCTTGAGGACCCGGCCGAACTCCTTCCAGAATGTCTCGTACTTCTCCGGGGTGTTGGACCTCATGTCCTTCACCGTCGAGAGCACCTTCTTGACCAGGCGGCGCCGCATCATCTCGATCTGGCGGTCCTGCTGAAGGATCTCGCGCGACACATTGAGCGAAAGGTCCTGTGCGTCCACCACGCCCTTCACGAAGCGGAGATACGTCGGCATGAGCGCTTCGCAGTCGTCCATGATGAATACGCGCTTCACGTAGAGCTGGACTCCACGCTTGTGGTCCTGCATGAACAGGTCCTGCGGCGCGTGGGACGGCAGGAAGAGAAGAGCCTGGTATTCGAAGGTTCCCTCCGCCTGCATGCGGATGGTTTCGAGCGGTTCGGTCCAGTCGTGACTGATGTGCTTGTACAGCTCGCTGTACTCCTCATCGGTCACGGAATCCTTCGACCGGGCCCACAGGGCCTTCATCGAGTTGACCGTCTCGGCCTCGGGCTCCGCTCCCTCCTCGCCCGCCACCGCTGCCATGCGGATGGGCCAGGTGATGAAGTCCGAGTAGCGCTTGACGATCTCCCTGAGCTTCCAGGGCGATGTGTAGTCGAAGAGCTTGTCCTCGGCGTCCTCGGGCTTGAGCCGAAGCGTGACCGAGGTGCCCTGGGGCGCGTCGTCGACGGACTCGACGGTGTAGGTTCCCTCGCCGCTGGACTGCCAGCGCGTGCCCGTGTCCTCGCCCGCGCGCCGGGTCACCAGGGTGACCTCGTCGGCGACCATGAAGCTCGAATAGAAACCGACACCGAACTGCCCGATGAGCTCCTCGGAAGCGGTGGCGTCCTTGGCTTCCTTGAGTTCCCGGAGGAATTTCGCCGTACCGGAATTCGCGATCGTCCCGATCAGCTGCACGACCTCGTCGTGCGACATTCCGATGCCGTTGTCGCGCACGGTCAGTGTGCGCGTCTCCTGGTCCGCCTCGATGGCGATATGCAGGTCGGACGTGTCCGCCTGGAGCGTGTCGTCGCGGAGAGTCTCCAGCCGCAGCTTGTCCAGCGCGTCCGAACAATTGGAAATGAGCTCCCGCAGGAATACATCCTTGTTCGAGTAGATCGAATGGATCATCATCTGCAGGAGCTGGCGAGCTTCTACCTGAAACTCGAACGTCTCGGCCGGCATGGGTACGGGTTCCCTTTCCTGGGGTAAGTCATCTGAGCCGTTCCATATCGTAACCAGCCCCTGGGCAGGTCATGTGCCGGTTCCGCCACGGGCGTTGACCGCCGTCGGCCGGGTCGGACGGTGGACACGCGCATCCGTCGTGGGAGGAGCGGCTCCCTCCAGCGGGCAGACTGGGCGCATGGGCGATACGCGAGCGACTTCCCGGGCCGTGGGGGACCTCGGTCTCCCTCCTGTGATCACGTGCCGGGAGCCGGGCAGTTTCGCCCGGGGCGTCATGGCGGAGCGCCATCCGGCCCTGATCGAGCAGGTGCGCGAGGCCTTCCCGTACGGTCCCGGGCAGCACCGCGCCCTGGACGCCCTGCTCCACGAGATCGTCCACGGGGTCGTCGAACCTCTCGGTCCCGGCAGCCCGGACCGCGAGCTCTGGCTGGGCTGGGGGCGGGAACACTTCGGGCGTCCGTGGTTCGACGCCCCGTTCCTCTGGAGCGAGAGCTACTTCTACCGCAGGCTCCTCGGGGCCGTCGGATACGTCGACGAGGGACCGTGGCAGGGCGTCGACCCCTTCGCCTCCTTCAAGCGCGCGGAACTGCGCGGCTCCACGGTCGAGGAGGAACTCCGCTCGCTGGACGACCTCGCCGGTGCCCCCGCCACCGAGCGGGCGGCAGCCCTGCTCCAGGCCTCGCTCTGGGGAAACCGTGCCGATCTCGGCTTCCGTGGCCCGGCCGGTGAATCCACCCCCGGCGAGGCCGATCCCGGTCTGGTCGCCGACGACAGTGCGGCGCTGTGGTCGCTCCTGCCCGCAGGGTCCCCGGCGACGGTCGCCGTCATCGCGGACAACACCGGGCGCGAGCTGATCCCCGACCTCCTCCTCATCGACCACCTTCTCGAGCACGGCCATGCCGACCGGGTGGTGCTCCATGTGAAGCCCGGCCCGTATTACGTCTCCGACGCCATGACGGCCGATGTCATCGACTGCCTGCGCAGGCTGAACAGTGCCCCCGGTGAGGCGGGAGCGACCGGCGTCCGGATCTGGGAGGCCATGGGCGCCGGCCGGCTCGAGGTGCGTACCCACCCGTTCTTCTGTGCCCCGTTCCCGTACGAGCGGATGCCCGAGGACCTCCGGGCGGAGCTAGGTGCGGCCACGCTGACGATCCTGAAGGGTGACCTCAACTACCGGCGTCTGGTGGGCGACCGTCTGTGGCCGGCGACTACGCCGTTCGCCGACCTCACGGCGTACTTCCCGAGTGCCGTCGCCGCGCTGCGCACGCTGAAGTCCGACGTCGTCGTGGGCCTGGATCCGCGGACCCTGGAGCGCCTGGACCGGTCCGGCCGAAAGTGGCGTACCAGCGGCACGCACGCCCTGGTCCAGGTGCGGTCGCGGCCCGGTGGGGCCGCCCTCAGCGTGCCACCCCGTAACGGTTGAGAAGGTCGTGCCAGCCCTGCTCCAAGCGGCCGATGCCGATACCGCGTTCACAGGTCAGATGGTGGACGAGCGGGGTGTCGATCGACCCGAGCAGCGTGTGCGCGAGCAGTTCGGGCTCACCCGCCGCGTGCGCCTGGCGCAGCAGCAGGGTGACATGGCTGAGCCTCAGCCGCTGCGCGGGGACCTCGTAGGTGCGCAGGGGGTCGGTGCGGGAGGCCAGGATCAGTTCGTGGTGATCGCGTTCGTGGCGCATCAGGGCGGGGCCGAAGGCGTGCAGTCGTTCGGCCGCGGGGGCGTCCGGGCCCATGGGGGGCGGCCCGGAGAGGAAGGCGGCCTGCAGCAGGGCCTCGCGGTGGTCCAGGAGCGCGATGAGCAGGCCCGTGCGGTCCTTGAACCGCCGGAAGACCGTGCCCTTGCCGACTCCGGCGGCCGCCGCGACCGATTCCATGGTGAGGTTCGCCGCGCCGCATCGAGCCAGGAGACGCGAGGCGGCGTCCAGCAGGAGCGCCCGGTTGCGCGCCGCGTCCGCCCGCAGCATCTCGGGTTCGCCGACGGCGGCGAGCGTGAGATTCGTCCGCGCCTCGCCGGTGTCGCGCGGCCCGGGCGGCGGGGGGAGGGGAGCGGTCATGGCTTCAGGGTAGCCCCGGACGGAGGGAAGTGGACCGCGGTCCGTTTAGGTGGTACAACTTTAAACGGACTATGGTCCGCTTACTTCTGCAGTCTCCGTCTCCCGGGAGCTTCCCCCATGTCTGTACGCATCCTCGCCCTCGTCGGCAGCCTCCGCGCCGGCTCCCACAACCGTCAGCTCGCCGAGGCGGCCGTCAAGCACGCGCCCGAGGGTGTCGAGGTCGAGCTCTACGAGGGTCTCGTCGAGGTCCCCTTCTACAACGAGGACATCGACGTCGAGGGCAGCGTTCCGGCTGCCGCTGCCCGGCTGCGCGAGGCGGCCGGCCGGGCCGACGCGTTCCTGCTGTTCTCGCCCGAGTACAACGGCACCATGCCGGCCGTCCTCAAGAACGCCATCGACTGGCTGTCCCGTCCGTACGGCGCCGGTGCCATGACCGCCAAGCCGGTCGCCGTGGTCGGCACCGCCTTCGGCCAGTTCGGCGGCGTGTGGGCCCAGGACGAGGCCCGCAAGGCTGCCGGCCTCGCGGGCGGAGCGGTCCTGGCGGACGCCAAGCTCTCCATCCCCGGCTCCGTGACCCGCTTCGCCGAGCTCCACCCGGCGGACGACGCCGAGGTCGTCACCTCGCTGACCGAGGTGCTCCGCCAGGTCGCCGAAGGTGCCGCCGCCGCAGCTGCCTGATCCGCCTTCGACGGCGGGGCGCCGAGCGCGCCGCACCGCCGTCCCCGTGCTGCCCGGCATGACTCCCGTGGGCCCGGTCCCCCTCTCCAGTGCGAGGGGGACCGGGCCCACGTGCCGTTGCGGGGGTGTTCCCCCCGGAGGCTCACCTCACCTTCGCCAATATGGCAAACAGAATCGTTGACAATCCTGTTGTCCTAGATTTAGGTTCGACAGGCACTCACTCAGGGGGGCAACGATGCCGAATCAAGCCGGTCCGACAAGTGGGGAGCAGGCCAGGCAGCTGGCCCTGACCCAACTGCGGCAGGCGATTCTGCGCGGCGAGATGGCACCGGCCCAGCGGCTGGTGGAGAACGAACTCGCCGAGCAGTTCGGTGTGACACGGGCCAGCGTCAGAGCGGCGCTGATCGAGCTGGAGTCGGAGGGGCTGGTCGAGCGGATCCGTAACCGCGGATCGCGGGTGCGTGTGGTGAGCGTCGACGAAGCCGTCGCCATCACCGAGTGCCGCATGGCCCTGGAAGGGCTCTGCGCGGCCAAGGCGGCCGTCACGGCCGACGCCGAGCAGCTCGACCGGCTCACGGCGGTCGGCGAGGCCATGACCCAGGCCGTCGCCGACGGTGATCCCATGCTCTATTCCGACCTGAACCATGAGCTCCACGCCATGGTCAGGGAGTTCTCCGGGCAGCGGACGGCCGTCTCGCTCCTGGAGCGGCTGAACGGCCAGCTGGTGCGGCACAGGTTCCAGCTCGCCCTGCGGCCCGGACGTCCGCAGCAGTCCCTGAATGAGCACCTGGCCATGATCGACGCGATCAGGGCCAGAGAGCCGCAGGCGGCCGAAGCGGCCGTCCGCTCCCACCTGGCGAGCGTGATCGAGGCACTGCGCGGGTGACGCGCGGAACCTGATCGACGCACTGCGCGCATCCCGCGCCGCGCTGGTGGGCCGACGTCCTGTCCAGCAAGGAGAGTTCAGCCATGACAACCGAGACGGCGCGGATCACGGAGCTGCCGGCATGAGCGGCGTCATCGTCACCGGACCGCCGAAGGCGGACGCGCGGGACATCGAGGCACTCGCACCGTACGGGGTCGCCACCGTGAGCGAGGCGATGGGCCGCACCGGCCTGCTCGGCCCCGAACTGCGCCCCGTACAACAGGGTGTACGGATCGTGGGCAGCGCGGTCACCGTGCTCAGCTGGCCCGGCGACAACCTCATGATCCATGCGGCGGTGGAGCAGTGCGGCGAGGGCGACGTCCTCGTCGTCACCACCACGTCCCCGTCCACCGACGGCATGTTCGGAGAGCTCTTCGCCACCGCGCTCCAAAGGCGCGGTGTGCGAGGACTGGTGATCAACGCGGGCATCCGCGACACCCAGGAGCTGCGCGACATGGGTTTCGCCGCGTGGGCGAAGGCCGTGTCCGCCCAGGGGACCGTCAAGGCGACCGGTGGTTCCGTCAACGTCCCGGTCGTCATCGGAGGCCAGGTGATCCGCCCGGGCGACGTCATCGTCGCCGACGACGACGGGGTGGTGGCCGTTCCCCGCGAGCGGGTCCGCGAGACCGCCGAGGCGTCCGAGGCGCGAGAGACCAAGGAGGCCAAGGCGCGCGCGGCCTTCCTGGAGGGCAAGCTCGGGCTGGACCGCTACGGACTGCGCGAGAAGCTCGAGACCCTCGGCGTGCGCTACACCTCGTACGAGGACCACGCGAGGGAGGCCGGGGCGTGACCGGCGGACCGGCGGAGGTCCGCTGCCTCCTGATGCGGGGCGGTACGTCCAAGGGGGCCTACTTCCTGGCGGACGATCTGCCGAGGGACCCGGCCGCCCGCGACGAACTGCTGCTGCGGATCATGGGCAGCCCGGACCCGCGGCAGATCGACGGTCTCGGCGGCGCGCACCCGCTCACGAGCAAGGTTGCGGTCGTCTCCGTACCGGACGATCCGGACGCCGATGTGGACTACCTCTTCCTCCAGGTCGCCGTGGACGCCGCCGAGGTGTCCGACCGCCAGAACTGCGGCAACCTGCTCGCCGGGATCGGCCCCTTCGCCGTGGAGAGGGGCCTGGTCGCCGCCGGCGACGGGCAGACGTCCGTGCGCATCCGGATGGTCAACACCGGTGACCTGGCCACGGCGACCTTCCCCACCTCCGGCGGGCGCGTCGACTACACCGGGACGGCGCGGATCTCCGGGGTGCCCGGGAGCGCCGCACCGGTGGTGATCGAGTTCGCGCAGGGCGACAGCCCTCTGCTGCCCACCGGCCGGGCCCGTGATGTCATCGCCGGCACGCCGGTGACCTGCGTCGACAACGGCATGCCGACGGTGCTCGTTCCGGCCCGGGCCGTGGGCATCACGGGCTACGAGACCACGCAGGAGCTGGAGGACAACACAGCCCTGCGCGACCGCATCGAGAAGATCCGCCTCGAAGCGGGCCCCCTCATGGGCCTCGGCGACGTCCGCGACACGACGGTGCCCAAGCTCAGTCTGCTGGCCCCGCCCGCCCAGGACGGCGCGGTGACGACCCGCACCTTCATCCCGCACCGCTGCCACCCCTCCATCGGTGTCCTCGGCGCCGCCGGCGTCGCGGCGGGGCTGCGCGTCCCCGGCAGCGTCGCCGAGGACATCGCCCGGCTCCCCTCGGGCGGCGACCGGCTGCGGATCGAGCACCCCACCGGGTTCATCGACATCGAGTCCGGTGTCGGAACGGGCGCGGACGGCCGCCCCGCCGTGACGCGCACCGCGGTGGTGCGTACCGCACGAAAGATCTTCGACGGCATCGTCTTCCCGCGGCCGCCCGGGCAGACGGCTTCCCCATCCCCCGAACTTCCCCGGCAAGGAGCCGCAGATGACTCCCCCTCTCGGTGACATCGCCCATGTCGGTCACGCCGAACTGCTGACTCCGGACCTGGAGGGCAGCGTCAGGTTCTTCACGGACTACCTCGGCCTGACCGTCAACGGGCAGGACGGCGACTCCGTCTACCTGCGCACCTTCGACGACTACGAGCACCACAGCCTCGTGCTGACCGCCGCCGAGAAGCCCGGCCTGCGCCGCACCGCACTGCGGACCTCCGGGGAGGAGGCCCTGGCGCGCAGGGTCGCCGAACTCGAAGCCGCGGGCCACGAGGGGCGCTGGGCGGAGGACGAGCCGGGCATCGGCAAGCTCTACCTCACGACCGACCCCGACGGCCACGAGATAGCCCTGTACTGGGAGAGCGAGTACTACCAGGCGCCCCCGGAGCTCAGGCCCGCCCTGAAGAACCAGCCGCAGGCCAAGCCCAACCGGGGCGTGGGGGTCCGCCGCCTGGACCACATCAACTTCCTCGCCGCCGATGTCGCCGCCAACGCCGACTTCCACCAGCACGTCCTCGGCGCCCGGCCCACCGAGCAGATCCAGCTCGACACCGGCGTGATCGGCGCCAAGTGGCTGACGTTCAACAACAAGTCGTACGACGTCGTCTACACCTCGGACTGGACGGGTTCCACCGGACGCCTGCACCACATCGCGTTCGCCACCGACACCCGTGAGGACATCCTGCGAGCGGCCGATCTCGCCATCGACAGCGGCGTGTTCATCGAGACGGGCCCGCACAAGCACGCCATCCAGCAGACGTTCTTCCTGTACGTCTACGAGCCCGGCGGAAATCGCGTCGAGCTCTGCAACCCGCTCACCCGCCTGGTGCTCGCCCCCGACTGGCCGCTGGTCACCTGGACCGAGGCCGAGCGCGCCAAGGGGCAGGCATGGGGCCTGCGCACCATCGAGTCCTTCCACACCCACGGCACCCCGCCGCTGGACTGACCGGACGGCGTGAGGGCAGGGGCGGGCGGCGCACACATCGGTGTGCCGCCCGCCCCGTCCTGTGTGGCGGGCCCGCGGCGACGGCGAAGAGAACACGGCCAAATTGTTCCTGAGATTGTTGACAAAAGCGTTGACGTTGGATGCCGGGGTCCTTAACGTCATCGGCACACTCGGGTCCGCCGCATCTGAGCCGCACCGACCCGCCCTTCCCGCAGCTCCTTCAGGGACAGAGCTGTCCCGGACGAGAGGAATGCCCCGATGTCCTCCCCAACCCCCGCCACCGGTGTCCGCAGCAGCCGGCTCGCCCTGCTGGTCGTCGGCCTGTGCTGGCTGGTCGTCCTCTTCGACGGCCTCGACATGTTCATCTACGGCTCCGTCCTGCCGCACATGCTGGAGACCAAGGCGCTCGGTATCGACCCGGGCAAGGCCGGTGACATCGGCTCCTACGCCACTTTCGGCATGCTGATCGGGGCCCTGTCCTCCGGGACCATCAGCGACTGGGCGGGCCGCAAGAAGACGATCGTCGTCTCCACCGCCGTCTTCTCGCTGGCCTCCGCCGTCTGCGCCGTGGCCGGAAGCCTCGGAGTCTTCAGCCTCGGCCGCTTCCTGGCGGGCCTCGGCCTCGGCGGCCTCCTGCCGAGCGCCATCACGCTGGTCAGTGAATACGCCCCGCGCGGCCGCGGCGCGTTGATAGTCGGATCCCTCATGACCGCCCACCAGGCCGGTGGCATCGTGGCCGGTTTCGTGGCGCTGTGGACCGGGGACTGGCGCGTGTCGTTCTGGATCTGTGTGATCCCGCTCTTCATCGGCGTTCCGCTGGCCATCAAGTTCCTGCCCGAGTCGCTGACGTTCCTGCGGGCCAAGGGGCGTACCGAAGAGGCACGGGCACTCGCCGAGCGGTACGGCGTCGTGGCACCCGCCCCCGCCCAGGACAGGAAGCGCCCGGCGGGCACCGACCGGTGGAGCGCGGTCGCCGCCCTGTTCCGCGGTGGCCTGTGGGTGCAGACCCTCTTCTTCTGGCTGGCGTCCTTCGGCGGACTCCTGCTGGTCTACGGCGTCTCCCAGTGGCTGCCCTCGATGATGCGCGCGGCCGGCTACGACCTCGGCTCGTCGCTCGGTTTCGTCATCGTCATCAACCTCGGAGGCATCGTCGGCATGCTCGTCGGCGGCAGGCTCACCGACCGGTTCGGCGGTGCGCGCATCGGCGCGATCTGGTTCGGTGCCACCGCCGTCGGCGTCTACCTGCTCAGCGTCCACATGCCGCTGCCCGTCACCTACATCGTGGTGTTCCTGACCGGCCTGTTCCTCTTCAGCGCCCAGGCGATGATCTACGCCACGGTGGCCGCCCGCTCGGACGACGACAACCGCGCCACCGCGGTCGGCTGGACCTCCGGAATGGGCCGCTTCGGCGCGGTCTTCGGTCCCTGGCTCGGCGGCCAGCTCCTCGCCACCGGCTCGACCACCACTGGCTTCACCGTCTTCGCGGCCGCGGGTGTCTTCTCACTGATCTTCATCGGCCTGACCGGCCTGCCGTCCGTGAAGCGCTCCACGGACACGGATGCCGCGCGCCCGGTCTCCGCGGCGAGCTGAGGGGCGGAGGCCGTTGCCGCCCCCTTCACTGTCAGTGGCTGTCCGTACGCTTAAAGGGACTACGGGTGGACAAGCAGCGACCGTACGGGGCATGCGCGCAGAAGCCGATCGCCCCTTGATGCAGGGGGGAAGAACATTGCTCGCGGAAGGCGCGGCTGTCCTCGCGGCGACCATCGCCGCATGGGCGACGCTCAGGGCGCGAAGGAAGCGGGGCGGGGAGGTCGCTCTCGACGGTGTATCGGTGGGCGAGGGGGATGCGGTCCTGGCGGAGCCGGGAGCCGAGGTGCATCTGCTCAGCGAGGTGGTTCCGGATCGGCCGGTCCTGGACATCGCCGTGCGCAATGACGGAGACCGGAAAGGCTTCGTCCGCCGTATACACGTGGAGTTGAAGGGCCTGCTCTACATCCCCGGCATCGACCCGCCCTCAGTGCTCAGGCTGCCAGGGGCGCCGATCACCGTCCGCACAGAGGTCCGGGAGAGGCGACTGGGGCCCAGCGGTTCCTATGCCGTCAACTTCCCTTTGATGGAAGGGAGCTACAGCAGGACGGTCAACCAAGTGATTGATCCGGACGACGTGGACCGGTTCGTCCTGCCTCTCGTGGCGACGGACGCGGAGCGGGGCAAGGACTTCTACGAGGTGCGCCTGCTGCTCGACGGCGGCAGGACCAGAAGGGCGAGGAAGCGTGCGGTGTCCGAACCCATGAC